>DATCCB010000045.1:0-79956 GCA_036511515.1 Caulobacteraceae bacterium | reverse complement strand
GGCTGCGCCGTCGCGGTCCCCCTCCCCCGCGGCGCTTCGCTTGCGAGGGAGGAGTTATCTGAACTCCTGCCCCGCGCAGCGGGGAAGGTGGCGCGGCGCTCTTGCTCGCGCCGTGACGGAAGGGGCGCAAGGCGGCCCCTCTCCCGGAGCGCGGGCTTCCAGCCCGCTCTTTCTGAACCATCGCGGCGACCGGCTACGGGCAAGGGCGGGCTGGAAGCCCGCGCTCCGGGGGGAGAAGGGTTGGTGATCACCCGCCTGGCCATCGAATCCCTGGCCATCCAGCGCGGCGATCGGGTGCTGTTTTCGAGCTTCGACCTGGCCCTCGCGGCCGGCGAGGCGGTAGCCCTGACCGGCCCCAACGGGGTCGGCAAGACCAGTCTGCTGCGCGCCGTCGCCGGATTCATCGCGCCGCTGGCCGGACGGATCGTTTTCGAAGGCCCGCCTGACGCCGACGAGGCGCGGCGCGCCCACTGCCACCTGATCGGCCACCAGGACGGGCTGAAAGGCGGTCGCACCGCCGGCGATGAGTTGGTATTCCAGGCTCGCTGGACGGGGGCGAGCGCGGACGCGGCGCATGCGGCGGCGGAGCGGCTGGGCCTGGCGCGCGTGCTCGACCTCGAGGTGCGCAAGCTCTCCGCCGGCCAGAAGCGGCGCCTGGCCCTCTGCCGCCTGATCGCCTCGCCGCGCGCCCTTTGGTTGCTCGACGAACCCCTGGCCGGGCTGGACGCCGCGAGCCGCGCCCTGATCGGCGAGGTGATGGCTGCGCATCTGGACGGCGGCGGCCTGATCCTCGCCGCCGTCCACGACCCCCTGCCGATCGCCGCCAGGACCGTGGAGATCGCCGCGTGAGCGCGCTCGCCGTCCTCTTCCGCCGCGAGCTGGCCCTGGCCTGGGGACGCGGCGGCGGTCCTCTGCTGGCCCTCGGCTTCTGCGCCGCCGTGACCACCCTCATGCCGCTCTCCATCGGGGCCGGCGCCGGGCGCCTCGCCGCCGTCGCCGGCGGCGTCGCCTGGGTCGCCTTGGCCCTGGCCAGCCTCCTGTCGCTAGAGCGCCTGTTCGAGCGCGACTTCGAGGACGGCGCCCTCGACCTCCTGGCCCTCGGCCCCGTGCCGCTGGAGGCGGTCGCCGCAATCAAATGCCTGGCCCAATGGCTGACCACCGGCGCGCCCCTAGCCGTCGCCGCCCCCATCGCCGCCATCGCCCTCGGCGCGCCCCCCACCGCAGCGCCGATGATCCTCATCACCGCCGCCATCGGCGGCCTCGCTTTCGCCTTCCTCGGCGGCGCCGGCGCGGCCCTGGCCCTCGCCAGCCGCCGCGGCGGCCTCCTCATCGCCGTCATCGTCCTCCCCCTCCTCACCCCCCCCGTAATCTTCGGCGGCGCCGCGATCGAAGCTTTCGCAGTCGGCGGCGACTGGATTCCGGCCCTGGCGCTCCTGGCCGCCTACGCCCTGGCGGTCGTCGCGCTGGCGCCCTTCGCTATGGCCGCGGCGTGCAGAAATGCGCTCGGGTAAGCGAACCCCCTGTTGCGCGGCTGTGTCGGCGTGCGCCAACAGGCCTCTTGAGCACATAGAGAAGACGGGACCCCCGCCTGCGCGGGGGTGGGCGGAGTTGGGAGGAGTTTCAGCATGCGGGTTTTCCTAACCGGGGCCACGGGGTTCATCGGCTCTGCGATCGTGCCGGAATTGCTGGGCGCCGGCCATCGGGTGCTCGGGCTGGCGCGCACGGACGCCGCAGCGCAGGCCCTGGCCCGGGCGGGGGTGGAGGCGCACAGGGGGGAGCTCACGGATACCGACAGCCTCGCCGCCGGCGCGCGGGCTTGCGACGGGGTGATCCACACCGCCTTCATCCACGATTTTTCCCAATACGCGGCCAATGCCCAGATCGACCGGCTGGCGCTGGAGGCGATGGCGGAGGCGCTGGAGGGTACGGACAAGCCCCTGGTGGCGGCGTCGGGAACCCTGATGCTGGCGCCCGACCGCACCGCGACGGAGGAAGATCGGGTCCCGCCCGGGAGCTTTGGCCGGATGTCCGAGGTGGTGCTGGAATTCGCGGGCCGCGGCGTGCGGTCCAGCGTGGTGCGCCTCTCGCCGACCGTCCACGGTCGGGGCGATAAAGGGTTCGTTCCGCAGCTGATCGACATCGCCCGGCGCACGGGTTTCGCCGCCTTCGTCGGCGACGGCGCCAACCGCTGGCCCGCGGTGCACCGCCTGGACGCGGCGCGGCTGTTTCGGCTGGCGCTGGAGGACGCGGCGCCCGGCGCCCGGCTGCATGGGGTGGCCGAGGAGGGCATAGCGATGCGCGAGATCGCGCAGACCATCGGCGATGGGCTTGGCCTCCCGGTGCGCGGAATCGACGCCGACGCGGCGTTCGCGCACTTCGGCTGGATGGGCATGCTGGCGGGAATTGATGGTCCGGCCTCGAGCGTCCTCACCCGCGAGACCCTGGGCTGGCGCCCCCGCGAAGCGGGATTGCTCGCCGACATGCGCGACGGCGGCTATTTCGGGTAGGAACACCTCTCTCAGAGGGAGAGGGAGGGGCCCGCGTCCCGCAGGGACGTGGGAGGGTGAGGGGTTACGCGGCCTGCGTTCTAACCCCTCATCTTCCCACCGCCTGCGGCGGCGGGCCCCTCCTTCTCCCAGTGGGAGAAGGGGCTAAAGAGAGACCCACTCCCCCTCGCCCGCGAAACACTTTAAGCCACCTTCCCATGATCGCCGCCCTGGCCAATCCGCATCGGTTCATGGCCTTTTCGCGCTGGGCGGCGCCGGTGCTGGCGGGATTGGCCGTGGCCCTGATCGGGGCGGGCCTCACCCTCGGCCTTCGGGCCCCGCCCGACTATCAACAGGGCGAGAGCGTGCGGATCATGTTCGTGCATGTGCCGGCCGCCTGGGTGGCGATGCTGAGCTATGGCTGCCTCGGCGCCGCAAGCTTCTTCTTCCTGGTTTTCCGCCATGGCCTTGCCGATGCGGCGGCCAGGGCGGCGGCGCCGCTGGGGGCGACTTTCACCCTGCTGGCCCTGGTCACCGGATCGCTCTGGGGCCGGCCGATGTGGGGGACGTGGTGGGTGTGGGACGCGCGGCTGACCTCGGTCCTGGTGCTGTTTCTGCTCTTCGTCGGCTACATGGGCCTGCGCGCCAGCATCGACGACGAGGCCAAGGCCGGCAGGGCCGCGGCGATCCTGGCCCTGATCGGGCTGATCAACCTGCCGATCGTCAAATATTCGGTCGACTGGTGGAACACCCTGCACCAGGGCGAGTCGATCTTTCGCCCCGGGGGCCCGACCCTTGCGCCGGTGTACCTGCTGCCGCTGGCGCTGACCGGCATCGGCTATACCGCCGCGTTCGGGGCCCTGTGGATGGTGCGCACCCGGGGCGAGGTGTGGCGGCGGCGGGCCGGGGCCCTGGCCGTGCAGGCGGCGCGATGAGCCAGCTCCTCGTCCACGCCGGCAAATACGCTGTCTTCATCTGGCCGGCCTACGGCGTGAGCGCGGCAGCCTTCGCCTGGATGATCCTCGACACCGCCTTGCGAACGCGCCGCTGGCGCCGCCGGGCGCGGGAACTGGAAGGGACGCGCGGCGGGTGAGGCGGCTGGCGGCCATCCTGCCCATCGCCGCCCTCATGGCGCTGATCGCGCTCTTCTGGGGCTATAGCCTCAACCACGATCCCAAGGTCATACCGATGGCGCTGGTCGGCAAGCCGGTTCCGGCCTTGAGCCTGCCGCCGCTGGCCGGAGGCGCGCCGTCGCCGATCCGGGGCCTGGCCACGGGGCCGGCGCTGATCAATTTCTACGCCTCCTGGTGCGGACCGTGTGCGCAGGAGGCGCCGGCGCTGATGGCGCTGAAGGCCGAGGGGGTCAAGGTGATCGGCGTCGCCTACGAGGACCAGCCCGACGCGGCCAAGGCGTTCCTGACCCGTTTTGGCGATCCCTACCAGGCGGTGCTCAGCGATCGCGACGGCCGCGCGGGGATTGAGTTCGGCGTCACCGGCGTGCCGGAAACCTACGCCGTCGACGCCCACGGCGTCATCCGCGCCAAACTCGCCGAACCGATCACCGCCGCCGAGGCGGAGGAGATGCTGCAGACGGCGGCGCGGTAGGGGTCTTGCGCCCCTTCCGTCACGGCGCAAGCAAAAGCGCCGCGCCACCTTCCCCGCGTTGCGGGGCAGGAGTTTAGGAAAATTCCTCCCTCGCAAGCGCAGCGCCGCGGGGGAGGGGGACCGCCCGCGAGAGCGGGTGGTGGAGGGGGCGCGCCCTACGCGCCGACGTCGCGGGTCTTGCGGGCTTTCTTGTGTTTCTTCTTTTTCGGCTTGGCTGGTTTGGCGGCCTTGGTCTTGGCGGGCTGATCCGCCGCCGTGGCCAGTGCGTTCAGGGTCTTGAGAAAGGTCTCGCGTTTCTTGGGACTGAGCAGGCCTAGCAGGCGCGCATCGGCGGCGGCCGACGGCCCCGCTCCGGCGGCCAGGGCCGAGCGGCCGGCGGCCGAAAGGCTGACGGTGTTGGCGCGCGCGTCGGTGGCCGAACGCCGGCGCTCCAGGAGGCCGCGCTTCAGCATCCGGGCGACCAGCTCGGCCAGGGTCGAACGGTCGATGCCGGTGGCGCGGACGAGATCGTTCTGGGTCAGGCCCGATGCCGCGCCCGCCGCCGCCAGGACCGTCAGCTGGCGCTGCGTGACCGCGCCCTCTCCGGCCGCCTCCGCGTGGAAATCGAGCGCCAGGCGCAGGGCCCTGTGCAAGAGATGCGTCGCCGAGGCGTTCAGTCCCACCGCGTCGGACTTGCCCTTGTGCTTGGCCATGTCTCTGCCCTCCCTCCGCGCCGCGAAGCTTTCCCACCTATCGGCCTTTCAAGTCATTTTGACGACAGATGATCCGTGGACGTCTTGCACCCTCTTCCCCCTCTATCTGGGGGAAGTGGATCGGCGCGGCTTCGCGCCGAGACGAAGGGGGTTTTGCGCAACAGGTAAGCCCCCTTCCCCGGCTTCGCCGGTAATTCCCCCAGGTAGAGGGGGAAGAATTTTAGGTCAAAATCCCGGATCGGGGGGTTCGGGGGGATCGATGTCCTTGGCCTCGCGGCTGTGCTTGAGCAGATAGGGGGTCTGGGCGAGCGCGAAGACGACGGCGGCGATCAACACCGCGACGCGGAAGGTGGCCCAGGTTTCCTGCGACTGGGTGCGGCGGACGAACTCGTTGGCGCCGGCGCAGGCCCACCAGAACAGGGCGTAGCGCACGGCCAGCACCTTCCAGGCGCGGTCGTCGAGCTCGAAGGCGCCGCCGAGGAGCAGCTTGAGCGGGTTTCTGCCGATGGCCAGGCCGCCCAGCAGAGCGGTGCCGAGGGCCGCATCGACGATGGTCATCTTCATCTGCAGGATGTCGGCGCGATGGAAGATCAGGCTGGCCCCGCCGAAGGCGATAGCCAGCGCGCCGGTCACGGCGGGCAGCGGCGCGATGCGTCGCTCGAAGATCAGGCTAATCGCCAGGGCGAGAACCGCGCCGCCGACCACGAACCATGTCGCGGTGCGAAAATTGTGGGTGACCAGAATAACCACCAGGAAGGCGACCGCCGGCGCGCCGTCGATCACCCAGCGCAGGGCGGGCGGGGCCTTGCGGGCGGGCTCAGTCATTGGCCGGCGCCAGTCCGACCAGGGAGCGGGAAAAGGCGGCGGCGTCGAAGGCCTGAAGATCCTCGACCCCTTCGCCGACCCCGATCAACTTGATCGGTGAATCGGAAGCCTGGGCGACCGGCACCAGCACTCCCCCCCGCGCGGTGCCGTCGAGCTTGGTCATGACGATGCCGGTGACGCCGATGGCGTTGCCGAAGATGTTTTCCTGGGCAAGGGCGTTGCGCCCGACGGTGGCGTCCAGCACCAGCAGCACCTCGTGCGGCGCGTCGGGATCCTGCCTTCGCAGGACACGGATCACCTTGGTCAACTCGTCCATCAGGCCCTGCTTGTTCTGCATACGGCCGGCGGTATCGATCAGCACCACATCGTAGCCCTCGGTCCGTCCGCGTTCGAAAGCGTCGAACGCCAGGCCGGCGGCGTCGGCGCCGTGGGGCCTGGAGATGAAGTCGGCCTTGGCGCGCGTCGCCCAGACGTGCAGCTGCTCGACCGCGGCGGCGCGGAAGGTGTCGCCGGCGGCGATCAGCACCCTGGCCCCCCGGCCGGTGAGGTCGGCGGCGATCTTGCCAAGGGTGGTGGTCTTGCCAGAGCCGTTGACGCCGATGAAGAGGACGACATAGGGCCGCGGGCCCGACAGCGGATCGAAGCGGCCCTGGCGCGGGGTCAGCTCGGCGGCCACGGCGGCGGCGAGCGCCTCCTTGACCTCATCCTCGCCGCACGACTTGCCGAACCGCTGGTCGGCGAAGGCCTGGGTGATACGGCTGGCGGCGTGCGGGCCGAGGTCGGCTTCGATGAGCATTTCCTCGAGCGCATCGAGGCGCTCCTGGTCGAGCGGTCGGGCGACGAGCACCTGGGCGACCTGGGCGGTCATCTGCCGCGAGGTGCGCGACAGCCCGTCGGTCAGCCGCGAAAGCCAGCCGCGTTGCGGGGCAGTCATCGGTTGCAGTGTCTTTTATCCACGAACGTCACTAACGACACGAACATGGCAGGGGGCGAGGGCGGACTGTCCGGAGCGCGGGCATCCTGCCCGCATGCGGCCTGGAAGGCCGCGCTCCGCAGCGCGCGGTTCGTGGGGTTCGTGGTTCACTCTGGATGCGATCATCGGCGAGGTCTTAGCGGGGCGTCAGGCCGGGGGCCAGCGGTCGGTGTCGTGATCGGGGTGCTGGTGGGAAACCACGCCGGCCTGCGAGGGCGGCGGCGCGCCTGACCGTTCGGGCAGGGCCGCCAGGGAGGCGAACCACGGCAAGCGGCTCTCGACAGACACCTGGAAGGCCGGGCCGATGGTGGCTGGATCGTCAAAGGCGCCGATGGAGATCTCGGGCGGCTCGCCCCGCCATTCGAAGCTCAGCGGCGTGCCGCAGGCCGCGTAGAAGCCGCGGGAGGCCTTGTCGGAACTCTGGAATCGTCTGGGCTCCCCGCGCGTCTACCGCAAACCCGGGGCGGTTACGAACGAGCCGAACGGACCGCCCACGGCCTTCTGGCACATGCGGCAATGGCAAATTCCCGGTCGACCCAGAGCGCCATCGATGGCGAAGCGCACGGCGCCGCATTGGCAGCCGCCGGTCAGCGGTGTGGTGGTCATACCGCGATCTTCCGTGCGTTCATGTTGGCGCGACGGCCGTCGTGGCCGGTGATCGCGCCGGTGATCACGGTTCCCGGCGCGGCTTCGCCCTCGAAGGCGATTTGGGTGAAGTCCTCGGCGCGGGCGAGGCCGGGTCGTTCGACCAGGGCGCGGACGCTTCGGCCGGTCTGGCGGTCCAGATGGCGGATAAGGGCGCTCTCGCCGGCGGCGCGCAGAACGGCGGCGCGGGCCTTGACGGTAGCCGGCGCAACCTGGGGCATGCGCGCGGCGGGAGTTCCGGGGCGGGGGCTATAGGGGAAGACGTGCAGGAACGAGAGACCCGCCGCGTCGATGAGCGAAAGGCTGTTCTCGAACGCCGCTTCGTTTTCGGTTGGAAAGCCGGCGATCAGATCGGCGCCGAAGGCGGCGTCGGGGCGCAGGGCGCGCACGGCGGCGATCAAGTTCAAGGCGTCGGCGCGGCTGTGCCGACGCTTCATCCGCTTGAGGATCAGGTCGTCGCCGGCCTGCAGGGAAAGATGCAGATGCGGCATCAGGCGCGGCTCATCGGCCAGGCAGGCCATCAGGGCGTCGTCGATCTCGGCTGCGTCGATGGACGACAGGCGCAGGCGCCTCAGTTCAGGGACCCGTCGCAGAATGTCGGCGACAAGGTCGCCCAGGCTCGGTGCGCCCGGCAGATCGGCGCCCCAGCTGGTCAGGTCGACGCCGGTCAGCACCACCTCGGCGCAGCCGGCGGCGGCCAGGGTCCGCACTTGCTCGATCACCCTCTCGGCCGGAACCGAGCGCGAATTGCCGCGTCCGAAGGGGATCACGCAGAAGGTGCAGCGGTGGTCGCAACCATTCTGGATCTCGACATAGGCCCGAGCCCGCTTCTGGGGCGGCTGGACCACGGAGGCAGCGGCTTGGCGGGACCGCATGATGTCGCCGACCCGCACGCGCGGACCGGCGCGGCCAAAGGCGCCGGGCGCCGACTTTTCCGCGTTGCCGACGATAAGGTCGACCGCGTCCATGGCCGCGAATGCCGCCGGGTCGATCTGCGCCGCGCAGCCGGTGACGATGATCGCGCTGGCCGGCTGCTCGCGGCGCGCCTTGCGGATCGCCTGGCGGGCCTGGCGCACCGCCTCGCCGGTGACCGCGCAGGTGTTGAAGATCACCGCGTCGGTGACGCCGTCGGCGGTCGCCTGGGCGCGTAGGACGTCGGACTCGCAGGCGTTCAGCCGGCAGCCGAAGGTGACGACATCCAAACTCACGGCAAGACCCCGGTGAACTCCACCGCGGTTGGGCCGGTCATCAGCACGTGGCCGTCGCCGGCGCGCCAGTCGATAGCCAGTTCGCCGCCGTCGAGCTCGAGCGTGGCGGCGCGGCCGGCGAGGCCGCGGCGGTGGGCGGCGACGAGGGCGGCGCAGGCGCCGGTGCCGCAGGCCTGCGTGAGGCCCGCGCCGCGCTCCCAGACCCGCAGGCGGATACGATCGTGGGCCTTGACCTGGGCAAAGCCGACATTGACGCGCTCGGGGAACAGATGGTGGTGTTCGATCATCGGCCCGACCTTGGCCACGGGCGCGGCGTCGGCGTCTTCGACAAAGAAGACCACGTGGGGATTGCCGAAAGACACGCACCCTGGCGTGTGCAGGATCGGCGCGTCGATGGGGCCGACCTGAAGCTCGATGCGGGCGGTATCCATCTCCTCGGCCAGGGGGATGTCGCGCCAGTCGAGCCCGGGGAGGCCCATGTCGACGGTGACCGCGCGCTGGCCGGCGTCCCGGACCTCGAGCCGTCGGCCGCCGGTTTCTATGCTGGCGCTCTGGCGACCCGACGCCTGCATGATCAGCCAGCCGACGCAGCGCTCGGCGTTCCCACACCGTTCGACCTCGTGCCCGTCGGCGTTCCAGATGCGCATGCGCACATCGGACCCGTCGCTGGGCGAAAGGACGATGAGCTGATCGCAGCCGATCCCGCCGGCGCGATCGGCGATGGCGCGCACCTCTTCCGCGGCAGGTGAAAACGGCGCGCCCTGGGCCTCAACGACGACAAAGTCATTGCCGAGCCCGTTCATCTTGACGAACGGATGGCTCATCGACGGGGTATAGCGCGCCCCGCATCGATCCGCACCAATGCCCAATTGCCTCGTAGTTAGGCACCCAGGGTGGCGTAGGCGGAGGGGGCCCAGCGCTTGTGGACCCAGAACCAGTCCTGGGGGCGTTCGCGCACACGGGCCTCGATGAAGGCGTTGACCTGATCGACGCCGGCGGCGAGGTCGGCGGCGCGACTGCCGGTGCGCGTGAGGACCAAGGGCTCATGGAAGATGACCCGGAAGCGGGCCCCTCGCAGTCGCTCGATCGACGCCATGTGCAATCGCCCGGTGGAGCGCAGCGCCAGCCTGGTGGGGCCGGCGGCGGTATAGGCGAGATGGCCGAAGAACAGCGCCGGCAGGCCCTCATCGAATTTCTGGTCGTTCAACAGCGCCACCGATTCGCCGCGCTTGAGGGCCTCAAGCAGCTCGCGGGAGCCGTCGATGCCCTTGGGGGCGAAATAGCGGACGCCATACTTCTGGCGGGTGCGCAGGAAGCGCCGGTCGATATAGGGGTTGTTGGCCGCGCGATAGGTGATCTGGCAATTGACTCCGGCCGCCAGGCCAACGGCGGGCATGACCTCGAAGTTGGCGAAGTGGCCGGAGACGAACACCGCCGAACCGCCGCCATCGACGATCGCCTTCAGGTGCTCGGCGCCGACCACTTCGATGCGGCCGCTGGCCGGGGTGAGGCGATCCATCATCGTGAACTCGGCGCAGAAGCGGCCAAAGTTTTCCCATTGCGTGCGTGAGAGCGCCAGCCGCTCGTCGGCCGACATCTCAGGGAAAGCCAGGCGCAGATTGCGGTCCACAGTGCGCTGGACGCCGGTCAGCGGGCCGATCCGGCGCAGTAAGGCCCCGACCAACGCCGATGCCGCATCGACGGTGAGCAGCCGAAGCGCGCCAGCGGCGATGTCGTAGGCCAGGGCCTCAAGCATCCAGGCGAGGTTTCGGCCAAAAGCTGGACGGTTGGTATCGCGCACGGCTAGACGCGACCGAATTCGGGGCGCGGGGCGGCCAACGGCGCGGGATCGACTTGGCGAGCGAAAGGCGCCATCAGTTGGCTTGACCGCGACGCCGGGCGTTGGACGGCTGGCCGCCGCCGGGGACTTTTCATCATCATCCAGATTCGTGAACGCCTATGAGTGGGTTGCACTATCGCGCCTTGCCGCTGATGGCGATGTTCCATCACAACGCCGGGCATCTGCGCGACACCCTGCTGGTGGAGTTGCTGGGCTATCTGGTGTTCGCCGGGGCGATGTTCGCGGTGGTGGCGCTGTTGCACAGGGTCGGCGTTTTTCGTTTTCGGATCAGGCGCGGCGTGGCCAAGGTCGCGCAGATGCGCCGGGAGATCGTCGATTCTACCATCACCCTTGCGGTGTTCCAGTTTGCCCAGGTGGTCTTCCGCGTCGGCGCCCTGGCGTTCGGCATCGCGTTCAACCTTGGACACACCATCCCAACCTGGCAGCTGGCCTTGAGCTTTCCGCTGATCCTGGTGGTTCACGACGCCTATTTCTACTGGACCCACCGGCTGATGCACCTGCGCGGCCTGTTCACCTTCATGCACTGGGAGCATCACAAGTCGCGCGCGCCGACGCCGTGGACGGCCTATTCATTCGCCATTCCCGAAGCCTTGGTGCAGGGCTCGTTCGTGGTCTTCTATGTGGCCTTCTTTCCCGCCACCACGGCGACGATCGTGTTTTTCGCCTTTGTCGAGATCATCCACAATGTGGCCATCCACTCGGGCATGGATGTGTTTCCGCGCTGGCTGGTGACCGACAAGCGCTTCGGCTGGGTGGCCGGATCCATCTATCACGACCTGCACCACGCCACTTCAAACTCGAACTACGGATTGTATTTCCGCTTCTGGGACCGGCTGATGAAGACCGAGCACGCGGACTTCGTGCGCATCTATGACTATGTCCACTCGCCGCAAAACGATGGCTACGCCTATCGCCTGATCGGCGCGCGGCGTCCGGCGCCGCCTTAAGGGGCTCGAACCGCCCTGGACAGGCGCTTGCGGCGCGGCCAAAAGCTGCGCGCATGCGCTCAAGCCTTACCGCCGCGGCCGCCGCCGCGCTTGCCCTTGTCGCCGGGACGACCGCCTTGACCCAGACCCCCGCCCCCGCCGACCCCTATCTGTGGCTCGAGCAGATGGAGAGCCCGCGGGCCCTGGCGTGGGTGGAAGAGGAGAACGTTCGCTCCCTGGCGGTGCTCAAGGGCGATCCCCGCTACGAGCGCCTGCACCGCCAGGCCCTGGACATCGTCAACGCCGCCGACCGCATTCCGGAGCCTGAGCTGATTGGCGATGCCGTGTATAATTTCTGGCAGGACCCGGCCAACGTCCGGGGTCTCTGGCGGCGCGCAAACCCGGCCAGCTACGCGGGCGCCGCGCCCGCCTGGCAGACGGTGCTCGACATCGACGCCCTGTCCGCGGCCGAGAAGGCCAATTGGGTGTGGAAGGGAGCCAACTGTCTCCAGCCGCAATACCGGCTGTGCCTGGTGGCCCTCTCGGATGGCGGCGAGGACGCGGTGCGGGTGCGCGAGTTCGACCTGGCGACCAAGCGTTTCGTAGCCGGCGGCTTCGATCTGCCGCACAGCAAGGAAACCAGCGACTGGCTGGACGAAGACACCCTGATCCTTACGCGCGACTGGGGGCCGGGAACCATGACCGCGTCCGGCTACGGCTTCGTGGTCAAGACGCTGCGGCGCGGCCAGAGCCTCGATCAGGCCCACGAGGTGTTTCGCGGTATGCCGACCGACGTAGCGGTCAATCCGCTGGTCTTGCGTGATGCTCAGGGCGAAAAGGCGGTGGTCATCGAGCGGGGGGTGAGCTTTTTCGAGCACGAGTTCTTCCTGCTGACGCCGGGCGGCCTCGTCAGGCTGCCCCTGCCGCTGAAAGCCTCGGTCGAGGGGCTGATCGATGGGCGGATGATCGTCACCCTCAAAGAGGACTGGACACCGGCCGGCGGCGCGCAGCTGCCCTCGGGTTCGCTGATCGCGCTTGACCTGAAGGCGCTCGAGCGCGGCGATAGCGGCCGCGTCGAGTTGTTGATCGCGCCGGGACCCCGGCAGTCGATCGAGCAGGTGGCCGTGACGCGCTCGCGGGTGACCACCGCGCTCTACGACAATGTTCGCGGCGGCCTGATCAGTTTTTCACGCCAGGGCGACGGGTGGGTTCAGGCGCGCCTGCCGGTCGCCGCCAACGCCTCGGTGACCATCGCCGCGGCGGGCGAACTCACTGACGCGCTCTACTTCGAGGTCGAAAGCTTCCTCGTTCCGACCCGACTCTTTCAGGCGGACGCCGCGAGCGGCCAGGAGGCGGCGATCAAGGCCCTGCCGGCCCGCTTCGACGCCTCGCGCGACAACGTCGATCAGTTTGAGGCCGCCTCCAGCGACGGGACGATGATCCCCTATTTCGTGGTTCATCCGAGGGACATGAAGCTGGATGGCGCGAACCCGACCCTGCTCTACGCCTACGGGGGCTTCCAGCTTTCGATGCTGCCCAGCTATTCGGCCGCCATCGGCAAGCTGTGGCTCGAAAAGGGCGGGGTCTATGTGCTGGCCAATATCCGCGGCGGCGGCGAGTTCGGGCCCGCCTGGCACGAAGCGGGCCTGAAGACCCATCGCCAGCGAATCTACGACGACTTCGCCGCCGTCGGCAAAGATCTGATCGCGCGTGGGATAACCTCGCCCCGGCGCCTGGGCATCGAGGGCGGCTCCAACGGCGGCCTGTTGATGGGCGTCGAGTTCGAGCAACATCCGGATTTGTGGCATGCGGTGGTCATCCAGGTGCCGCTCCTGGACATGATGCGCTTCGAAGAGATCGGGGCCGGCGCTTCCTGGGTCGGCGAATACGGCAGCGTCGCGAACCTTGACGAGCGGGCGTTCCTGCGCGGGATCTCGCCCTATCAAAACCTGAAGGCCGGCGTCGCCTATCCAGAGCCGTTCTTCGTCACCTCGACCAAGGACGACCGCGTCACCCCGGTCCACGCGCGCAAGATGGCGGCGCTGATGCAGGCGATGGGCCTGCCGTTTCTCTATTTCGAAAACACCGATGGCGGCCACGCGGCCTCGGCCAACCTGCAGGAACAGGCCGAGCGCGTGGCGCTGGAATTCGCCTACCTGACTCGCAAGCTGATGGATTGATGGACGGGGCGAGCATCCTCGCCCGCTACGACGCCGAGGTGCGCGCCGATCCGCCGGCCGTGGCCGGGGTGACGCGCGCGTGGACGGACGGCGTGCTCAGAACCACCGGGGCCTACAATTTCATCACCTGGTGGCAGTTTCCCAGCGCCGCCGCGGCCGCCATCGTCGCGCGGGAGGCGGCCTTCTTTCGCGGGCTCGGCGGCGAGGTCGAGTGGAAAGTCTATTCCCACGACCGCCCGCCGGGGCTGGAGACCTTGCTGAGCGAAGCTGGCTTCATCGCCGACGAGGCGGAGACTTTTCTGGTCTTCGACCTGGAGGAATCAAGCCTTGAGGCCGACCCGCCGTCCGGGATTGACATCCGGCAGGTTACGGATGCGGCGGGCCTGGCCGATCATGTCAGCGCGGCAAGCTCCGCCTTTGCCGAATACTGGTCGCGGGCCGACATCGCCGCCAGTCTGGAAGACCCGGCGCTTCGCCTCTACGTCGCCTACGCCGATGGAACACCGATCGGCGCGAGCCGCCTCGAGGCGCAGCCGGGCTGCGCCTTCGCGGGACTGTGGGGCGGAGGCGTGGCGCCGGCCTGGCGCGGGCGGGGCGTCTATCGGGCCATGGTTGCGGCCCGGGCCAAACTTGCGGCGCGCAGCGGCCACAGGTTTCTTACCGTCGATGCGCGCGAGACCAGCCGCCCGATCCTCGAGCGCCTCGGGTTTACACCCCTGGGGACGATCCGCGGGTGGATCCTGAACAAGCACCACTCCGGGGACGGGCGGCAAGGTAGGGAAACGGGGTAGGCAAGCGCCGAGGTTCTCTGGGTTTCAGGCCGCATCGAAGCTGAGCGGCCCGCCCCAGAAGCGTTCGACGAGGCCATTCTGGACGCCCGGGCGGCCGGTGGTGAGAAATGCGCGGCCGCCGCCTGAGCCAGGATCGTATTCGGGATGCCGGCCGAGATAGCGTTCGATGGCGTCAGCCGTGGCGTCCGGCTGGTGGATCAGCGGCGTGCCGGGCGGCAAGGCGGCGCGGAAGAGGTCGGCGGTGATCTCGAAATGGGTGCAGCCGAGGATGGCGCGGTCGGGCGGGCGGCCGATGCGGCGCGCGAGGCCGCGGACATGGGCTTCGATGGTCTGACGAAGCGCGGCCGTGTCGCTGTCGCCTTCGATGTCGCGGGCGAGCGTGGGACAGGCTTCCGAAAAAACCGCGACATCGGCCCGTCGCTTGTCGATCTCGATCTCATAGACCCGGCTGGCGGCGGTGGCCGGCGTCGAGAACACCCCGAGCACATCGACCTGTTCGATCTTTTCACCGTTGCGGTCGGGCTCAGCTTCGGCCTCGTGAGACCACGGCAGGCCGGTCGCCGCCTCGATGGTCGGCACGATGATGCCCAGCACATTGACCGGGCGGCCAAGCGTCCGGCGATGGCCGGGCAGCCAGGTTTGCTGCAGGCGGCGCAGCGCCACCGATGCGGCGGTGTTGCAGGCCAGGACGACCAGGTCGCAGCCGCGATCGAAGAGGCGCTCGCAGCCGGCGCGGGTCAGGTCGACGATCTCCTCGCCGCTCCGGCCGCCATAGGGGGTATTGGCCTGATCGGCGAGATAGATAAAGTCGGCGCTGGACAGGCGACGGACCAGGGCGTGGTGCACAGAAAGGCCGCCAATGCCCGAATCGAACACCCCGATCGCCATGGGCGGGGGTGTAGCGGCGCGGCGCGCCTGCGTCCATGCGGCGGAGCATGCGGTGGGTCGGCCCTGCGCCCCTTCCGTCACGGCGCTGATCGCGCCGCGACACCTTCCCCGCTTCGCGGGGCAGGAGTTTAAGAAATTCCTCACCCGCGCCGCGGGGGAGGGGGACCGCCTGCGAAAGCGGGTGGTGGAGGGGGCGCGAGGCGGTGGCTCGACTTGGGCCGACTATGCCCTAGAAGAGGCGCCGACATCTTCCCTATTCGGAGCGCCGCCTTGCAACGCCGACACTTCCTGGCCGCGTCGGCCGCGACATTCACCTTAGTTGGAGCGTCCGCCATGGCCGATCAGCCGCAAACCTCACTGCCCCTCCTGGCCCCGTGGAGCGGCCCGGACGGCGGCGCGCCGCCTTTCGACAAGGTCCGCGTGGACGATTTCAAGCCATCGCTGATGGCGGCGATCGAAGCCAAGCGGGCTGAGGTGGCGGCCATTTGCGCCAACCTCGCCGCCCCCACCTTCGCCAACACCATCGCCGCCCTCGAGGCGAGCGGGCGGATGCTGGACAGGGTCGGCGCAGTCTTCGGCGTTTACACCTCGACGATGAACGACAAGGCCATGCAGGCCATCGAAGCGGAGATGGCCCCGGTGCTGGCCGCCTTCGCCGATGAGGTGGTTCAGAACAGCGTCCTCTATGGGCGGGTGAAGGCCGTGTACGAGGCGCGGCAGACCTCCTCCCTCACCCCCGAGCAGCAGCGGCTGACCCTGGTCGCCTGGCGCAATTTCAGCCGGTACGGCGCGGGGCTCGATACGGCCGGCAAGGCGCGGATGGCGGCGATCAATCAGCGCCTGGCGACGCTGAGCACGCAGTTTTCCCAGAATGAACTGGCCGACGAGGAGGGCTGGTCGATGACCCTCGGCGAGGCGGACCTCGCCGGGCTGCCGGAAACGCTGGTCGCCGGGGCTACCGCGGCGGCCAAGGACAAGGGCCTGGCGGGAAAATGGCTGATCACCAACACCCGCTCGTCGATGGAGCCGTTCCTGACCTATTCCGATCGCCGGGACCTGCGCGAGACGGGCTGGCGGATGTGGACGCTGCGCGGCGACAATGGCGACGCCCACGACAACAACGCCATCATCTCCGAAATCCTCACCCTGCGCTCCGAGAAGGCGAAGCTGCTCGGCTTTGCGACCTTCGCCCACTGGATCACCGACGATCAGATGGCGGGCACGCCGCAGGCGGCCATGGACCTGATGCTGAAGGTCTGGGTCCCGGCCAAGGCCAGGGTCGCCGAGGAAGTCGCCGACATGCAGGCGATCGCCGACCGCGAGGCCCCGGGAACCCGCATCGAGCCGTGGGACTACCGCTATTATTCCGAGAAGGTGCGCAAGGCGCGCTACGATCTCGATGACAACGAGATCAAGCCCTATCTGCAGATGGAAAAGCTGCGCGAAGGCATGTTCTGGGCCGCCGGCCAGCTCTACGGCTTCGAGTTCACCCCCGTTTCCGGCCTGCCGGTCTATGAGGGCGATGTGCGTGTCTTCGAGGTGCGCCGGGCGGGGCAGCGCGTCGGCCTATGGTATTTCGATCCCTACGCCCGGGCGGGCAAGAGCTCGGGCGCGTGGATGAGCGAGTACCGCACCCAGGAACGGTTCGACGGCGACATCACGCCGATCGTCTCCAACAACGCCAACTTCATCAAGGCGCCGCCCGGCGAGCCGATCCTGGTCTCCTGGGACGACGCGGTGACCATGTTCCACGAGTTCGGCCACGCCCTGCATGGGCTCAACTCCAACGTCGCCTATCCGACCTTGGCCGGGACCAATGTCGCCCGCGACTTCGTCGAGTTTCCAAGCCAGCTCAACGAGCACTGGCTGCCGACGCGCGAACTGCTCAGCCGCTTCGCCATCCACCACCAGACCGGAGAGGCGATGCCCGACGCCCTGGTGGCCAAGATCAAGCGCGCCCACACCTTCAACGAGGGGTTCGGCACGGTGGAATATCTGGCCTCGGCGATCGTCGACATGAAGGCGCACCTGGCCGGCGCCACGCCCATCGAGCCGCGCGCGTTCGAGAAGGCGACCCTGGAGGAGATCGGCATGCCGCGCGAAGTGGTCATGCGCCACCGGATGCCGCAGTTTGGGCACATCTTCGCCGGTGAAGGCTACGCGGCCGGCTATTACGACTACATCTGGGCCGACACCCTGACCGCCGACGCGGCGGAAGCCTTTGCCGAGGCGCCGGGCGGCTTTTACGACAAGCCGACCGCCAAGCGCCTGCATGACGACATCATGAGCGTCGGCAACACCATCGACGCCGGCGAGGCCTTCCGGCGTTTCCGGGGCCGGGATGTGACCGTCGACGCCCTGATGCGCGACCGGGGTTTCCCGGTGGGTGTTTAAGACTCTTCTCGTCTCGCGGGAGAAGGATTAAGGCGCGCCACCCTGGCCTGCCACAGGCACAGCAGCGGGGCGACGCCGAGCTCCATGATCAGGGCCCAGCGCATGCTGCCCGGATCGCCGACCAGCACCCACCCGGCGAGACGGGAAAGACCGCCGACGACGACCACGAAGGTCAGGGCGCGGACGATGACGGTCCGTCGTTCGATGGCCGGGATGCAGCCCCAGAAAATCAGGCCGATGGCCAGCAGCAGGCCGGAGAGGTAGCGCACGTGGCTGTCGGCGCCGGCCCCCGGCCAGGCGCCGAAGGCTCTCGCGCCCATCGCCGCCCCCATCGCCCCTCCGAGCACCGGGACCCAGGCGGCGAGAAATACGGCGAACTGCAAGGCGCGGCGCTCCACGGCTCACCCTGCCCGTTGTTGACCGCCGCTGTCCATCGGCGCATAGACGCGGCCCTTCCGGCGCAGCGCCAGCAGCGCCTCCTCCGCCACGACCCCCGCTTAGCTGGGACGAGGGCGGCGAGGACCCCCGTCCGCGTCATCCGCGCACGGGGGTAAACGGCGTTTGCGCCCTTTAAGGGCCATGCATGTTCGAAGGACTGTCAGAGCGGCTGTCGGGTGTCTTCGACCGGCTTTCCGGCCGCGGCGTACTGACCGAGAAGGATATCGACGAGGCCATGCGCGAGGTCCGCGTGGCCCTGCTCGAGGCCGACGTCGCCCTCTCCGTTGTGCGCGAATTCATCGACAAGGCGCGCGTCTCGGCGGCGGGCGAGGTGGTCATTCGCTCGGTCAAGCCGGCCGATCAGGTGATCAAGATCGTCTATGACGGCCTGGTCGAGATGCTGGGCGGCGATGAGGCCGAGCCGCTTCGCCTGGCGCTCAATCCGCCCACGGTGATCCTGGTCGCCGGCCTGCAGGGGTCAGGCAAGACTACCCTCTCTGCCAAGCTGGCCCTGCGCCTCTCGAAGACCGAGCGCCAGCGGGTGATCTTGGCCTCGCTCGATGTGCGCCGTCCGGCGGCCATGGAACAGCTGGCCATTCTCGGCAAGGAAGCCGGCGTCGACACCCTGCCGATCGTCAGCGGCCAGGCCCCCGCCGATATCGCCCGCCGCGCCCTGTCGGCGGCGCGGCTGGGCGGCTTCGACGTGCTGATATTGGATACCGCCGGGCGTACGACCCTCGACGAAGCGATGATGAGCGAAGCGGCCGAGATCGCCCGCATCGCCGCTCCGGCGGAGACCCTGCTGGTCGCAGACAGCCTGACCGGCCAGGACGCGGTGCGCACCGCCAAGGCTTTCCACGAACGCCTGCCGCTGACCGGCCTGGTTTTGACCAGAGCCGACGGCGACGCGCGCGGCGGCGCGGCGCTCTCCATGCGCGCGGTCACCGGCCTGCCGATCAAGTTCCTCAGCACCGGCGAGCGGATCGACGCCCTCGACGTTTTCGATGCGCGCCGGGTGGCCGGAAGGATCCTGGGGCAAGGCGATGTCGTCGCCCTGGTTGAAAAAGCCGCCGCCGACTTCGACCAGGCCAAGGCGGAAATCATGGCCCGCAAGCTGGCCAAGGGTCAGTTCGACCTCGAGGACATGGCCCAGCAGCTGCTGCAGATGGAGCGCATGGGCGGCATGGAGGGGGTGATGGGGCTTCTGCCCGGCGTGCGCCAGGTGAAGAAACAGATCGCCGAGTCTGGCGTCTCCGACAGCATGATCCGCCGCCAGCGCGCGATCATCGGTTCGATGACCGGCAAGGAACGCAAGAAACCCGACATTCTCGCCGCCTCGCGCAAGCGCCGAATCGCCGCCGGGGCCGGCGTCGACGTGGCTGACGTCAACCGCCTGTTGAAACAGCATCGCCAGATGCAGGACGCCTTCAAGGCCATGGCCCGCGACGGTGGCCGGGGCTTTGCCCGCATGGCCGGCATGTTCGGTGGCGGCGGCATGGACAAGCTGAAAGCCATGGGCGCGGGCCTGCCTCAGGGCGGCGGCGCAACCGGCGCCCCGGCCCTCCCGGGGCTCGGCGGCGGCGGCCCTGGATTAACCTTCAACCCTTTCAAGAAACCCTGACTCCCAAGGATCAAACATCATGCTGAAGATTCGTCTCGCCCGCGGCGGCGCCAAGAAGCGCCCCTACTATTCGATCGTCGTCGCCGACAGCCACTCGCCCCGCGATGGCCGGTTCATCGAAAAGGTCGGCGCCTACAATCCGCTTCTGAAGAAGGACGATCCGGCCCGCCTGACGCTCAAGGGCGAGCGGATCGGCGCGTGGCTGGCCAAGGGCGCCCAGCCCACCGATCGGGTGGCCAGGTTCCTGTCCACCCAAGGTCTGGCCAAGTGGGAGCACGGAACCAACCCCAAGAAGGGCGAACCGCACGCCAAGGCCAAGGAGCGGGTGAAGGAGCGCGCCGACCGCGAGGCCGCCCGCGCCGCCGCCCCTCCCCCGCCGCCGGCCGAAGAGGCGGCTCCCGCTGAGGCGGTGGCCGAGGAGGCCGTCACGCCCGCCGAGGAAGCCGTGCAGGAACCCGCGGCCGAAGCCGCTGAAGACGCGGTGACCGCAGAGGCGCAGGCGCCGACCGCCGAAGCCGAAGCTGAAATTGCCGAGATCGGCGCCGAGGGCGCGCAGGAAGAAGCCGCCGAAACCGCGCCGGAGGAATAGGGCGAACGCGGCTTCAATGACGATTGCGCAGTCTTCAATCCGCACGCCCGCAGGATGACTCCCCGCCTGATCCTGGTCGGGCAGGTAGCCGGCGCGTTCGGCGTCCGGGGCGAGGTGCGGATCACGGCCTGGACCGACGATCCGATGTCGCTGACTGCCTACGGTCCGCTCTTGCGCGAGGACGGCGGCGTGGCGCTGAGCTTGAGTGGAGCCCGCGCGGTCAAGGGCGCGCTGATTGCCCGCGCCGCGCAGGTGGAGAGCCGCGAGGCCGCCCAGGTGTTGCGCGGCCTGCGTCTCTATGTCCGCCGCGACAGCTTGCCCGAGCCTGAAGACGACACGTTCTACCTCGCCGACCTGATCGGGCTTGCGGCGGTTTCGCCCGCGGGCGACAGCCTTGGGCGCGTGCGATCGGTAAGCGACTTCGGCGCCGGCGACCTTCTCGAGATCGAGCCGGCCGACGGGGCGCCAAGCTGGTGGGCGCCGTTCACCAGGTCCGCCGTGCCTGAAGTGCGCATCGCCGACGGCCAGGTGATCGTGGTCAGGCCGGCGGAGGTGGAAGAGTAGATCGGCCGCCTTGGCCCCCGCGCCCCTTCCGTCACGGCGCTGATCGCGCCGCGCTGCGTTCCCCGCGTTGCGGGGCAGGAGTGTGGGAAAATTCCTCCTCCGCAAGCGCCGCGCCGCGGGGGAGGAGGACCGCCCGCGAAGCGGGTGGTGGAGGGGGCGGAGGGCGGCGAGCTAACCCCTCAAGTCCGGCGGCATGGCCTCGGCGGTCAGTTGCTTCACCGCGTCTTCCAGCGTGATGACCGTCTGGCCTTCGGAGCCCAGGCGACGCAGGGCGACCGTGCCCTCCTCGGCTTCGCGGCGGCCGGCGACGGCGATGATCGGGACCTTGGCCAGGGAGTGCTCGCGCACCTTGTAGCCGACTTTTTCATTGCGCAGGTCGGTCTCCACGCGCAGGCCCGCCGTGCGCAGGGCGTCCGCCGCGCGCAGCGCATAGTCGTCGGCGTCCGAAGTGATCGTCGCCACGACCACCTGCGTCGGAGCGAGCCACAAGGGCAGGGCGCCGGCATGATGCTCGATCAGGACGCCGATGAACCGCTCAAGCGAGCCGAGGATCGCCCGGTGCAGCATCACCGGTCGGTGCTTCTGGCCGTCCTCGCCGATGTAACTGGCGTCCAGCCGCTCGGGCAGGATGTAGTCCAGCTGCAGGGTGCCGCATTGCCAGGTGCGGCCGATGGCGTCCCGCAGATGGAACTCAAGCTTGGGGCCGTAGAAGGCGCCTTCGCCCGGCAGCATCTCCACCTGGTTGAAGGCGGCGCGCGCGGCGCGTTCGAGCTTGGCCTCGGCGATGTCCCACTGGGCGTCGGTTCCGAACCGCTGGTCGGGGCGAAGGGCCAGCTTGATCGAATGCAGCTCGACATCGAGGTCGCGATAGATCCGCTGCAAGAGGGCGACGAAGGTTTTCGACTCGGCCTCGATCTGCTCGTCGGTGCAGAAGATGTGGCCGTCGTCCTGGACCATGGCGCGGACCCGTAGCAGCCCCAGAAGCGATCCCGAGCTCTCATAGCGATGCAGCCCGCCGAACTCGCTCATCCGGATCGGCAGCTCGCGGTAGGACCGCTGCCCGTGCGCGAAAATCTGCACGTGGCCGGGACAGTTCATCGGCTTGACGGCGAGAACCTCCCCCTCCTCGGTCTCAGAGATGAACATGTTGGCGTGGAACTTGTCCCAGTGGCCTGAGCGCTCCCAGAGCGAACGGTCCATGATCTGGGGCGTCCTGACCTCGACGTAGCCGGCTGCTTCCGTGACCCGGCGGACATAATCTTCCAGCGTCCGGTAGAGCGTCCAGCCCTTGGGATGCCAGAACACCATGCCCTTGGCCTCTTCCTGCATGTGGAAGAGATCCATCGAGCGGCCGAGCTTGCGATGATCACGCCGCTCCGCTTCCTCGATGCGGGTGAGATAGGCGGCAAGGTCCGCGTCGGTGGCCCAGGCCGTGCCGTAGATCCTCTGCAGCTGGGCGTTCGCCTGGTCGCCGCGCCAGTAGGCGCCGGCCAGCTTGGTCAGCTTGAACGCCTTGCCGACGTGGCGCGTCGATGGCAGGTGCGGGCCCCGGCAAAGGTCCTTCCATCCGCCCTGGCGATAGACGCTGATCGGCTCGCCGCCCGGGATATCGCGGATGATTTGGGCCTTGTAGATCTCGCCGATGGCGTCGAAGTGGGCGATGGCCTCATCGCGATCCCACACCTCGCGCGTGATCGGCTCGTCGCGGTCGACGATCTTTCGCATCCGCGCCTCGATCAGCGCCAGGTCGTCCAGCGAGAACGGCTCATCGCGGGCGAAGTCGTAATAGAAGCCGTCCTCGACGTTGGGGCCTATGGTCACCTGCGTTCCAGGAAACAGTTCCTGCACCGCCTCGGCGAGGACGTGCGCCGCATCGTGGCGGATGACCTCGAGGGCTTCGGGGGCGTCGCGGGTGACGATCTCGATGCTGCCGCCGTGGTCCAGGTGCCGGCCGAGATCGATGAGCGCGCCGTCCAGCTTCACCAGGAGGGCCTTCTTGGCCAGCGAAGGGGAAATCGCCGCGGCGACGTCTCGGCCGGTGACGCCGTCGCCGAAGGATCGGGCCTGGCCGTCGGGAAATGTCAGTTCGATCATGGTCGGTCTCGCTTCTCACCGCGCGTCATGGCGCGGGTGGGGGGAACCGGGTCGGCGCCCGATCCGCCCCAGGGGTGGCAACGCACGAGCCGCCGCGCGGCGAGCCATCCGCCGCGCAACGGCCCGTGGAGGATCAGAGCCTCGGCCGCATAGTCCGAACAGGTCGGCGTGAAGCGGCACTGGCGCCCGATCCAGGGCGAAAGCGTCAGCTTGTAGGCGCGGTGGCCCCATCTGACGGACGTCTCGTAAAGTTTCATGCCGGCGCCGTCTTACAGCCCAGCGCCCGGATCAGACGCCGGTCAGGCCACGCCGGCGCGACTAGTTCGCGAGGCTTCCTGGACGCTCAACGCCTGTGCGCATGCGCTGGCCGCGGCCTCGAACGCCAGCAGCGTCGAGGCATGTCTGGGCGGATAGTCCTTGACTGGCTCCAGCACGGCGAGATCCGAAAAACGACCCTTGGGCGGGGGCGCGCCCGTCTTCAGCATAGCACGCAATCCATCGCGAGCCATTTCGATTTCATCAACGCTGGCGCCGATGACGTTGGCCCCGAGCACCGCGGCGGCGGCCTGCCCGAGCGCGCAGGCCCGTACCTCCTGGGCGAAGTCGACGACCCGATCGCCCTCCATGACCACGTCGACGGTGATCCGGCTGCCGCACAGGCGCGAGATTCTCTCCGCCGACCCGCCCGGCTGCGCCAGCCGCCCGGCCCTCGGCATATTGGCCACCAGCGCCAGCACTTTAGCCGAATAGAGATCGTCGATCATGGCTTCCTAGCTAGTCCCGCCGCCGCTCTCACGCAACGCCGCCTCGGCCCGCGCCTTGAGGGCCTCGCCCATGGCGGTGAAGCCGGCCCTCAAGGGGCCGCGCAGGCGTTGGGCGAGGTTAGGCCCAAGCAGGCCATCGAAAATCTCGCCGTTGGAGAGGATGCAGCTGGTCTCCCCCAGCTGGTCGATTTCGATGTAGCGGATCGATTTGACCAAACCGCCCAGCGTCGACAGTCGCCAGATCACCTGTTCGTTGGGGATCCAGTCGACCACGGTGGGGCGGATGGCGCGCACCGCCTGGCCGGGCAGGGCGACGTCGAGACTGAGCCGCTCGCCGATGCGCAGGGCCCCGCCTGCGCGCGGATAAAGGGGATTCCACGCCGCCCAGGCGCCGATGTCGGCGATCTGCGCCCAGATCGTCTCCGGCGCCGCCCGCACCCCGATCCTGTGCTCGACCTTCACGCGCACGGGGTCAAACCCACGCGGACCGTCATGGCCGGGCTCTTTCTCGTCCCGGCCATCCAGGGTTCGGCGGGGTGGATGGCCGGGATTCCAAGAACCCGGCCATGACGTTCAGGGAATAGTGCGTTTCCATCACCCCGTCCCCTTCAGCTTCCAGGTCGCGCCGTTCGGGGTGTCCATGACTTCGATGTTGAGCGCGGTCAGTTCGGCGCGAATGCGGTCGGCGGCGGCGTAGTCCTTGACGGCGCGGGCGGCGATGCGGGCGTCGATCAGGGCGTCGACGCGGGCCTTGAAGGCGACGTCGCCGCCGCCCTTGAACCAGCTTTCGGGGTCGGCCTGCAAAAAGCCGGTGAGGGCCCCGGCGGCCAGCAACTCGCCCTTGGCGATGGCGCGCTCGTCCGGTCCGCCGGTCTCCAGCCGATGGGCGATGGCGAACATCTCGGCGTTGGCCTTGGGGGTGTTGAGGTCGTCCAAGAGCGCGTCGAGAAAGGCAGCCGACGGCTGATCGCCACTGGGCTCGACATCCGCGGCTCGCCGCAAGGCGCCGTAGAGCCGATCGAGCGCGCTCCTGGCCTGGTCGACGACGCCGCCGCTCCACGCCAGGGGCTGGCGGTAATGCGAGGCCAGCAGGGCCCAGCGCAGGGCCTCGGGCGGCCAGCGGCTGACCAGATCGTGGACCAGTTCGACATTGCCGAGACTCTTGGACATCTTCTCGGCCCCCATGTTCAGAAAGCCGTTGTGCATCCAGAAGTTGGCGTAGACCGGCACGTGATCGGCGCACAGGCCCTGGGCCATCTCGTTCTCGTGGTGGGGAAAGATCAGGTCGTTGCCGCCGCCATGGATGTCGATGGGCAGGCCGAGCGTCTGCTCGATCATCGCCGAGCACTCGATGTGCCAGCCCGGACGTCCCGGCCCGAACGGGCTCTCCCAGACCGGTTCGCCCGCCTTCGACGGCTTCCAGAGGACGAAGTCGGCGCCGTGCAGCTTGTAGGGCGCGACCTCGACGCGGGCGCCGGCGATCATTTCGTCCAGCGTGCGCCCCGAAAGCTTGCCGTAGTCGCCATAGGCCTGCGTATTGAAAAGGACGTGGCCGTCCGCCTCATAGGCGGCGTTGTTGCGGACCAGGCGACCGATCATGGCGATGATCGCGTCCATGGTCCTGGTTGCGCGGGGCTCGAAGGACGGTTTCAGGGCCCCCAGCGCCGACATGTCGGCGTGGTAGGCGTCGAGGTAGCGCGTGGTGATCACCTCGATCGACACGCCCTCTTCGAGCGCCCTGAGATTGATCTTGTCGTCGACGTCGGTGACATTGGCCGCGTAGACGACGTGGCCCTCGCCATAGAGCCGGCGCAGGAGCCGAAAGAGCAGGTCGAAGACCACGACCGGGCGGGCATTGCCGATGTGGGCGTAGTTGTAGACCGTCGGCCCGCAGACATAGACCGTCACCCGCGCCGGATCGATCGGCGCGAACGGCCGCTTGGCGCGGGCCATGGTATCGTAGAGGCTGAGGCTCATGGGCGAGGCGTGAAGCAGCCAAAGAGTTGCGGGGCAACGGGCGCCGACCATATAGAGATTGAACGGCCGGCAAGCCATTGGCGCGGCGCAACGACTTAAGAAAGCCCACGGCCATGGATGCGATCACCGGCGCGCGGTCGCCGATCGGCGAAGCGGCCAGCGCGGTCAGGAAGCCCAGCCGCGAGGAGGCCATGGCGGCGGTGCGCACGCTGATCGCCTGGGCCGGCGACGATCCGCGCCGCGAGGGGGTGGTCGATACGCCAAGGCGCGTGGTCGACGCCTATGGCGAGTGGTTCGCCGGCTATCACGCCGACCCGGCCAAGGAACTCGACCGCACCTTCGAGGATGTCCAGGGCTATGACGATATCGTCATGCTGCGCGACATCGAGGTCGAGAGCCATTGCGAGCACCACATGGCCCCGTTCCTTGGCAAGGCCTACGTCGCCTACATGCCAACCAATCGGGTGGTCGGGATATCGAAGCTGGCGCGGGTGGTCGAGATCTTCTGCCGGCGCCTACAGACCCAGGAAACCCTGACCCAGCAGATCGCCGATGCGATCGTCGACAGCCTGCGCCCGGCCGGCTGCGCGGTGCTGATCGACGCCGAGCACCAGTGCATGACCACGCGCGGCGTCCATCATCGGCACGTCTCGACGATCACCACCCAGTTCACCGGCGTCTTTCGGTCGGACAAGGACCTGCAGAAACGCTTCCTGGATTTCTGCAACCGGGGGTAGGGGTTCCGCGCATACCCCAAGCCTTGCTCTCACCCGCCATACCCTCCGCCCACCCCCGCGCAGGCGGGGGTCCAATTTCGCTGTTTGCGGATTTGCCCTAAAGGACAACGGGGTCCCCGCCTTCGCGGGGACGGGCGGGGTGGTTTGGAGACGGACGCGATTGTTTAAGGACAGTCCTTTTCGATGAAGACGGTAATCCTCGCCGGAGGCCTTGGCAGTCGCCTGGGCGAAGAGACGGCGGTCCGGCCAAAGCCGATGGTCGAGATCGGCGGGCGGCCGATCATCTGGCACATCATGAAGATCTATTCGGCCTATGGCCTGAACGACTTCATCGTCTGCCTGGGCTACAAGGGCTATCTGATCAAGGAATATTTCTCCAACTACTATCTCCACTCGTCGGACGTCACCATCGACCTGACCAAGAACGCCGTCGAGATCCACCAGAACTCCGCCGAGCCTTGGCGCATCACTCTGATCGACACCGGCCCCGAGACCATGACCGGCGGCAGGCTGAAAGCCATCCGGCCCTACCTCGACGCCGACGAGCCCTTCTGTTTCACCTATGGGGACGGCGTTGCGGACATCGACGTGGCGGCGCTGATCGCCTTTCACCGGGACCACGGCAGGCTGGCGACGATTACCGCTGTGGCCCCGGCAGGCCGCTTCGGCGCCCTCGAGTTCGACGGCAACCTGGTGACCCGCTTCCGCGAAAAGCCGCTGGGCGATGGCGGTCGGATCAACGGCGGCTTCTTCGTCGCCCAGCCGGCCGCGCTGGATCTCATCGACGGGCCGGCGACCATCTGGGAACATGCGCCGCTCGAACGGCTTTCCAGCGAGGGCCAGCTGGCCGCCTATCAGCATGACGGCTTCTGGGCGGCCATGGACACCCTGCGCGACAAGATCGTCCTGGACGACCTGTGGGCGTCGGGCAAGGCGCCATGGAAAATCTGGTAGCGGCGATGGATTTCTGGCGCGGCAGGCGCGTTCTGGTCACCGGCCACACCGGCTTCAAGGGCGCGTGGCTGGCATTGTGGCTCACCGACATGGGCGCGGAGGTGACCGGCTATGCTCTGCCGGCCCCGACGACGCCCAGCCTGTTCGAGCTGGCCGATGTCGGGGCTCTGGTGACCCACATCGCCGGCGACGTGCGCGACCTGCCGGCGCTCACGCGGGCCGTGCGCCAGGCGCGCCCCGAAGTCGTCGTTCACCTTGCCGCGCAATCGCTGGTGCGGGTGTCCTACGACGCGCCGGTGGAGACCTACGCCACCAACGTCATGGGTACCGTCAACCTGTTGGAGGCGGTGCGTCAGGTCGGCGGCGCGCGGGCGGTGGTCTGCGTGACCAGCGACAAGTGCTACGAGAACCGCGAGACCGGCCGGCCCTACCGCGAGAGCGATCCGATGGGCGGGCACGACCCGTACAGCAGCAGCAAGGGCGCCGCCGAGCTGGTGGTTTCGGCCTGGCGCCGCTCGTTTTTCGATTCCGCCCCGATGGGCGAGCACGGGACCCTTGTGGCCACGGCGCGGGCGGGCAACGTCATCGGCGGCGGCGACTGGGCCAAGGATCGCCTGGTCCCGGACCTGATGACCGCCTTCGCCGCCGGTCGCCGGCCACTGATCCGCTTTCCGGCCTCGATCCGCCCGTGGCAGCATGTGCTCGAACCGCTGGCCGGCTACCTCAATTTGGCGCAGCGGCTGTGGCGCGGCGAGAGCGGCGCCGCCGAGGCCTGGAACTTTGGACCGGACGACGCGGATGCGCGCCCCGTGGCTCACATCGCTGATCGCCTGGCGGCGCTGTGGAGCGACGGCGCCGGCTGGGACGCCACCGGGGACGCCCAGCCGCACGAGGCGGCCTACCTGAAGCTAGATTGTTCCAAGGCGGTTGCCGAACTAGAATGGCGCCCGCAATGGCCGCTCGACGAGGCTCTGCGTCGGACGGTCGACTGGTATCGCGCCTTCGTAGAAGGCGCCGACATGGCGGCGTTCACGCGAGGTCAGATTCAAGCGCGCCTTTCGGGCGCCCTCGCGGGCCAGAACATAAGGGCCGGTCATGGATCTTAGTCCCACGCAATCGCTGCTCGATGAAATGCGCGCGGCGGCCGATCCGCAAGCCTTGCGCCAGACGATCCTCGATCTGGCGGGGCTCTACGCCCAGATGGCCCATGCGCCGGCGCCGTTCGTTCCCGGCGAAAGCGTCGTTCCGGTTTCGGGCAAGGTCTGTGGCCCGCAAGACATGCGATCGCTGGTCGACTCGGCGCTGGATTTCTGGCTGACCACGGGCCGGTTCAACGAGGCATTCGAAAAGCGGTTGGGCACCTTGATCGGGGTGCGTCACGCCCTGACCGTCAATTCGGGCTCTTCGGCCAATCTTCTGGCCCTTTCGTCACTCACGTCACACACCCTGCGCGGCCGGGCGCTAAAGCCCGGCGACGAGGTGATTACCGTCGCCACCGGCTTTCCGACCACGGTCAATCCGTCTCTGCAGTACGGGCTGGTTCCGGTGTTCGTCGATGTCGACATTCCCACCTACAACGTCCGCCCGGAGATGATCGAAGCCGCCGTGTCGGATCGCACCCGCGCGATCATGCTCGCCCACACGCTCGGCAATCCCTTCGACCTTGGCGAAGTCATGCGGGTGGCCAAGAAGTACAAGCTTTGGGTGGTGGAGGATTGCTGCGACGCCCTGGGCGCCACCTACGACGGCAAGCTGGTCGGCACCTTCGGCGATATCGGCACCTTGAGTTTTTATCCCGCCCACCACATCACCATGGGCGAGGGCGGGGCGGTGTTCACCGACAAGATCTTCCTGCGCCGGATCATTGAATCGATGCGCGACTGGGGCCGCGACTGCTGGTGCGCGCCTGGCAAGGACAACACCTGCGAGATGCGCTTCACCCGCGAGATGGGCGATCTTCCGTACGGCTACGATCACAAATACACTTACAGCCACTGCGGCTACAACCTGAAGATCACCGACATGCAGGCCGCCGTAGGCCTCTCCCAGCTCGACAGGGTCGACGATTTCATCGCCGCCCGCCGGCGCAACTTCGCCCTGCTCAGCGAGGGCTTGGCGCCGTTCGAAGATCGCTTGGTGCTACCCAAGGCGACGCCGCGCAGCGATCCGTCGTGGTTCGGCTTTCCGATCACGGTGCGTCCAAAGGCGAGGTTCAGTCGTGACGATCTGGTGCAGTATCTCAACGCGGCCAAGATCGGCACCCGCTTCCTCTTCGGCGGAAACCTGACCCGCCAGCCGTACATGAAGGGCCGCAACTACCGCGTCGTCGGCGAGTTGACCAACGCCGACATTGTCACCGAACGGACCTTGTGGATCGGCCTCTTCCCGGGCCTCGCCGAGGGCCACATCGCCTACATGGTCGAGACAATCGGCAAGTTCCTGCAGGGGTGAGATGAGGCAACAGGCGGGACGGTAGGTTGGGTTCGCCAGGGTCCATGGAAAATTGGCGCATCGTGATCGGCCATGCGGTTTTTGACTTGGACGGCGCGTTGATCGACAGCGCGCCGCTGTGCGCCCATATCGTCAACGCGATGCTGGCCGATCGAGGTGCGGGCCGCCGTGTGTCGGTCGATGAAACGCGGCCGCACGTGACCGCGGGCGGGCGCCGGATGGTCGAGGCGCTGCTTGCCGGCCATTGCGCCGACCCTGATCAGACTATCGACGAGTTCCGCCAGCGTTATGCGGCGACGCCCACGCCGGCTGGGTGCCTGTACCCCGGCGTTCGCCGAGGCTTGGAGGCGCTGACGGACGAGGGCGTAGGCTTGGCGATCTGGTCAAACAAGCCGCAGCGGTTGTGCGACAAGGTGGTGAACGAGTTGGGATTGGGTTCGCACTTCAGCGCCGTCGTAGGAACCGGGCCAGGCGTGCCCCAAAAGCCTGACTGCACGGGATTTGACCGGGCGCTCGCCTTGGCCGGCGGATCGCGCGAACGCAGCTGCTATGTCGGCGACACCGGTATCGACCATGAGACGGCCGCCCGCGCGGGCGTGCCCTTCATCATGCTGACCTACGGCTATGGCCAGTATGAGATGCCATGGTCGGGCGCCTTCCTCGCGGACCGCTTCGACGCCGTTCCCGCCTTGGTCATGACGATCCTCGCTCAGGCGGCGGGATGACCGCCCCTGCGACCATCTCGACGTTCACTGGCGTGGGCGCCCAGCGCCTGTTGCACGGACCCTGGCGCGTGGTGGTCACCGGCGCCGGCGGCTGGCTGGGGCTGGCGACCCTGGAAATGCTGAGCGGCCTCTTCCGCGAGACATTCGAGGCCCGCGTGGCGGCCTTCGGCGCCAGCGCCAGGGTCCTCACCCTGCGCGGCGGCCTGCGCGTCGAGCAGCAGGGCCTCGATCGGCTGGGAGACCTGCCGCCCGAGCCTAGCCTGGTCTTCCACAATGCCTTCCTGACCCAGGAAAAAGCCAGGCTGATGTCGGACGAAGCCTATGAGGTCGCCAACCGCGCCATCTCGGCCCAGGTGATGACGGCGCTGGATAACATCGGCGCGGAGGCGGTTTTCCTGCCCTCGTCAGGGGCCGTCTACATGGTCGAACAGCCCAGCGCCGAGATTTCCAAACAGATCTATGGGAGACTGAAGCTCGAGGACGAAACGCAATTCGCGAAATGGGCGGCCGACAGGGGCCGCGCCGCGGTCATCGCCCGGGTATTCAACCTCTCGGGGCCATACATCAACAAGCAGTCGAGCTACGCGCTCGCCTCGTTCATCGCCGACGCACTGGCCGGCCGACCGATCACGATCAGAGCCGACCGGCCGGTGGTGCGCTCCTACGTCGCCATCGCGGAGCTGATGAGTCTGGTCGTAGGGGCCCTCACCGAACCGGCCCCCACCGCGATGATGTTCGACACGGCCGGCGATGGCGTATACGAGATGGCGCAAGTCGCCGAGATCGTGCAGGAGGCTCTGGGCCGGAAACTTGGCGTCGATCGCCCGGCAATGCGGGAAGGCGCGCCTGATCGCTACGTCGGCGATGGGGCCGTCTATAGGGCCCTGCGCCATCGTCTTGGGGTTGCCGCCTGCGGATTTCCAGATCAGGTCAAGGAGACGGCGCGGTTCATGGCGCAATCTCCATGAAGCGCGAGAGTCAAATCGCCCCGCCAGGGGCAAGCGGAACGGAACAGCCACCCTTGCCGAAATCATTTGCGATCAGGCCCCCGTCCGGCGCCCAGCGAACTCGGTTTTGGTTTACCGTGGCCTGCGCCGGCCTGACGCTAGTCGCCGCGGCGCCGCAAGCGGCCCTCGCCCAGGCGCCACCGGACTATGGCTACGGGAATAACGGTAACGATCCCAACGGCAATAGCAGCGGCACCAATGGGGTGGGCAATGGCGGGACCGGCAATTTCGGCGACAACCAGGGCTCGCTCGCCAATGGCCAGCAGAACGGCAGCGGGACCTACTACAACCCGGGCGGCGGCCAGCTGCAGAACACCGTGCCGATGGGCGAGTTCACGCCGGTGCCACTTCCCAACTATGGGCCTCAAACGGGTGAGGAACAGTCCACGACCCGGGTCGCCCGCCCGACGGAAAATGGCGCCCTTCCGGTGCCCCTCTATGCGCGTCCCGGTTCAAAGCCCGGACAGTTCGAGCTTTTCTCCCGGCCGCCGCCACAGATGAATGAGTTTCAAAAGTTCGTCAAAAAGACGCTCGGCCGCGAATTGCCGAGGTTTGGTTCGACCCTGATCCTCAACGGCTCTAAAGGCTTCGCCACCTCGCCAACGACCACCGTGCCCCCGGACTACCGGCTCAATCCCGGCGACGAATTGCTGATCGACGTCACGGGCTCTGTGGAGGCCCAGATCCGTCTGGTGATCGACAGCGAGGGGCGCATCTTCGTGCCGCGCATCGGCGCGATCAATGTCGCCGGCGTCCGCTACGGTGATCTGGCGAACACGATCACCCACCGATTTGAGCAGCAGTTCAAGAACGTCAAGGTGTCGGTGGTCATCTCCCACCTGCATGGCCTCACCGTCTATGTCACTGGGTACGCGGTCAGTCCGGGCGCCTATACAGTGAGCAGTCTCTCGACCATGGTCGACGCGGTGCTCGCTGCCGGCGGGCCCTCCGCCGCCGGCAGCTTCCGGGTCGTCGAACTGCGGCGCGGCGGAGCCCCGATCTCCGATCTCGATCTCTACGATCTACTCCTGAATGGCGACAAGAGCCACGACGCGGTGTTGCAGAATGGCGATGTGCTAAACATCGAGCCGGCAGGGCCAGAGCTCGCCCTCACCGGCAGCGTCAATCTCGAAGCCATCTTCGAAGCCAAGCCGGGTGAGACTCTCGGCGACATGATTCGCTACGCTGGCGGCCTGAACTCCCTGGCCGATACCTCGCGCGTTCTCGTCGCCCGTCTCGGCGATCTCGACGCTGAAGGCTCCCAACAACTGGCCATCGCCCAGGCCCAGTCTTTCCCAGCCGAACGCGGCGACATCGTCCGTATCCTCTCCCTGGCCGACGTCGCCAGGCCCCAGGAACGCCAAGCCATTCTCGCCACGATAGAGGGCGAGGTCGACCATCCGGGACGTTATTACCTGAAGCCCAGCTCGACCATGGCCGACCTGCTCGCCGCGGCGGGCGGCCTGACTTCTGGCGCCTTCGTCTATGGAACCGAGCTTGACCGCGAAAGCGTCAAGACCCAGCAGCAGGCCAGTTTCGACCGCGCCGTCGACGATCTGGAGCTCGCTGCCGCGGCTGCGCCGCTGTCCTCACTCACCGGAAGCGCCGACAAGATCGCCACCGGCGAAGCTCGCCAGCAGGCCGCCCTGGCGATCGTCGAACGCCTTCGCCAGCGCAAACCTGACGGACGACTGGTGCTCAGTATTGCCTATGGGGCCAACGCCTTGCCCGGCTACGTCGGCCTCGAAAACCTCGACCATCTCTATGTGCCGCCCCAACCCCAGACGGTGGGCGTGTTCGGAGCGGTGTTCCAGACCGGATCGTTCCTGTTCAACCGGGCCAGTCGGATCGGCGACTATCTGAAGCTCGCTGGCGGCCCGCAAAAAATCGCCGACCGCGGCGAGATCTTCGTCGTCCGCGCCAATGGATCGGTAATTTCCAGCCAGCAGGACCACGGGCTGAGTCGCCGTCCGGCGCTGCCCGGCGATGTCATCTTCGTGCCGGTGAGAACAGGCCCCACCGCGTTCCAGAAGCTCCTCGATATCGCCCAGGTGGTCTATGAATTCGGCGTCGGCGCCCTGACCCTCAAGGCGCTGGGCGCGTGACACCGCCGCCGACGATCATGGCCTCTGTCATGAGCACCCCCTGGCTGCGTCTGGCTTTGCGTCGCAGGATCATATTTGCTGTGGCCGCCCTGTTGCTTGGCGTCCTCTCGATTTGGCCCCAGCACTATGCCGCTGAAGCCCAGCTCGAGCCGCAGGACTCCGGCGGCGGATTGAGTGCTGCGCTCGCCGGCCAGGGCGCCGCGGGTGGACTTCTAAGCCTGGGCGCATTGCTGGGAAACAAGCAGCCGATAGAGGCGGATCTAACTATCGCGCGAAGCCACGCGGTACTGGACCTGGTTATCCGGGACCTGCGTTTGGTGGGCCGGCCGGGGTTCGGCAATCTCAATGGCGCGGAGGTAGCCCTTCGACAAAAACTGGGCGTAATCGCCATCCGCGGGAACATCCTTCAGATAACTGCCCGAGACCGGAATCCGGCTTTGGCGCTGGGCATCGTCGCCGCCACGGCTGACGCGATTCAAACCCGCTTGGCGGACATAAGCCTCAAACAAGCCGCCCAAAAACGCGCCGTGGCCAGAGACAGGCTGAGTGATGCCACAATCAGTCTCGCGCGCGCGCAAGCGGCGCTCAGCCAGTTTCGGACGGTGAACAGGCTGGCTGCGCCCGAGCAACAATTGGGCGCGGCCGTCGGCCTGCTTGCATCTCTGGAAGGTAGACTGCAAGCCAAACAGGTCGAAGTCGCAACGTTGGAGAACTTCGAAACGGCCGACAACATCAGGCTGAAGGCTGCCCATGACGAACTAGCGGCCATTCGCGCTCAGGTGGAAGCGGCGAAAGTCGCGTCGCGCGGGCAAGACACATCGAACCTCGCCGGAATCGCTTCCACCAACGAAGTATATTTTAATCTATATCGCGACGAGAAGGCCGCCGAAATCCTGTATGAGGTCTATAGACGTTATCTTGAAGAAGTTGCGGTTGACGAATTATCGGCAAATGAGAATTTGATCCTGGTTGAGCCAGCATACATTTATCCAGAACGACAGTACAACATCGGGGCGGTAGGCTTATTGAGTGTTGTCATCCTTTTATGGATCTGTACGGAATTCTATTTGGTGAAACCGCCTATCGGCCGGCGGTAAGGCCAGCCGCGTGGAAAGTTCCCCAACGGTTGACATCTCCGTACTCATCCCGTGTTTGAACGAGGCCGACAACGTATTTGCAATCACCCAAGCCGTTGCAGCTGAGTTGGTGAAGGCCAAGGTGTCATACGACATTTTGTTCATCGACAACGGGTCGGATGACGGCACAATCGACATTGTGAAGAGCCTCTGCGCTCAAGAGGCAAATATCCGATTGATCGTCAACAACACGAACTTTGGTCAAATGCGGTCGCCGACCTATGGTGCCTATCAGACCATGGGCAAGGCGGTGATCGGCCTTTCTGCCGACTTCCAAGATCCCCCGGCCCTCATCGGTGAGTTCATCACTAGGTGGAGAGCGGGTGCGCGCATCGTCCTGGGTGTTAGACTCTCGGAAAACTCAACTCTCACGCTGCGGTTTCTTCGCGCGCTGGGGTACGGGTTTTTCGAGCGGTTCGCCGACTACCGCGTAATTCCGGGCGCGACCGGCTTTGGCCTGTTCGATCGCGAGGTCATCGACTGCCTGAAGCGGTGGAGGGATCCGGAACCCTTTTTCCGCGGCATGCTCGTCGAAAGTGGATACCCCATAGAAACGGTCCCGTACGATCGCCCGGTGCGTGCCGGCGGCGTGACCAAGAACAACCTGCTGACCCTGCTCAGTTTCGCATTTTCCGGCTTGGCTAGCTCCTCGAAGAAGTTGCTGAGATTGCCGATCTATCTTTCGCTCCTGACGTTCGTGGCTGCAGGTTTTACGGTCATCTTCGCCGTGGTGCGCGCGCTTGAGGGCTACGGAAGGTGGGCCATCCTCGCGACTATCGCTGCGGAATGCGCATTCGCCCTTGTTTTTCTTTTTCTCGGCCTGATCGGTGAACAGGTGCGCCTGATTGCCCAGATCGCCCGCAACGTGCCGTTGGTCACCGAAAAGGAGAGGGTCAATTTCCCCTCTGTCAAAACTTAGGTTTAGCGAAATTGTCCACGCTCACGCGGACAAAATCAGCGAACTGTGGCGATACTATAAGGTCGGAGCCATCAACACGGTGTTCGGCTATGGGTTGTACAGTCTATTGATATATTTCGGTCTCAATCTCTACGTAGCGCAGATCCTTGCCCATTCCATAGGAGCAGGTTTCAACTTCATAATGTTCCGGAAATTTGTATTTCATTCTCACACGCCAAATGTTCAAAGATTTATCGGATCGTATGCGCTTAGCTACCTGGTTGGACTGGCGTTTCTAGCAGGATTCCATCGTATAGTGTCTTCTCCATATACGGCAGGATTTTTGGCTGTGATTTCTGTATCCATCGTGAACTATTTTGTTCTGAAAACCTTTGTCTTTAGGCGGACAAACAGAGTTCAATGATGGAGCAACTCCGTCGCACAAATCGTGTAGCCATATTGTCTGAGCTGACAATGGTAGTAGTGGTAGTCGGCGGAGTGATATATACGGCGATTTTCTTGAGAGGGGAAGGCTATTTACCTCAGCCGTATTTCTACGGATCCCAATCGTTGTTCACGGATTGGACCGCATCCGTGTATTATTCTGTAAACCCTGGAGCGTATACGGCGTTTTATTCAGTATACCCGCCCTTATCATTTGATTTTCTGCGAATATTTAGCATAAATTCATGCTATCGATACGATATATTCTCGGCTCGGGAATGCGACTGGCTAGCTCCGGTAACGCTGATTGGGTTTTACCTGATAACTATCCCATTAGTTTTCGCTTCTTACCGACTTGTAGACCGTCGAACTGCGTGGATGCGCACGACCGCGATCTGTCTCGGGCTACCTATTTTGGCCGCCCTGGAACGTGGCAATCTCATCGGCCCCTGTTTCACGTTTTTTGTGCTCGGCCAGGGTCGCATTCTCAAGTCGGCCCGATGGCGATGGCTCTGTCTTGCGATGTCGATTAACTTCAAGCCCTACCTGATCCTGACGATTTTCGGGCCAGTCCTGCGGCGACGCTGGCGGTGGTTCGAAGGCTGTGCGATCGCCGGGTTACTGGTCTATTTGGTGACCTATGCAATGGAAGGTGCGGGGGACCCTCTTACGGTTCTCACGAACATAAGTCTGTTCGCGACATCGGATGCTCGTGGGATCTTTGAGCGATCTATCTACGCCTCCTCCTATCTTCCGGTGCTTGATCTTCTTCCTTCTAATTTTCCGCTGATGCGCTTCATCGGATCCACCCCAATCGAGGTGTTAGAGCGGGTTCTGCCACTGATGATCAATGCCGGGAAAGTCGGAATTTTGATTTGCTTTGCCGGCGTTCTGGCCCGTCCGGCTGCCGTTCCACTATCGCGCTTAGCGGCGCTCGGCTTGGCTTGGGTCCTTACCTCTCAAGACCCAGGCGGCTACGCAGTGCTCTTCCTGCTGTTCTTGGTTTTCATGGAACCGTGGCGTGGGGTGGCCCGGATCACGGCCCTTGTGTTGGCATACCTGTTGAGCATTTCAGTAGATTTTATTGTCGTGAAGTTCGCGCATGAAATCATCACAAGCTACCTAACCAATCGCACTGTCGGATACGACTTGGGGGCCACGGTAGGGATGGTTGTTCGACCGGCTCTCATCTTGCTTCTGGAATATGCATTGATCGTCGCTTCACTTATCGACATCGGTCGCGCATGGCGGCCAGATACGGACGCCCGCGCTGCCCAGGCGCGCCTCCCCCCGATTCCCGTCGTTGGTTAGCCGCGCGGTGGGCGGCAGCCACCCAGCGCCTAGCCTTCACGCGTCACTTCTTTCCTTCGCTTTCATCCACGCCCTAAGATATACGACCCAGACGTTGGAGCGCCCGGTATCTGATGCGAGACGATGGTTTCATTCTCCTGCGTCAGCAGATTCCGTTGTCGTTGATCGACGAGGCGACCAATGCGTTGTTGCGCGTTGGGGAGAGGCTTGGAGGTCCAGCTGATGGGCTGGACACTGCCTGGAACCACTTCAAGGACATCGATCGGGCGAAGGGCGGACTGCTCTACAATGCAGCAAAACTTTTGCCGCAGATTCATCAGCTAGCCATCGCACCGGGCGTGTTGTCCGCGCTCAGAGACAATGGGGTTGCTGAGCCTTCCCTGGTCGATGTCAACTTCCGGATCGACTCCTATGGCGAAGAGAAATTCTTGTTCGATTGGCATCAGGACTATTGGTTCTCGGTATGTAGCCCGAACGCCATGGTCTTCTGGATTCCCCTGATGCCGGTGACGACGGAAACCGGTGGCGTTGAGCTGATCTCCAATCGTGATACCGGCGGACGGATTTTTCGCACCGCCGGATCAGAAGTCTATCGCTCGTATGCCGACGCCGTGCGGCTGGATGAGCCCGTCCCCGATGCGCCCCGCCACACCTTTCGACTCGAAAGGGGCGATGTGTTGATGTTTCGTTTTAACGTTCTGCACCGCAGCCTGCCGGTGTTGGGCGAGGCTCACTCGCGTTGGACGCTTCAGGCGCGCTTTGCGGATCTCGCCGACCCGGCTTTTTTCGCGAACCACTACAAACCTGCCAGGGTCGCTCCAGGTGAGGTACCCTTCCTGAAAGGCCTAAATTGAAATGTGGACCAAGACTCCCTTCGACGCGCCTGACAACCAGATTTACGGAATTTCGTCGGAGAAAGACAAGGCATTCTGGGCAGGATTACAGTCGATATTTGGCGAATTTCCCCACTCACAAACTCATATACTCGCGCACTGGCCGGTATATACGAAACGAATACTTTTAACCCGCTTTCTGGCTCACTATGAATTATTTAAACAAACGTTGGATATACCTGGAAGTATTGTTGAGCTTGGCGTATCCAGAGGCGTCAGCTTTTTCACATGGCACAAGCTCTTGGAGATCTTCGCCCCGATGGACACGTCCAAACGGGTTTTCGGCTTTGACAGCTTCGAAGGCCTGACTGACTTCGGCCAGAAGGACGGGGTTGCCAACACGCTCGACACCGCGAATGACAAACAGGAAAAGGGGTGGTCGGCGGAAAATGTCGAGGGTGAAATCTTTGCGCTCGCCGACCTGACCAATGCCGACAATGTGCTGGCCCGACAGCGCTCGCGCCTGATCAAGGGTCGGGTCCAGGACACTCTGGATCCATTTCTGGCCGAGACGCCGGGCCTACGAATTTCTCTTCTACACTTCGACCTCGACCTCTACGACCCGACGCTCTACACGCTGGAACGGCTATGGGACTTGGTGGTCCCTGGCGGAATTGTCATTTTCGATGAGTATGCCCTGCCGCCCTGGGGAGGCGAGGCGGCCGCGTGGGACGAGTTCGCGCGCAGTCGGGGTCTGAAGGTTGAAATGAAAAAACTTCCCTGGTGTCTGACACCCACCGGCTACGTGAAGAAGACCGATTGGTAGCAATCGGCGCGGCTATTTCAGCAGAAAGCCGCTGATATCCAGCGAGACGTTGCGCCACCGATCAGCGGCAACCCCGGAATAGGCGACGGCCCGCCCATCGCCGTCCAGAACCACCGGTCCGCCGCCGAAGGTTTTCACGCCCGCGACCGTCTGGGCCATTATCGGGGAGTATTTGATCGGCGCGCCTGCCTTGTCGCGAAAGGCTATGGCCCTGACCGATGCGCCGCCGACGATCACCGGCTCGTCGTTAATGCCCTCAAGCGCCGTATCGATCCGAGCCACGGTGGGTGCGATGGCACCGCCGGTTTCGGCGTAGGCGTCGAAGGCGATCGCGTAGCTGGGGCCAGCGTCAGGCGTGGCCGGAAATGTAATGGTTGCGTTGTCCCAGCTGTAAGGGGTGATCTTGACGACGGGAATCAAAGTCTCTTCGAATGGTTTGAGATAGCCGCCTTCGCCGATCGCTCGGCCGATCGTGGCCACGGGATTTGCCAGATAGAAGGTGTCGCCGCGGCCGCCCTCAAGTTCGACGCCTTCGTAAACGGCTGTCGCGTCGGCGGGGACGGTGTAGCGAAGCTCCCGCCATTGGTAATCCGTGGAGGGTAGCGCCGCGGGGCTCATCGCCGTGTAGCCGCCGCTGCCATCGGAAGAGATCACCACCCGCCAGGCGGCGCTACCGTTTCGCGGCCTGTGGAGGACATAGGCGCCAAAGGCGATCGTCCGGCCCCGCACCAAGTGGGGGTTCGGATGGGTGACCAGGAACTCCGCGGGCGAGGCGCGTCTGCTTAAGCCCAGGGAATAGTACGCCCCCGGCGGAACATTGGCGGCGTTGTCCTCCCGCCAGAAGACCAGGCTCGTGGACTTGGTCCAGCCATCGGGACCGTCGCCCGTACCGGCCGACGCCTCGCCGCCGATGTTGACATTACGCGCCGACGCGGGGCGAGAGACCCTTGGCGCGAGGCCGAGCGGCGCCCGGACGGTGATCTCGGCATCCCGCTTCAACGCCGTGATCCGCATTGGGGCCAGTGTCAGGGCGCGGTCAGCCCCAGCGCCTGAAAGTACGATCAGGTCGCCCGCCTTCGCCTCCCCGGTCGGTCCGGACACGCTCAATACGACCAAATTCGACCCGGTGGTGTTTGCGGTGATTGCGACCGGAGGCAGCGGCCCGGTCCCCTCGCTGTTCTCCCGAGGCGCATAGCCGACGGTGCTGATCACCTCCCATTGCGAATTGGGAGCGAAATTCTGCGGCGCCTGCGCGAGCGCCAACGTCGGAAAAAACACGCCGGCCAGCAGGATCGCTACGGCGCCCTTCTTCCCTTGTTGGAGAAGGTGGCGCCCGCGGGGGGCCAGATGAGGGGTCGCCGGGCATTTCCGATGATCTATCGCCATAACAACCTCGATCGCTTGACGACACGTCATCCGGCGCTTCGCGCCACCTTCTCCCACAAGGGGGGAAGGAAGAACCTTCAATCGGCGATCAGCGGGATCAGCATGTTGTCGGCCAGTTCTTCGCTTGAGAGGAACGGGGCCAAGTCTTCCAGGGCAGACGTGACCATGCGCCCGTCGTCCAGCCGGCGCGAGCTGAGCTTCGGCGAGAAGGCCTGCGCCTTATCGAGCAGGACTTCGCAAAGCTGAGGGCCGTCGGCGTCCAGCACGGCCCGCAGCGCGTCGGCCATCCCCTGATGGGTGTCAATGCGGCTGACCGGGAAGCCGAGCGCCGCGCCCAGCTTTTGGAAGTCGGGAAAGGTGACGCCGCTTTCGGGGCCGCAGCCGACGATGTTGTCGGGGAAATAGTTCTGCTGGGTCTGGCGGATGGAGTGATAGCCGTCGTTGTTGAGCACGAACAGCTTCACCGGCAGTCGCGCGCCGACGATGCTCTGCAGTTCCTGCAGGTTCATCATCAGGCTGCCGTCGCCTGCGATGCAGATCACCCGCGCGGCCTTGGGATTTGCGTACCAGGCGCCGATGGCGGCCGGCACGTCATAGCCCATCGAAGCCGAGCCGGAGTTGGAAAACAGGCGCTGGCCGGCCTTCAGATTCGCCGACTGGAAAGTGACGACGCAGGCGGTGCCATCGCCGGTGACAACGACATCGTTTTCATCAAGGCATTCGAACAGGCTCGATGCAAAGCAATAGGGGTTCACCAGGTTCGAGCCTTGCCAGTATTCCGGCAGGACGACCGGGTAGCGTTCCTGCCGTTCCCGGCACCAAGCCAGATAGTCCGTGCTGGCGGCGGTGGGTTGATAGCCGTCGAGCTCAGCTTCCAGAATGTTGAGAAAGGCGGTCAGGTCGGCGTGGATGGGCAGGTCTATGGAAAGAGTGGGCTTGGCCAGTTCGGCCTTGTCGATGTCGACCATCGCCGTGTAGGCGGCTCTGGCGAACGAGTTCCAATTGTAGCTGATCTGACGGATGTTGAGGCGGCATCCAAGCACGAGGAGGAAGTCGGCGTTCTGGACCGCGAAGTTGCCCGGCCGGTCGCCGACGGTGCCGGCCCGCCCGGCGTAGAGTGGGTGATCGTTGGCGATCAAGTCATGGGCGTTGAAGGCAGTGGCGACGGGGACGCCCATGCGCTCGGCGACGCGCAGGAAACGGTCCGCGCAGCCGGCCACGCGAACCCCTGTTCCCGGCATCAGGCAGGGTCGCTTGGAGCCGCGCAGGTGTTCGATCACTGCGCGCGCCGCCGCTCGCAGGGCCTCGCCGGTCAACGGATCGCGCTCAGTTGGCACGGCAGCCGCGTCCGGCTCGGCCGCGGGGTCGAACCCGCCGAGCGCTAAAGGGTCGATGAAAGTTCCTTGGATGTCGATGGGCACGTCCACCCAGACCGGCCCGGGCCGGCCGGTGACCGCCAGATGAAAGGCTTTTTCGACCTCGTAACGGATTCGCGCCGGGTCCTGCACGGTGACGGCGTATTTGGTGATCCCGCCGACCATACGGACGATGTCGACCTCCTGGTCACCCAGTTGGCGCAGGCCGGAGGGGAAGTTGCCGGCGATGGTCTCGCGACGCACCTGGCCGGAGATCACAATCATCGGAATGCTGTCGGTATAGGCGCCGAAAACCCCGTTGAGGGCATTGATGCCGCCGGGACCTGTAGTGACATTGAGGATCGCCGGCTTGCCGCCCAGGCGGGCATAGGCTTCGGCCGCCATGGCGCAGGCCTGCTCGTGGTGCAGGCAGACATGCGTCAATCCCACAGCGCGGCCAAAGGCGTCATTCAGATGCATGGCGCCGCCCCCCGTCACCATGAACACGTGCGTCAGGCCTTTGGCGGTGAGAATCTCGGCGATGAAGTCGGCGACGCGCATGTTCACTTTCCGCCCGCCTTCGCGAAGACCAAAGGAGGTGCACACATTTTCTTTCACCGTCATGGCCGGCCTCTGATTTTGTCCCGGCCATCCATCAGCACACAATCCGGCGGAAATTCCCTGCGCTCCGAGCCGCCCATTCATGCCAAGCTTGCGAACGATGATCCTGGTGGATGGCCGGGACCAAAAAGCCCGGCCATGACGATCCGGGAGGGGAGCGCGCTAGGCTGGCAAGACCCCGCCGTTAGCCCGAGTTGGCCACCCGCTGCAGGCTGGGCTCGACTTCATCGTCGCGGGCGGCCACGCCGCGATCCTCGATCAGGCGCTGAAGCACCAGGTCGGCGGAATAGGCGGCGTCGATGTCGCGCAAATGAACGGGGCCGTCCTGGGCGATGGAATGGTGCAAGACCTCGCCGGCGCTGAATTCACGGCTGGAAAGCTGGCCGAACTGCAGAGGCACGGCCAGATAGATGTCCTCGCAGGTCAGCACATGGCCGGCGGGCAGGCGCCGCCGCGCATAGACGCCGCGCACAAGTTCGTCGAGGTAGCGGACTTCCTTTTCCGGAGGGACGCGTTTGGAGGCGCCGGAAGCGCCCAGCATCTCCTTGGCCTTGTTGAACGCCTTGAACCACTGGTCGGCCTGTTCGGGGCGGGTGCAATAGGGCGCCACCGGCACGCCATCGAGGTCGATGTCGATGTGCCGCTCAAAGGTGCGGGCCCCCTTGGCGTAGGCCATCATCACCGAGGAGCGCCAATCGGTCTGCTCGTGGGTGGAAAAGCCGATGACGATGTCAGGATAGCGCGCGCGCAGGAAATCGATCTGGTTGAGTTCCAGTTCGCCGTCGTCCGAGGGATAGATCGAGACGCAATGGTTGAGCGCGAAGGGCACGTTGCGGCCGGCGAAAAAGTCGACCAGTTCGTCAACATCGCGCTGGGAAGAGCCGCCGGTCGAGGCGATCACCGGCTTGCCGGTGCGAACCATGGCCGCGAGCAGGGTGCGATCACGAATGTCGGAGCTTGCGATCTTGAGAATCTCGACGTCGAATTCAACGCACTTGTCCACCGAATGCTCATCGAAGGCGGTGGCGACGGTGACCATCCCCGCATTCCGGACCGCCTCATTCAGCGCGCGCAGATGATCCCAGGACATCTGGGTGGCGACAATTTTCTTGATGTAGCGGATGTCCTCGCGGCTGCGGTGATGCTTGTGGACGAAGCTGTCGACGTCGCGGAACTGAAGCTTGATCGCCGCGCGAACGTTGTTGGCTTTGACCACCTGGGCAAAGTCGTGGACGATCTTAAGCCCTCGGTCGAGGCTGCCCCAATGGTTGTTGGCCAGTTCCAGAACGAACAGTTCGTCAAAAATGGAGGTTTTCATTTAGGTCAACACCATGAGTGACGAGCCGCCCGCGCAAATTCTGGAACTCGCCTCTAACAAATCTGAAGATGATCCGAAACCCCTCGCCGCCGGAACAGGCAGGCCACAACCTGAAACGATGCATGCCGGCGAATTCCGTCGATCCGGGCATTGATGGCGCGCCGTGGCCACGTGAATCACCCCCAGCGGCATTGAAAAGTCCGTTCGTAATTTAAATCGGCGCCTGGCCCCATCCCCCACTAGGATTATGGCTTAGATGCGGTAACGCCCGTTCGCGGGGTCGATCCTTCTAACACGATTGAGCCAACGGCGAAAGGCGAGGCGACTGTGAAGCTGCTTTGGCCGCAGGGCCGGCTCCGCTCGCGCCCGCATCGCGGCGGAAACTGTCGGCGAGATTCAAAGCGATCAAGCCAAACTGAATGGCCAGAAGCATCGCCGGTCTGGCCACCTGACCCACCGAGACGCCGAAGATCACCACGACGTCCCGCCTGCCCAGCCAGCTGTGGGCCGGCCCATGGATCACCGGCAGGAGGACATAGTCGGCCGGAATGCACAGGAGATAGGCCAGCGCCAGGATGGCGATCCGCATAGGCCCGCGCCACGGCTCGCGAAAGACCAGGAAGAACAGGAAAATCTGTACATACCCGCTCTGGCCCGTGGCGATGGTGGTCAGCACCATTGCCAGGATCATCGCTGTGAACCGCGAGGCATTGACATTCGCCGGCCGTCTGAGGGCGACGACGATGGTCAAGGCTACCCCCAACTGCGCTGTCCGCATCAGTGCGAGCGCCAAAAGGGCCAAGCCATCAGCTGCGTGTGGGCTTGTAAGCCCGAGCAACTGGAATTGCGTCGGCAGGGCATGGACGAGCGGCAGATAACTGGTGGCGTAATAGAGATCAGCCCAGTGCTGGCGATCGACAAAGACCGCATAGTTTCGCAGGTTTCGTAGTAATTCGATGGGCGAACCCGATCCTTCCAGCGCCCAAGACAGGCCATAGACGCCAGTGCAGGCGGCCAGACATCCCGCGACCCAGCGCCACCGGCGACGGATGATGGCGGGAATGATCGCGATCAGCAGATAGGGCTTGAAGTTGATCGACAGGGCCACGGCGAGCCAGCGAAGGGCATGCGATCGCGGCGGCGGCCCGCGTATCAAATCTCCATAGCCGAGCACGAAAAACGTAAAGGCGATGATGATCACATTACCGCGCTGCAGGGCGTAGAGCATCGGCAGACCGAGGCAGAGCGCGATTGCGCGCGGAAAGAAGGAGGCCGGCGCGGTATTTCGGTAAACAAGCCCGACGACTACAATATTCGCCAGAAAGAATGCGATCAAAACCCAGCCCGAGAGCCAGTCGCAGCTGCGCGATAAAATCGGATTTGCCGTGTAGCAACTCTGAATCGACGTAAGTCTCAGCAAGACGAACGACAGGGGCGGATAGATGTTTTTGCCGGGGCCATAGGCGCCAGGCCTGTTGGCCCAATAGGCTGTGTCATAGAGATGCATCTGCGGGGCATGCACATCGTAGAAGAACGGCTGCGGCAGATAACCCACGCGCCACAGAAACAGGCCCGCGCAGAAGCCGGCCAGCACGACGGCGGCCGCTAGCAGCCATTCCCATCTTGTCTGCGATCCAGCCGCGGGCGCCGCGCCGCTCAAGGGTGGCCAGCCGGAGAAACCATCCCAGCCGATCGAGCTTGGCGATGTCGCGCCACGCCTCGTTCGCACGCAATGCCCGGCATGTTTCGCAACCTCTGAACAAATGGGAGGAAACACGCGCGCGCCCTCCCCCGGGGCGGCGCGAAAACTATTCGCTCGAGCGGGATGGCGCAATCGCATCCCGAGTAGAGGTGCGGGTACGCGTGCGACAGGTTGCAGGGTCAGGCCCGAGCGTGGAAAAGCCGAGGACAAATCTGCTAGCATCTCCGCGCGGCGCCGGACCGAACGGATACAGCATGGACCTCGCCACCAGCTTCAGGGAGTGATGCCGTACGACCATGACATCGGCGAACTATCCCACCGCCCCGGACCGCCAGGCCCTAGAGCAGGGCGCGATGCTAGCCCCGCGGTTCGACGCGGCCGGACTGATCGCCGCGGTGGCGACGCACGCGCGCACCGGCGAAGTGCTGATGGTGGCGTGGATGAACGCCGAGGCGCTGGCGCTGACTTTGAAGACGGGCGAGGCGCACTACTTCAGCCGCTCGCGCCGGGCGTTGTGGCGCAAGGGCGAGACCAGCGGCCAGGTTCAGGCGGTTGAGGAAATCCGCATCGACTGCGACCAGGACGCGGTGTGGCTGAAGGTGACCCCGGGCGGGGACGGCGGGGCCTGCCACACGGGCGCGCGTTCGTGTTTCTATCGGGTGATCGAGAACGGCGCTCTGGCGAACAAGATGTAGGGACGGGCGCCGGGCTCGTTCGCAACAGGAAGCATGTTTCCAAATGTCCAGCGAAGGCCTTCACGTTCCGCGCGAAAAGCTGCGCCGCGAAACGCTCAATCTGCATTATGCGATCAGTTCGCTGATCGAGGAGTTGGAGGCGGTGGACTGGTACCGCCAGCGCGCCGACGATTGTGACGATCCTGAGCTGAAGGCCGTGCTGTTGCACAATGCCCGCGAGGAGATCGAGCACGGGTCGATGGCCCTTGAATGGATTCGTCGCAACGATGGCGAATTCGACTCTCACCTGCGCGAATACCTGTTCACCAGCGGCTCGATAACCGGGCGCGAGGAGGCCGGGAAGTAGGGGGGTCGAGATGCCGACGAACCCGCTTTGCGCCCCCTCCGTCACGCGATGCTGTATAGCATCGCGCGCCACCTCCCCCGCGGCGCTACGCTTGCGGGTGAGGAATTCACAATTTCAACTCCTCCCCCGTCCTCTTGCGGGGGAGGTGGCGCGCGGCTCTTTCTCGCCGAGTGACGGAGGGGGCGCACGGCCGCGCCCAACCGGCCCATGACCGCGCGGAACGACACTGCCCGCCTCGTCGAGCTCGCCATCGACGTAACCGGTCGCCTCGACCGTGCGCTGGCCGACGCGCTGCCCGATCTCTCTCGCGCGCGAATCCAGGCGCTGATGGGCGAGGGGGCCGTCAGCCGGCAGGGCGAGGCGATGACCGACGCTTCGGCGCGCGCGGCCCCGGGCCTTTATAGGCTCGAAATTCCCGCGCCGCGCAACCCTGAGCCTCTGGCCGAGGCCATCGCGCTCACCATCCTCTTTGAGGACGAACATCTGATCGTCATCGACAAGCAGGCCGGCATGTCGGCCCATCCGGCGCCTGGCAGTCACAGTGGGACCCTGGTCAACGCCCTCATTCACCATTGCGGCGCGAGCCTCTCGGGCATAGGCGGGGTGGCGCGGCCGGGGATCGTTCACCGGCTCGACAAGAACACCTCGGGGGTGATGGTCGCGGCCAAGACCGACGCGGCCCACCGCGGCCTTTCGGCCCTGTTCGCGGCCCACGACATCGAGCGAGTCTACGTGGCGCTGACCCGGGGCGCGCCAAAACCGGCGCGCGGCACGGTGACCACCCGGCTTGGACGCTCGAGCGCCGACCGCAAGAAGATGGCCGTGCTGAGGGCCGGCGGCCGCGAAGCGATCACCCACTACGCCGTCGAGCGCGTGTTCGGAGGCCAGGCCGCGCCGCTAGCCGCGCGCGTCGCCTGCCGCCTGGAGACCGGGCGCACGCATCAGATTCGCGTGCACCTGGCGCACAAGGGCGCCCCTTGCCTGGGCGATCCGGCCTATGGCGGCGGCGCGCCGGCCCCCGCGGTGCGCGCCGCGATGGCCGCGGCCGGGTTGAAGCGCCAGGCGCTCCATGCCGCCGTGCTCGGTTTTCGCCATCCAATCACCGACGAGGCGCTGCGTTTCGCCACCGATCCTCCCGCCGATATGGCCGATCTGCAGGCCGCCCTGCAGAAGCTCTAGGGCCGTTATCAGAAAGCTTGGCTATGGCGTGTCTTAAAGCGGTCGCAACGATCGTGTATCTGATGGGTTGAAAGGCAAGGGCGAGCGGCGCGAGTCGCACACGCCAACACACCCCGGGACATTCGAGCTCATGGCCACAGCCAACGCCCTATCGATCATGTCGCCGGACGGCGGTCTGTCACGCTACCTGACGGAAATCCGCAAGTTCCCGATGCTGGCCAAGGACGAGGAGTTCATGCTAGCCAAGCGCTGGCGCGAACACGAAGACCCGGCCGCCGCGCACCGCCTGGTGACCTCGCATCTGCGCCTGGTGGCCAAGATCGCCATGGGCTACCGCGGCTATGGCCTGCCGATCGGCGAAGTGATCAGCGAAGGCAATGTCGGGCTGATGCAGGCGGTCAAGAAGTTCGAGCCCGACCGGGGCTTTCGCCTGGCCACCTATGCGATGTGGTGGATCCGCGCCTCGATCCAGGAATACATCCTGCGCTCGTGGAGCCTGGTGAAGATGGGCACCACGGCGGCTCAGAAAAAGCTGTTCTTCAACCTGCGCAAGGCCAAGAGCGAGATCAGCGCCCTGGAAGAGGGCGACATGCACCCCGACCAGGTGCGCCAGATCGCCACCAAGCTCGGTGTGCTCGACGCTGAGGTGATCTCGATGAACCGGCGCCTATCGGGGCCCGATGCATCGCTGAACGCCCCTCTGCGCGCGGAGTCGGAGAACGAGTGGCAGGACTGGCTCGAAGACAAGGAGGCGGTCAGCCAGGAAACCCGGCTGGCTGAAGACGAGGAAAAATCCCTGCGCATGGGCCTCTTGGGTGAGGCGATGACCGAGCTCACCGACCGCGAACGCCACATTCTCACCGAACGTCGGCTGAAGGACGACCCGACAACGCTGGAAACCCTCGCCGGCGAATATGGCGTCAGCCGCGAGCGCGTGCGCCAGATCGAGGTGCGCGCGTTCGAAAAACTGCAAAAGGCGATGCGCGCGGCGGCGGTGGAACGCAACCTGGTCAACGCCTAGCGCTTCCTAAGCGGCCGCCGAAGTCCCGTCCCTCGCGCTTGGCTCAGTCAGGCGCCGCACTTGGCTGTCGATTTCCAGCCTTCTCACTGCGGCCAGTTCCGCGGTCGCCAGCCATTCCTCGAAAGCGGTGGCCCGGGCCGCCAACGACGGTTCGGCCGATTTGAGGATCGCGGTCTGGGCCAGCATCGAGCGCATCGCCTGCCGCGGTTCGCTGTGGAGAAGCCGCGCCGATGCGGCCAGGATATGAAGCGCCTGCTGGATGCGGGCGGCGTCGGCGCTCAGACTTCCATCGCGGCGGCGCTTGGCGCCCGCGCCCAGTTCGCCGGCATTGAATTGCCGACGGTCGGGCCCGATGTAGCTGACCGCCTCGATCCAGTCGCGATCGCGCAGCAGCACCGCTTCGATGCGTCCCAACAGCGACTCCAGGGTGCAGGGGCGCGCCAGGATCTCATTGGCCCCCGCATCCCGCGCGGCGATGAGACCGCCTGCGGTAATCTCGGCGCAGAGCATGATCACGGCCGCCTGCCGGCAGTTCAGATCGCCTGCGCGCAGAGCCCGGGTGAAGCCCGCTCCATCGGTCGCCTGGTCAGCCAGGACGAGATGAGGATCGATACGGCCGGCCAGTTCGAAACCGATGCCGGCGCTCGGCGCTGTCCACACCTGGCACGGTGCGATCTGACGCAAGAGGTCGCTCAGCGCCCGGGCCGGCGCAGCGCTCGGATCGACGATCAGCACCCGCTGCATCAGCAACTTCAGGCGGGGCTGGGCTTTGAATGGGGCGCCGGACATGCGCCACCCTGGCGGCAAGCGAGTAAAGATCGTCTTGACGGGCGCTTACACCCATTCCGCCCACCCCCGCGGAGGCGGGGGTCCAATTTTTTGGACCGCAGCGGTGGCGACAAAGTAAATTGGGTCCCCGCCTCCGCGGGGACGGGCGGGGAATAGGGTGCGATCGCCTATTGAAACGGGTCGCGCAGGACGATGATGTCTTCGCGTTGCGGGCTGGTGGTGACCAGGACGACCGGCGCGCCGATCAGCTGCTCGATTCTGCGCACGTAGGCGACGGCCGCGGGTGGCAAGTCGTCCCAGGACCTGGCGCCATGGGTTGTCCCGCTCCAGCCCGCGATCTCCTCATAGATCGGTTGCGCCGCCGCCTGTTCACGAAGGCCCGCCGGCAGGTAGTCGTACGCTTCGCCGTCGATGCGATAGCCGGTGCAGATCATCAGCGTCTCGAAGCCGTCGAGCACGTCGAGCTTGGTCAGCACCACCCCGTCTATGCCGCTGACCGCGATCGACTGGCGCACCAGCACGGCGTCGAACCAGCCGCAGCGGCGCTTTCGGCCAGTGACGGTGCCAACTTCCGCGCCCTGTCCGCCGACGGCGCCCCGCGATAGCCGCTCGCCGATCTGATCGGTCAGTTCGGTAGGAAACGGCCCTTCGCCGACGCGCGTCGTGTAGGCCTTGACGATGCCGAGTATGAAGCCGCCGGCCGCTGGGCCCACCCCCGCGCCCGCCGCCGCCTGGCCGGGCATGGTGTTGGAGGAGGTGACGAACGGATAGGTGCCGTGATCGACATCCAGCATCGTCGCCTGGGCGCCCTCGAACAGCACCCGCTTGCCCTGGCCGATCGCCGCGCCGACGATTCGCCAGGCCGGCTGGATAAAGGGCGCGATCCGGGGCGTCACCGATTCAAGCAGGTCGAGCAGCGCCTCGCCGGTCACGGCCGGCAGGTCCAGCCCGCGGCGCAGCGGTTCATGATGGGCCAGCAGGCGGTCGATCTTAGCGCTGAGCGCCTCACGATCGCCAAGGTCGCAAAACCGGATCGCCCTGCGCCCAACCTTGTCTTCATAGGCCGGCCCGATGCCGCGGCCCGTGGTCCCGATCCTGCCCGCGCCGGCACGCGCTTCGCGCGCCTCGTCGAGATCGCGATGCAGGGGCAGCACCAGGCAGGCGTTGTCGGCCAGCACCAGCACCTTGGGCGTTATCTCGAGACCCTGGACGCGGATGCGTTCGATTTCCTCGAGCAGCGACCAGGGATCGACGACGACGCCGTTGCCGATCACCGACAGTTTGCCCTGGACGACGCCCGAGGGCAGCAGTGAGAACTTATAGACGGCGTTGCCGACGACGATGGTGTGACCGGCATTGTTGCCGCCTTGGAAGCGGACGACGACGTCGGCCCGGTCGGCCAGCCAGTCGATGACCTTGCCCTTGCCCTCGTCGCCCCACTGGGCGCCGATCACCGTCACATTGGCCACGTTCTTTTGAGCCTCCCGCGCAATCGCGTGGAAAGGCGGATGGCCTTTCCGAGGCCGTTTAGCGCGGGGAGGGCGGAGACCTCTAGCAAAAATTGCCGATGACAAACTATTGGTTGGTCACTTATATATGACCGGTCACAGATTGGAGACCACATGTCCAGCAGCCAGACATTCACCGCAACGCACTTCAAGGCCCGGTGTCTTGAAATCCTCGATCGTTTGGCCGCCCACACGCTCACCCGCGTGGCCATAACCAAACGTGGCAAGATTGTCGCCATCCTCACGCCGCCAGAGGCGACGGACGCGGCGGTCCGGCAGCTTCATGGGTTCATGCGGGGATCGGTCGTGGCGCCCAAGGGCTTCGACTTCACCGCCCCGGTCCTTGATGAGCCGCTCTCCGCCGATGTGGGCGAACTTCATCAATGAGCCAGGAGGCGAGTCCGAAAGCCGTTTTGCTGGACACCTGCGCGGTCATCTGGCTGGCCAACGGCGATGTGCTTCGGCCACCCGGGCGCGAAACGGTCATCAGCGCCGCGTTTGACGCGGGCGTGTTTGTCTCGCCAATCTCGGCCTGGGAAATCGGCTTGCTTGATCGATCCAAAGCCGGGCGCAACATCGCGTTTCTCCCCGACCCAGCGACTTGGTTTGCACGCTTCGTGGCCGGTCCGGGCATCAGGCCGGCGCCGTTCACCTGGGAAATCGCCATCGGCGCCTCGCGGTTGCCGGAACCTCTCCATGGCGATCCCGCCGACCGGCTGCTGATCGCCACGGCCCGGTATCTTAACCTGCCGATCGTTACCCGCGACGCACAGATCAAGGCCTACGCGGCGGCCGGCCACGTTCAACTTGTCGCCTGTTGATTGGCTCGAACGCGGCAATGCGGCCCGCGAAGGACGCCGACCTGAGTCAACTATGCGTGGATCAGCCCGCTAAGTTCAATCCTTCCAGGCGCCCGCGCTCAGATGCTCGTGCACGACGCGCCAAGCGCCGTTGGTCCGGCGCAGGACGGACGTGCCTCGCCCCTTGCCCGAAACCGCTTTGCCGCCGATCTCGCCGGTCCATTCGAACCGGTAGACGCAGGCCGCGACCGTTTCCGATTGGACGAGCCAGGTTACGTCGATCTTGCGATAGGTGTCGTTGGCAATGGCGTCGAAGTTGACCTTCAGCGCCGCCGCGATCTGGGACTTGCCGAAGTGGGCCGACCCGTTGCTCCAGAAGTAGATTGCCTGGTCGTCGATGCGCTCGAGGGTTTCCTCGAGATCCTTGGCTTTCATCGCCGCGACCAGGCCCTGCGTGAAGTCGCTGACGGACACGGCCCAGGCCTACAGCACCAGATCGCCGGCGAGCGCGGCCTGGGCCATGGCGCAGTGCATGGCGATACCGCGGGCCATGACCTCCTCACGCAGCATCATCCGGTTGGAGTGCAGCGCGCAGCAGGTGCGGTAGTCGCCGCCTTCCGGGGCGGCGCCCAGGAAGACCATCGCGCCTGGGACCTTCTGCAGCACATAGGAGAAATCCTCGGCGCCCATCAGGGGATGGTGCATGGTCATCCAGGCGTCCTCGCCGAACATCGCCGTGGCGGCGCGCTGGGCCAGGTCGGTCACCCGGCCGTCGCAAACGGTGACCGGAAAACCGTGATCGATATCGACCTGCGCGCGCGCGCCATGGGCGGCGGCGATCTGTTCGGCCAGGTGGCGGACCCCCTTGTGGACGGTCTCGCGGGTCTGCTCCGAAAAGGTTCGAATAGTCCCCAATAGACGCCCATCCTCGGGAATGACGTTGTTGGTGGTGCCCGCGTTGATGTGAGCGATGGTGATCACCGCCGGCGCGAACACCGAGATCCTGCGGGTGACGAAGCTCTGCAGCGCGGTGACGATTTCGCAAAGCACCGGGATCGGATCGAGCGCGTCCTGCGGCATCGAGGCGTGACCACCCGCGCCCACCACCTTGATTCGCAGCGTGTCGGAGGCGGCCAGCAGCGGCCCGGCGCGGCCGGCGAAGACGCCCGCCGGCATGTTGGGCGAGATATGCAGGGCGAAGGCGGCGTCGGGCAGCGGTTCGATCAGCCCGTCCTCGAGCATGAACCGCGCCCCATGGTGACCCTCCTCGCCGGGCTGGAACATGAACAGCACCGTTCCGGTCAGCTGCTCGCGCCGCTCGCATAAAGCTCGCGCAGCGCCGGCCAGCATGGCGATGTGGGTGTCGTGCCCGCAGGCGTGCATCGCACCGCTGGTCTGCGACGCGAAGTCGAGCCCGGTGTCTTCGATCAGCGGCAGGGCGTCCATGTCCCCACGCAGAAGCACGGTGCGACCGTTGGCCGGTCCGCGAAGCACCGCGACCAGGCCGCTGGTCGACGACCCCTGGCGAATCTCCAGCGGCAGACCGGCGAGCGCCGCCTTCACCTTGGCCGTGGTCTTCGGAAGGTCGAGGCCAAGCTCCGGCTCTGCGTGGACGGCGCGCCGAAGAGCGATGGCGTCCGGCAACAGGGCCTCGCCGGCGGCGATCCAGTCTTCGCGGTCCAGGGTCAGCGCATCCATGGGTTTATTCACCTCCGCGCGCAGCCTAAACCAACCGCCCATGACCGTCACGCTGGCCGATATCGAAGACGCCGCCACACGGCTTGCGGGTCACGCGGTGATGACACCGTTGCTGGAGAGCCCGGCGCTGAACGAGCGGCTTGGCGGGCGGGTGCTGATCAAGCCCGAAACGCTGCAGCGGGCGGGGGCGTTCAAGTTTCGCGGCGCCTACAATCGGCTCGGTCAGCTCACGGCCGATGAGCGGGCGCGAGGCGTCGTGGCGTTTTCGTCAGGGAATCACGCGCAAGGCGTGGCGCTGGCTGCGCGCTTGCTCGGCATGCCGGCGCTGATCGTCATGCCCTCGGACGCGCCGAAGGTGAAACTCGAGGCGACGGCCGCATACGGCGCGGAAATCCAGCTCTACGACCGGCTGAGCGAAAGCCGCGAAGCGATCGCCGAGGCTCTGGCCGCTCAGCGCGGGGCGGTTCTGGTCCCGGCCTTCGACGATTTCGCGATAATCGCGGGCCAAGGCACGGTCGGTCTGGAGATTGCGGACCAAGCGATAGTTCTCGGCGTCCGGCTCGATCTGTTGGTGGGTCCCGTGGGCGGCGGCGGCCTGATGGCCGGTGTCAGCCGGGCGATGAAGACCCGTTTACCGGCGACCGAGGTGTTCGGCGTCGAACCTGACGGGTTCGACGATGCACGCCGCTCTCTGGAGGCTGGCGCGCGCCGTGGCGCCCCGCCCGCGCCCCGGTCGCTTTGCGATGCGCTGGAAGCCCCGATGCCGGGCGTCTTGACCTTTCCGTTGCTGATGGAAAACCTCGCCGGCACCGTCACGGTCAGCGACGCCGCGGTCGCCGAGGCGATGCGCGTGGCGTTTCACCTGCTCAAGCTGGTCGTCGAACCGGGCGGCGCCGTGGCCCTGGCCGCTCTTCTCGATGGCAAGCTGACGCTGGGGGGCCGTACGGCAGCGATCATTCTTTCCGGGGGCAACGTCGATCCCGCCCTCTTTCGCCGCGTCCTTGCCGGCGAAATCTGACGCGCGATCGGAACTAAAGGCGCCGACGGACCGTCGGGGGGCCGGCCCCGGACGCCTCGATGCGGGCGATCGCTTCGTGGAGGGGCTCGATGGCGACGGCCATGCGGTGGGCATTGGCGTGAATCAGGCGTTGGTCGTCAAGCATCATGCCGACATGCCCGCGCCAGAAGATCAGATCGCCGCGTCGATGTTCCGCAGGTCCGATGGCGACCCCGAGCAGGCTCTGCTGGTCGGTGTCGCGCGGGCAGGCGAGGCCGCAAGCGTGCAGCGCCTGCTGAATGAGACCGGAGCAATCGAGCCCCAAGCTTGAGCGCCCGCCCCAAAGATAGGGCGCGCCGACCAGGCTCTGCGCAACCGTCGCGGGATCGGCCTCGAAACAGCCGATCGGCGAGAGGTGACGCCTCGGGATCCATCCAGCGCCGGCGACGCGGACGAAGGACCCGCTTTCTTCGAGGACCGTAACCAGGGCGTTGAGGCTCAAAGGCCCAAACGGCGCCGCCCTGATCGATGGTTCGGCGAAGGCGAAGGTGCTTGGCGCGCCTATGCGGTGGGTTGGGGCGAGAAGCTCGCTCGACAGGCATGCGGCCTCGACAAAACCGACATAGCCGTCGCGCCGCGCCTGGCCCCAGGCGAAACCGTCTTTTGCCTCCAAAACCTCGAACACCTCTCCAAACAGCAGCTGATCGGCCTGTTCGGCGCCGGCCCGGCCTTCGGTGCGCAGCGCCGCCAGCGGGGCGATGGTCTGCATCGCGATCGGGTGAGCGAACCGCTCGGCTTTGATCAGCCCCTCCAGGCTGTCGGCGGCGAGATCGGAGCGGGCCAAGGTGACGCGCGGATCGGGCGTCATCGGTAGCGAGCCTCGAGCACGGCGAAGATGGCCCTTATGGCCTGGACTTCGGCGCCCTGCGGCCACCCAGGCCTGGTCCTCGGATTCCAGGCGAATATGTCGAAATGCGCCCAGGCCCCGGCGGGAGCGAAGCGTTGAAGGAACAGCGCCGCGGTTATCGACCCGGCCTGCGCCCAGGCGTCGGAGTCGTTCTTGATCTCGGCGACGTCGCTGTCGAGTGAGGCGGCGTAGCCTTTCCACAGCGGCATCCGCCAGAGCGGGTCCTCGAACCGTCGTGCGGCGGCGGCCAGTTCATCGGCGAGGGCGTCATCGGCGGTGTAGAAAGGAACCACTTCCGGCCCCAGCGCCACGCGCGCCGCGCCGGTGAGTGTCGCCAGATCGACAGTCAGATCGGGCGACAGTTCGGCCGCTCGGGCCAGGGCATCGGCCAGGATCAGTCGGCCTTCCGCGTCGGTGTTGCCCACTTCGATGGAGAGGCCTTTGCGAGAGGCCAGCACGTCGCCCGGCCGCATCGCATCGCCGGCGATGGCGTTTTCCACCACCGGGGTCAGCAGGCAGAGCCGAACCGGCAGTTTTGCCGCCATGACCAGCCGCGCCAGGGCCAGCGCGTGGGCGGCCCCGCCCATGTCCTTCTTCATCCAGCGCATGCCGGCGCTGGGTTTGATGTCCAGGCCGCCGCTATCGAACACCACGCCCTTGCCGATGATGGCAACCAACGGCAGGCCCGCATCGCCCCAGGTGAGCTCGATCATGCGCGGCGCGCGTTCGGCGACAGCGGCGCGTCCGACAGCATGAACCGCCGGATAACCGGCCTCGATCAGCGAATTGCCGGTGGTGACGGTGATCTGCGCGCCATGGAGTTGCGCAATCTCGCGGGCGACAGTCTCCACCTGAAGCGGGCCCATGTCGTTGGCCGGCGTGTTGATCATGTCCCTGGTGAGCGCGCAGGCATGGGCGAGGGAGCGGACCCGAGAAATGTCGACGCTCGCCGGCACGGCGAGATGGGGCGATGTTGCGCCGCGCGCCTGTTTGTAGCGATCAAAGCGGTAGGCGCCCAAGGCCCAGGCCAGGGCGATCTGGGCGGCTTGCTCTTGGCATAGCTCCCCTTCGATGCGGTAGGTTCCAGGCGGCAGACGGGCGGCCAGCGAGCGCCAGCGCATCGCCCCCCCATCGCCAATGCCCAGCCCAAACAGCACAGCCTCGCAGGCGCCATCCTCTGCGGGGACAAGGGCGATCTGGCCCTCGTCGCCAACGAAGGCGGCCAGTTTGCCCGCGGCGCCAATGCGCGGGGAAGACGCGCGCAGAGATTCCCAATCGGCCGAAGCGACCGCGTGGATCGCGATTGCGCCAGCCGCGTCGGCGGACGCCAGTATGTCGCTCATCTGCACGCTCCGGACACCGTATGCTTAACCATTCCTTTATGGATGATCGCGGACTGTGAAGGAGCTTTTATCCGACTTTGCGCGACCTGAGAGTTCATGAAACCCAAGCTGGCCCTGGCCGCAACACTCCTTTGCCTGGCGGGCGTTCCCGCCTTGGCCGGCAAGGCGCCGCCCGCCGCGCCCACGGCGGTCGCTACGAGCACCGCGGCTCCTGATGCGGCGCCGGCGCCGCGCCCACTCACCGCCGAGGAGCGCGCCGAAGCCGATCGCATGGACCCGCTGGCCCGAGCCGCATTCTGGGCCCATGCCGTCGACAACGATCCGCGCGACACCCAGGCCGGGGTGAAGCTCGCCAAGGCTCTGCGTGAGCTCTCCAGAACCGACGAGGCGCAGACCGCGGCTGATCGGGTGCTGGTCATGGCCCCCGATGATTTCGAGGCCCTGCTCGAATCGGCCCGGGATCACATCGCCGCGGGCCAGGGGTTTTTCGCAATTGAACCGGCGCAGCGGGCCGCCGCGCTGGCCCCGCGGGACTGGCGACCGCAGTCCCTGTTGGGCATCGCTCTCGAACAGGCGCAGCGGGACCCCGAGGCTCTGGCCGCCCATCAGAAGGCGCTAGCCCTCGCGCCAGGCAACGCGGCGGCGCTCTCCAACCTGGCCATGTACCAGGCGGCTCACGGCCAGGCGGCAGAGGCCGAATCGCTGCTGCGCAGAGCGGTTATGGCGCCCGGGGCCACGGTTCAGGAGCGGCAGAATCTGGCGCTCATTCTTGGCCTTGAGGGCAAGACCGCCGAGTCTGAAGCCCTGGAACGCCAGGATCTGCCACCCGCGGAGGTGGCCAACAACCTCGCCTATTTGCGGCCTGCGGATGACGGCGCCGCGCAGCGGTCCTGGTCATCCGTGCAGAGCGCGCGTTAAGCCGGCGAAAGGATTCCAATATTAGTGCGGGAACCAATCGTCGGTGGGCGGATTGTCTGGCTCGGGACGCGGGCTTGCGCGCCGCCAGAGGGGATGAGGCCGATGACGGTCGCCAGGGGCGCTTCAGGCGATCTCAAAACCTCGGGCGGCGTTGCGGCGTCGCGAAGCCCTTTTGGCAATCTGCTTGGGCTTAAGTTGATCGGGAGGCGAGATATTGTATAGCCTGCCGATCTGTGTCGTCCATGCGGCGAAATGTGGCGGGTGTGTCCCTGCGGACACTTTCCCCATGGGTTTGGTTTGATATAACGCTGCGGTCGGCTCAATACCGCCGCAGAGGGCAACAAAGGGAATCTTGGTAATGAAACTGAAACTCCTGGCTGGGGCCGCCCTAGGTGCGGTGTTCATCGCTTCGGGCGCCATGGCCCAAGACACAGGCTGGTATGGGGCCATCGACCTTGGCTATCATCTCCCAAAGAACTTCGATGTTGGCTCGAACGCCAACGGCGCAAATTTCAACGGAAACGGAAACGACTCCGTCGACGTCCGGACGAAGGGCGACTGGGCCGGCTTCGTCCGTCTCGGCTACCGTCTGTCTCCCCACCTGCGGCTGGAGTTGGAAGGTGGATATCGCCCCTCCGACGTCCGATGGATAAGGGACCGCACTCGGGCCTATACGCCGGTCGTCTGCCCCCCCAACACGCTGCCCGGCAGCTGCCCTGACTTCAATAACGCGGGCCTCGACTCGTGGACGGCGATGGGCAACCTGCTGATCGATATTCTGCCCGATTCGCCGCTCGACCCGTTCATCGGGGGCGGTCTGGGCGTCAATCACCTTAAGGCCCACTTCTCTGGCGACGTTTTCCCGCTGGGCAATGGCGAACTTTCGGTCAACGATTCGGACACCAAGTTCGCTTACCAGGGCATCGCCGGGGTGTCCTATCGGGCTACCGATCGGCTGAACGTCGACCTGACCTATCGCTATCTCGGCGGTCAGAGCGACAACTTCTATACGGTCGGATCCGGCGCCAACGCCGTCCAGCCGGGCGTGGTGCACGGAAGCTACCACGACCACTCGTTCACCTTCGGTCTGCGGTATGCACTGAGCGAGCCGGCTCCGCCGCCTCCGCCTCCGCCGCCTCCCCCGCCGCCACCGCCTCCTCCGCCGCCTCCGCCTCCTCCGCCGCCTCCGCCGCCTCCAGCCTATGAGGCCCGGGAATTCATCGTCTACTTCCCGTTTGATCAGTACGTCCTGACGCCGGAAGCCCAGTCGGTGGTTCAGGCCGCGTCCAAGTACTCCGAGGACGGACACGCGACCAAGGTCGTCGTCGTCGGCCACACCGACACCTCCGGTTCGGTGGCTTACAACCTGCGTCTGTCCGAACGCCGGGCCAAGGCAGGGGCCGACGCCCTGGTCAGCCTGGGCGTGCCGCAGACCAGCCTCGATGTCAGCTGGACCGGCAAGTCGGATCTGGCCGTGCAGACGGGCGACGGGGTGAAGGAGCCTCTCAACCGCCGGGACACGATCTCGATCCAGTTCTGATCGACAACAGAGTAGCGACACCATAATGCGAGAGCCCGGCCGAAAGGCCGGGCTCTTTGCATTCAGCCAGGGGCGCCGATTCGGGCGGCCTGTTCGCGATCGGCCTTCGTGGCGGCCCGCAATCCGTTACAGTCGCGTGAGCGTCTCCGAGCCCGGGGGCAAAGCCTGCCGTCTGGCGGCGCTCGCCAATCGCCGTTAACCTTTCGTTTACCAAAAAAACCTGTTGGAAGGACGGCAAGGCCGTTGACGCATCATAAACCCTGTGCCCCCATATAGTGGGGTGAGGGGCGCTTCGCCCACAACATATAGACATCGGGCGAGAAGCTGTTCTCCCCGTTGGCCGATGCGCTTATGGATTGCGGAACAATACGATCATGGCCAGCCAAGCAGAGCAAAAGAGCGTTTCACCGGTGCGGGAACTGCGCGTTCGGCCCGCTGAGCGACCCCGGCTGCAACTGGTGCGAAAGGTGGAGATCGATCGGTCGCGCGATGACCTCCTGAGCGATTTCGGCAAGCGAACGCTCGAGGATCGTTACCTGCTGCCGGGCGAATCATATCAGGACATGTTCGCGCGCGTGGCCACCGCCTTCGCCGATGACGCCGACCACGCCCAGCGAATCTACGACTATGTCTCCAGGCTGTGGTTCATGCCTTCGACGCCCGTGCTTTCCAACGGGGGGGCGGCGCGCGGCCTGCCGATATCCTGCTTCCTCAACGCCGTCGGGGATTCTCTCGAAAGCATCGTCTCGACGTGGAACCAGAACGTCTGGCTGGCGGCCAACGGCGGCGGCATCGGCACCTACTGGGGCGGGGTCCGCTCGATCGGCGAACGCGTCAAAGGCGCAGGCCAGACCAGCGGCATCATTCCCTTCATTCGGGTGATGGACAGCCTGACCCTGGCCATCAGCCAGGGCTCGCTGCGGCGCGGCTCCGCGGCCGTCTATGTCGATATCCATCATCCGGAAATCGAGGAGTTTCTGGAAATCCGCAAGCCATCGGGCGACTTCAATCGCAAGTCGCTCAACCTGCACCATGGCGTTTCGATCACCGACGAGTTCATGCATGCGGTGCGCGATGGCGCCAAGTTCGCCCTGCGCTCCCCCAAGACCGGAGAGACCGTCCGCGAAGTCGACGCGCGTCACCTGTGGCAACGCGTCATCGAGCTGCGCCTGCAGACCGGCGAGCCCTATCTGATCTTCGCCGATACCGTGAACCGCGCCATGCCCGCCCATCAGCGAGAACTGGGGCTGAAAGTACGCCAGTCGAATCTCTGCTCGGAGATCATGCTGCATTCAGGCCTCGATCACCTGGGACGCGAGCGCACGGCGGTCTGCTGTTTGTCGTCGGTGAACGCCGAGAAGTTCATGGAGTGGCGCGACCATCCAACCTTCGTCGAAGACGTCATGCGGTTCTTGGACAATGTGCTGCAGGATTTCATCGATCGCGCGCCGCCGGAGATGGAGGCCGCCGCCTACGCCGCCCAGCGCGAGCGCTCGGTGGGCCTGGGCCTAATGGGCTTTCACACGCTGTTGCAGGCCCAGAACGTGCCGTTCGAAAGCGCCCTGGCGAAATCCTGGAACATGCGCCTGTTCAAGCATCTTCGACGGGCCTGCGACGCCGCCAGCAAACTCCTCGCCCAAGAGCGCGGCCCCTGTCCTGACGCGGCCGAGCGCGGAGTGATGGAGCGCTTTTCCCATAAGCTGGCGATCGCGCCCACCGCCTCGATCTCGATCATCTGCGGCGGCACCAGCGCCGGCATCGAGCCGATTCCGGCCAACATCTACACGCACAAGACCCTCTCGGGCTCCTTCGCGGTCAGGAACCCCTATCTCGAGCGGCTTCTCGAGGAGAAGGGCGCCAATACCCCCGCTGTCTGGAGCTCGATCCTGGAAAACGAGGGCTCGGTCCAGCAACTGGAATGCCTCACCGCCGATGAGAAGAGCGTGTTCAAGACCGCGTTCGAAATCGATCAGAGGTGGATCGTCGAGCTGGCCGCGGACCGTACGCCGGAGATTTGCCAATCGCAGTCGGTCAATCTGTTCCTGGCCGGCGACGTCGACAAGTGGGACCTGCACATGCTGCACTGGCTGGCGTGGGAGCGGGGGGTCAAAAGCCTCTATTACCTGCGGTCGAAGTCGATTCAACGCGCGGCCTTCGCCGGAGCGGACATGGCCACCGACAGCGTCGCGCGCGCCGCCGAAGCCCGCATCGACTACGATGAGTGCCTCGCCTGCCAATAGGGCGAGGGTCGGCCACTCTGGTCGAGAACCGCAGGAACCCTTAGGGTGGCCACGGCCTGAGCTGGGGGGCACGGCATGGCGGCGCCCGGACCGTTCGACGACGTCCTCGGTGATGAGTCCGAGTCGGCTGCCCCCGAGCCCGGTCTCCCGCGCGAGGATCCTTTCGCCGCCGCACTGGCGCTGAGCGCAACGACGCCGGGCGCTCCGCTCGATCCCCACACAGCCGCGTATGTGGATGAGCAGACCCGGCTGATCCGCCTGCAGGTCAAGCATTATGACGAGGAACGGCGTCTGGCGATTGGCGCGGCCAAGCGCAAGCGGTTCGGAGACCGTCTGCGGAACCTACTTGTGGTCCTTGTCTGCCTCGCGACCGGGGGCGCGATGGTGGGCCTGCTCGCCATGGCCTGGGACGCGGCGCACGATCATGGCCTGATCGTAGAGGCCTTCTCGGTTCCCCCCGATCTCGCCCAGCGCGGCCTGACCGGCCAGATCGTCGCCAGGCAGCTTCTCGACCGGCTTACCGACCTGCAGGCGCGGACCGGAAGGACCATGCGCGCGCCTGGCAGCTATCGGAATGACTGGGGCGATGATCTGAAAGTCGAGATTCCGCAAACGGGCGTCTCCATCGGCGAGTTGCGCGGCTACTTGCGCGATTGGCTCGGCCATGAGGCCCACATCACCGGCGAGGTCTACCGCACCGCTTCGGGCCTGACCTTGACCGCGCGGACTGGCGATACGGCCAGCAGTTTCAGCGGCCAGGACGGCGATCTCGACAAGCTCGTCCAGCAGGCGGCGGAGGCGACCTATGCGCATACCCAACCGTACCGTTACTCGGTCTATCTGGGACTGGCCAACCGGCTGGCCGAACAGCGCGCGGTCCTCGGGGCCCTGACCGGCGATCCCGACCCGGTTGAGCGCGCCTGGGCCCACGTCGGCCTTGGGAACGAGCTGGCTGGTGGGATCGATCCAGCGGGCTGCGCGGTGGAATATCACGCCGCCTTACGCGAAGTTCCGGGATTCGCTCCGGCTCTCACAAATCTGGTCGATTGCGAGGTGGGCCTTGGACACGATCAGCAGGTGCTGCGAGACGCGGCGCGGTTCCTGAAGGCCCAGGAATCGGTTCATCGTGATATCGCGCCTGATAGCAGGGAACGGGTCACCGCCGGTGTGCGCCTGTTGAGAGACACGACGGACGGCGACTACAGTGACGCGGTCGCCGAGGCGCTCCATCTAGGAGAACGGCCATGGCTCCTGGCGTATTCGCTGGTGCAGGACCACGACCTTGGGTCGGCGGACATCGCGGCCGCTAAGGTGGGACCGGACAACTATCTGCACTACGCCCCTCCCGGCTTGGGAGCGCTTGAGCTTGGCCAACCGGCGGCGGCTTCGCTTCTCAACCAAGCGTTGAGCATGGGGCCGCCGCCATTTTGCGGGTGCGACTGGGTGTTCTCGCGCGTTCTTCGGCCATGGCTTGCGGTCGCCAAGGCCCGCTTTGGCGATGCCGCCGGGGCGCAGGCGCTGCTCTCCGCCACCCCGACCGATTGCTATCTGTGCCTGCGCGCCCGAGGCCTGGTGGCCGCCGCCGGTGACGATAGAACCCAGGCGGAACGCTGGTTGGCGGAAGCGATTGCGCAAGGCGCCGATCTGCCGCAGGCGTTCACCGACCGTGGCGCGGCGCGTCTGGCCTGGGGCGATGTCGCCGGCGCGCTTTCGGACGCCCGTCGCGCCAACGCGGTCAGCCCGCGCAACGCGGACGCCCTGAAGCTTTGGGGCGACGCCCTGGCGCGTCAGGGTCACTGGCGGGACGCTCTTCCGAAATACGACGCCGCCCTCAACTTCGCGCCCGCCTGGGCCGCGCTTCGCCGAGCGCGGGCGATTGCCGTTGGGCGAAAGGGTTAGGCGGCCGCCCTCTCCGGAAACAGTCCCAGGATGCCTGCCTCGCTGGCCGCGCAGCAGCCCCTCTCGGTGATCAGGCCGGTGATCAAACGGGCGGGAGTGACATCGAAGGCGAAATTGACCGCGGCGCTGCCGGGCGCCGCCAGGCGCACTTCGGCGCGTTCACCGCTGGCCAAGGCGCCAGTCGCGTGGGTGACCTCGCGCGGATCGCGCTCTTCGATCGGGATCTGGGCCACGCCGTCGGTCAGTCGCCAGTCGATGGTCGAGGCGGGGGCGGCGACGTGGAAAGCCACGCCATTGTCGGCCGCGGCGAGCGCCTTGAGGTAGGTGCCGATCTTGTTGGCCGCATCGCCGGTCCGCGTCAGGCGGTCGGCGCCGACCAGACACAGGTCCACGCGCCCGTGCTGCATCAGGTGTCCGCCGGCGTTATCGGCGATCACCGTATGAGCGATGCCTTGCTGGCCAAGCTCGAACGCCGTCAGCGCCGCGCCCTGTCCGCGCGGCCGGGTCTCATCGACCCACACATGCACGGCGATCCCACGCTCCTGAGCGACATAGATCGGCGCCAGGGCGGTCCCCCAATCGACCGCCGCCAGCCAACCGGCGTTGCAGTGGGTGAGGATGTTCACCGTCCGACCAGGCTTGCGCGCCGCGATCATGGCGATCAGCTCCGCGCCGTGCTCGCCGATCGCGCGGCAAGCGGCGACATCTTCCTCGGCGATCCTGGCCGCCTCGCGGGCGGCGACGCCGGCGCGTTCGGCGGGGTTGAATGGCGCGACGGCCTGGCATACCCGCTCGAGGGCCCAGGCAAGATTGACCGCGGTGGGACGCGATGCGGCCAAGCGCGACCTCGCCTCGGCCATGGCCTGATCGCTCGGGTCGACGCGCAGGGCGAGCGCCAGGCCCCACGCGGCCGTGACGCCGATCAGCGGCGCCCCGCGGACCTGCATGCTGCTGATCGCCCGCACGGCGTCCTCCAGGATGCGCAAGGCGACGACCTCCACCGCGTGCGGCAGCAGGGTCTGGTCGATGATGTTCACGGCGCCGTCGTCCGCGGGCCAGATGGTCCGTGCGGCGCGTCCATCGATCAGCATCGCAAGCACTCCCACAACGCCATGGTTATCCCCACTCCGCACACAACATATCGCGCCGTGCGGCGAAGAAAACGCTAGGAGTGGCGTCCGTGCGGCCTATTCTTGCGGGCTCGCCCAACGACGAATCGCGATTCATCGAAAGTCGGAAAAACCGATGAGCCTCATTGATCAAGCCAAGCCCGGTCTGCTTACGCCGTCTTTTGCCTACAAGCCTTTCCGCTACCCCTGGGCCTATGATTTCTGGAAGCGTCAGCAACAGGTTCATTGGATGCCGGAAGAGGTGCCGCTGGGCGAGGATTGCAAGGACTGGGCGGCCAATCTCAATGACCGCGAACGCAACCTGCTGACCCAGATTTTTCGGTTTTTCACCCAGTCGGATATCGAGGTCAACGACAACTACATGGAGCGTTACGCCACGGTCTTCAAACCGACCGAGGTGAAGATGATGCTGGCGGCGTTTTCCAACATGGAGACCATCCATATCGCCGCCTACGCCCTGCTTCTTGAAACCATCGGCATGCCGGAAGCTGAATTTTCCGCTTTCCTCGAGCTCGAGGCGTTGAAGGCCAAGCATGACTACATGCAACACTTCGGGGTCGGCTCGAACGCCGACATCGCCCGGACCCTGGCCATGTTCGGGGGCTTCACCGAAGGGCTGCAACTGTTCGCCAGCTTTGCCATGCTGATGAATTTTCCGCGTTTCAACAAGATGAAGGGCATGGGCCAGATCATCTCGTGGAGCGTGCGCGACGAGAGCCTGCACTGCGAAGGGATCGTCAAGCTCTATCATGCCTTCAACGCCGAGACCGGCGCGGTGACCCGCTCGGTCGCCGATGATATCGTCAATTGCTGTCAGACCGTGGTCGGCCTCGAAGACCGATTTATCGACCTCGCCTTCGAGGCCGGCGAAGTTCAGGGCATGACCCCGGCCGACATCAAGGGCTACATCCGTTTCATCGCCGACTGGCGTCTGCGACAGCTTGGCTTGCCCACTGTCTACGGGGTCAAGGAGAACCCGCTGCCCTGGCTTCAGAGCCTGCTCTCCGGCGTCGAGCATGCCAACTTCTTCGAGGCGCGATCGACCGAATATTCCAAAGCGGCCACGCGCGGCGCCTGGCACGGCGAGGCCGGCGTTTGGTCAGAGTTCGACAGGATGATCGACAAGCGCACAGCTCACTAGCCGACTCGTACGTCTCGAAACCGTCGTCTTGCGCCGGTATAGCGCCCCGATGACCCGGCATCTGACTCTCGAAGGCGTCGATAATTTCCGCGACTTCGGCGACTACCCGGTTGTCGGCGGCGGACGGTTGAAACGGGGCAGGCTCTATCGGTCCGCCTCCCACGGCCGGGCCACCCCCCCCGACCTGGAGGCCATCGGCGCGCTTGGCCTCGAGCTGATCGTCGATCTGCGGCGGAAAGGCGAGCGGCTGCGCGATCCTTCGCAGCGCCACGCGAGTTTCGCCGGCGCGGTCATCGACAACGACATCGGCGACGAAGAGCCTGACCCGTGGCACGAACACATCCGCGCATCGGATCTCAGCGAAGCCTCTTTCCGGGCCTATCTGCTCAACTATTACCGTCTCGCGCCCTTCTCGGACCGCCATGTCGACCTGTTTCGCCGCTACTTCCGCGCCCTTGCCGGCGCCGAGGGGCCAGTGCTTGTCCATTGCGTGGCCGGCAAGGACCGCACGGGGCTGCTGGCAGCGCTGACCCACCATATCGCCGGCGTTCATCCCGATGACATCGTCGCCGACTACCTTCTGACCAACAACGCCGAGCGTATCGCTCTGCGCATCCCGATGGTCGCCAAGGCGATTGAGGCCATCGCCGGCCGCTCGCCCGAAGAAGCGGCTCTGCGCACCGCGCTTGGCGTTGAGGCGATCTATCTGCGGACGGCCTTTGACGCCGTCGGTGAACGCTATGGTGACCTCGACGCCTATCTGGAGACGGCGCTTGGCGTTGATCGCCCCATGCGCGCGGCGCTTCAGGCCCGGCTACGGGAAGCCTGACGGGCTGCCCGGTAGGCGGTTGTTTACTCTGAGGCGCGAAAGATGGCGGCCGGGATTGGGCCATTGCCTTTTGTCCACGTGAAGGAGCCATCGATGTCCTGCGACGCCGTCGCCTTTTCGGCCATGCTCTGGCTGGCCTCGACCTCACCCGTTGGCGCGCAACTTCCGGCCCCGGCCGTCGCCAGCGCGCCCCATTCGGTCGCCTCCGAACCGCTGTTCGCCGACATCGTTCGACGGGCCGGCGGACTGAAAGCGGAAGCGGAGGCATGGCGGAAGTCGAGCCTGGATGGCGATACGGCGGGCCTGGCGGGTTTTCCGGCCTTCAAGGCCGCGCTCGGCGACCTGGCCGATCTGGACATGAAGGGCCACGTAACCCTGGCGGCGCGCGGAACCGATGGCGATCTCAAATGCATTCTCAAGGGAATTTCGCAGGATCTGCCGGTGAAATTCCACGACCTCGAGGTCGCCGCGACGCCCAAGGCTCGCGATCAGGCCATTCGCGAGCTGACCTATCTGCTCAACGACAATGTCGAGGTGATCACCGCCCCGCCGACGCCGCCGGCCTGACCGCGGCCCGCAGCGCCTGGGCGATGATCGCCGGGGTGAGAATCTGAGGCAGAACTGCCGGCGCGCCTGCGCCCGCCCCATAGACCAGATAAAGCGGCACCCCGATGCGCCCTTCGGCCGCCAGGGCTTTTGCGATGTCGCCGTCGTGGTTGGTCCAGTCGGCGACCATATAGATGGCGCCCGTCCTGGCGAAGGCCTCGGCGACGCGCGGGCTGGAAAACGCCAGGCGCTCGTTGACCTGGCAGGTCACGCACCAGGCAGCGGTGAAGTTGACCAGCACCGGTTTTCCAGCCGCCCGCAGAGCCGCGAGCCGCTCGGCGCTGTAAGGCACGGAGGCCAGCTCGCCGGGGGCGCGGGTGCGGGAAGCCGCCGAGGGGGCCGCGCGGGGATAGGATCCAAGCAGGATCGCGCCCAGACTGAAGGCGAAGGCGATTGCGGCGGCTACGAAAATGGGCGCGGCGTGCTTGCCGTTCAGTCTTCGAAGCTGGGCTGCGCCAAACAGCCATGCGGCCAGGCCCAGAGACACGGCCGCGGCCAAGAGCAGCGCCAGGCCATTCGGACCGGCCTGCTGTGCCAGCACCCAGGCCAGCCACGCCGCCGTGGCGTACATGGGAAAGGCAAGCGCCCTCTTGAGCCAGTCCATCCAAGCGCCCGGTTTGGGCAGGCGTCCGATCAGACCGGGGGTGAAGGCGAGCACCGTGAACGGGGCGGCAAACCCTAGTCCGAGGGCGAGAAACACCGCTGCGGCGCTCGCCGCGCTTTGCGTGAGAGCCCAGCCGAGGGCCGGCCCCATGAACGGGGCCGTGCAGGGCGCCGCGACCACCACGGCCAGCACCCCGGTGAGCAACGAGCCGACCAGGTCGCCGCGCGACGCGGCGCCCGCGCCCAGACCCTGGACGGACGCGCCGATCTCATAGAGGCCAGACAGGTTCAGGGCGGCGGCCAGCATGATCAGGGCCAGAGCCGCCACCACAACCGGCGACTGCAGCTGAAAGCCCCAGCCGATCGCCGCTCCCGCGCCCTTGGCCGCGATGAGGACGCCGGCGAGGGCCAGGAACGTGATCAGGACGCCGGCCATGAAGGCCAGGCCCTGGGTCCGTCCCCGTCGCTGGTCCCCGGCGTGGCCGACCAGGGCCGCCGCTTTCATCGACAATATCGGGAACACGCACGGCATGAGGTTGAGGATCAGTCCACCTAGCAGTGCGAAAACCACAGCCAGGGCAAGGCTCATGGTCGAAGCGGCGCCGCTCACGGGAGGGCCAAGGTCAAAGCTGCCCGCCGGCGCCGCGCCAGGCGTGGCGGCGATCTCATAGGCCCTGCCGCCAAGCGCCAGGACGCCGGCGACCGTGGCCGGCGCGGGCGTCTGACTGAACGCAATGCCGGGCCGCACCGTCAGGGTCAGGCCCCGCGGGCCGCGATCGATCGTTTGGACCGCGGCGTGATCGATCAGCTTGTCGTCGTAGGGGTAGAAATAGGCCCTGGCCGCGTCCGCGCCCGCCAGTGGCGCTCCGGCCACGGCGATCTTGACCACCTTCCCGATGGCCTGGAACCGGGCATCCAGGCCGGCCGGCTTGGGCGCCTCGGCCAGGGCCCGCCCAATAGCGGCGCCCCACCGCTGATCGGCGTGTGGCTGGCCGGAAACGACGGGAACGACGAGCGCGACCTTCGCCTGGGTCGGCACGCACACGTCGGCGCAGACCAGGAAGTCGGCCAGGGCCGTGATCGTGGCGCTCTGGCCGATCCTGGCGCCCGCGGGAATGGTGATAGGCACGCTGAGCAGAACCTGGCCTTCGTAGCCATAGTTCATGATCGGTCCCACCGGCAGCCGCCGGGGCGCCGGCCAGACGATGTCTCCGGCCCGCCAGCCTGCCGGTAGTGACCAGATGATCCTCGTCGCCTCCCCGGCATCGCCCGGGTTGCGCCAATAGGTATGCCAGCCCTTGTCGATGTGCTGGACCAGCGCCACCCAGACGACCGTCCCCGGCGCCGCGCCGTCCGTGCGCGCCACCAGTTCGGCGGTCAGGTGGGCCGCCGGAGTCGGCGACGCGCCGGCGGGGCCCGCGCCGATGATCGAAAAGGTGAGGGCCAGAAGCGCGATACACAGGCGCTTCATTGGCCTAGTCTCGCCGACAAAGGGAGCTCAGCCGCGATGCCCGCCGCCTTCGACGACATTGAGATCGGCCAGGTGGTCCACTTTGGCGCGACCGTCGTCGAGCAGGGCGCGTTGGAAGCGTTCATCGCCGCCTTCGCTCCCGGCTGGGCGATCGAAAACGGGACGCCGGAGGCGATGATATTCGCCATCTGGTCGCGGCTCGACGCCGAGGCCTCGGCCGATTGGCCGCAGACCAAGCGCGTGGGCGTCGACGCCTTGCGCTTCGCCAGAAACCCGCCGGCCGGCGAGACTCTGCGCGGCCGCATGACGGTCATGGGCAAGGATCCCGTCGGCGCGGGCAAGGGCATCGTCATTGCGCAACACGATCTGCTGGACGGATCTGGGCGACTGGTCTTCTCCTGCCTGACCCGGAGCGTATACGCTCGCTAGGCGCCGCGCAGTACGGCGAGATTGCCCGATCAGTTCAGATTGGCCGGCGGCGGTGCGGAGGCCTGCCGATTGATGGCGATGGCGATCAGCTTGTCCCACCCGATCAGCGATGTGAGGTGCGAATAGATCTGTGACAACGCCCCATTGTCGAGCAGCTCACGAATCTTCTCGTTGGGCAGGGCTTTGACCTTCTCTTCCGAGACGGCAAAATATTCGGCGATCTTCTGGGGCTCGCCTGGGGAACCGTCCGGATTGTTTGGGGTGTAGGTCGAGGTGCGGGTTTCGAACAGATCGAGGTCTTTCAACAGCGTCGAGAACGACTCCGTCCGCCGCACCTCATTTTCGAAATCGTTGCAGAACTGAATGCAGCCCTTTGTGTAGTCGGTGGGCTCGCCCTTGGCGTCGAAAAAGGCCAGGTCGGGAAGATCGCCCAGCATCGGCGCGTCCCGGTCGATGCACACAACCATCTGCTCGCGCGCAGGGTCCAGGGCCAGGACGAAAGGGTAGCGACGGATATAGGCCGGTATGTAGGCGCCGGTCTCGAACGCCCCGTCCGACTGGATGAACATGTTGGTATCAGCGTTGATGCCCATGACCGCCAGCGGCAGGTATTTTTCGCCCGCGAAGATGATCGGGTACGAAAGCGCCGCGACCGGAAACTCCGTCACCGTCAGGGGGCAGACGTGACTTCCGGCCGCGAAGGCGAAGGGTTTGTCCATCCGCCGCAGGCCAAGCTTGCCATGCAGGTCGCTGGTGAGCGGCTCGGGCTTGGAATAGAACAGAACATTGCCGGTAAGCGGGCTGGCGTCGGGCTGGGCGGGTGTCGCCATGATGAAACTCTAAGCAGTGGAAGAATGACGGGGCCGCCACGCAACGCGCCTGAAGCGTTTTAGCGGCGCGCTTTCTAGCCGATCCCCGGGCCAGCGGCAATGCGCGCGCGAAGCCGCCGCGCTTGGGCCTTGCGCTGAGGGGCGGCCAGCGGCTTCAATGACGCCATTGTCAAAGGAGACCGCGTTTTCATGCCGATCTACTACCCCGACATCCTCAATCAGACGACGCCCGCGCGCACCTTCACCTATGGGGACAAGGACGTCATGCTCTATGGGCTTGGCATCGGCCTTGGCGCCGATCCGATGGACGAGAAGGAGCTCGCCTTCGTCTATGAACGCGGCCTGAAGGTCGTCCCCACCGCGGCCACGGTGCTCGCCGCGGGCTCGCGCGCCCGCGCGGAGGCGCCGCCAAACCCGCCTGGCCATCGGGCCAGCCAGATCAACTATCTGATGGTGGTGCACGGAGAGCAAAAGGTCGAGCTTCACCGACCCCTGCCGCCCACGGGCACATTCACCGCCCAGAGCCGGACCATCGGCGCCTTCGACAAGGGCAAGGACAAGGGCGCGGTGATCTACAACGAGACCACATGGACCAACGAGGCCGGCGAAAAGGTCGCCACTCTTACCGGATCGACGTTCGCCCGCGGGGACGGCGGCTTTGGCGGCCCGTCCGAGGGGGCGCCCGAGCCACACCAGACCCCATCGCGGGCCCCGGACCTGTCGCTGGATTTCGCCACCCGGCCGGACCAGGCGCTGCTCTATCGCCTCAACGGCGACCGCAATCCGCTTCATTCCGATCCTGAATCGGCAAGGCGTTCGGGATTTCCGCGTCCGATCCTGCACGGACTGTGCACCTACGGCATAACCTGCCGGGCGATCCTCAAAGGGATCACCGACTACGATCCCGACGTGATCCTCAGCCACGAAGCGCGCTTCTCCGCCCCAGTGATCCCAGGCGACACCATCACCGTCGACATGTGGCTCGACGGCAAGGTGATCAGTTTCACGGCCAGGGTGCAGGCCCGCGGCGCGACGGTGATCAAGAACGGCAAGACTGTCCTGCGCTAGAGTTCCGGGCGCCTGGCCGAATAAACGATGTGCCGCCGCAGAGGGTGGCCGGCGGCCAGCGCGGGATGATCGAAGTCGCGGGTGGGGTCGCGGGTCATGCCGATCCTGCGCATCACCGCCTCCGAGGGCGCGTTAGTATCGGCCGTGAAGCTGACGATCCGCGACAGACCCAGCTGCGAAAACCCAAAGGCGAGGCACGCGGCGGCCGCCTCGCTCGCATAGCCCGCGCCCCAGACGCTCGGGAACAGCCGCCAACCGACTTCGACCTCGCCGCGCATCGGATGGTCCCAGGCGATCGGCAAGCGGCGCAAGCCGACCGAACCGATCATCGTGTCGTCGGCCTTGAGGGCCGCGGCCCACAGGCCAAAGCCGTCGCGGTCGATCTCCAGGCGGCGCGTGTCGAAGGCGGCGTCGCTGGCCTCGCGGGTCATCGTCCCGCCGAGCCACTGGCCAACCATCGGATCGGCGTTCAGATCAGCAAAGCGACCCCGCTCGTCGTCTCGATAGTTGCGTAGCGCCAGCCGCGCGGTTTCGATCACGTGGCCACCGGCCCAGTCAGGGCGCCATAGAGATCGGGCCGCCTGTCCCTGAAAAAGCCCCAGGCGGCGCGGTGGGCGGCCAGGAAATCGAGGTCGAAGGCGGCGCAGATCACGCCCTCGTCGTCCCGGCCCAGTTGCGCGAGCAGATCGCCGCGATGATCGCTGATGAAGCTCGATCCGTAAAACCGCTGGCCTCCACTCGGATAGTCCGGCCAAGCCTCGAAACCGGTGCGATTGGCGCCCAGCACCGGAACGACATTGGATACCGCGTGACCCTGCATGGCGCGGCGCCATGGCGCGGCGGTATCGAGCGTCGGGTCGTGCGGCTCGCTGCCGATGGCGGTCGGATAGATGAGCGCTTCCGCGCCCATCAGGGTCATGGCGCGCGCGGCTTCCGGGTACCATTGATCCCAGCAGATGCCGACGCCGAGCGCGCCAAAACGCGTCCGCCAGACACGAAAGCCGGTGTCGCCGGGGCGGAAGTAGTATTTCTCCTGGTAGCCCGGACCGTCCGGGATGTGGCTCTTGCGGTAGACGCCGAGCGCCGCGCCATCGGCGTCGATGACCACGATGCTGTTGAAGTAATGGGGTCCCTCGCGCTCGAAGATCGAGATCGGCAGGACGACGCCCAGTTCCGCCGCCAAAGGCGCGAGGGCGGTGACGCAGGGGTGGCCGCGCCACGGGTGGGCGCTGGCGAACCAGCGCTCCTGCTGGGCCACGCAGAAATAGGGTCCCTGAAAGAGTTCCGGCGCCACGATCACCTGCGCGCCCGAGCCGGCAGCTTCGCGGATCAGACGCGCGGTCTTGGCGATGTTGGCGTCGATATCATCGCCATAGGGCGCCTGCAGAGCGGCGAGGGTCAGGGTTCGAGCCATCAGGCCGGCTCGTGCTGGCTGATGCAATGAAAGCCGCCGCCTCCGGTGATCAGGCTTCGCGCCGAAAGGCCGATGATGCTGCGGTCAGGAAACTGCATCTGTAGCGCTTCCATGGCCAATTCCCCGGCGCGTTCATTGTAGATCGGAACGACGACCGCGCGGTTGGCGATCAGGAAGTTCATGTGCGAGCCGGGAACCGAGCGATGGTCCGCATCGATCAGCCGTCCCGGCGATGGAATTCGAACCACGGTCAGGCGCCTGTCCCCGGCGTCGGTCGAGCGGGCGAGGGTGGCGGCCGCGGCGTCATACACCGCGGCATTTGGGTCGTCGGCCCCGAAGGCCATCGGACAGCAGGCCACGCCGGGGGCGACGAACCGGGCGAGGTTGTCCACATGGCCGTCGGTGTGGTCATTGACCAGTCCATCGCCGAGCCAGATTACCTTGCGCACGCCGAGCGCGCCCGCCAGGGCCTGTTCCGCGTCGGCCTCGCGCCAGCGGCGATTGCGGTTGGGATTTGTCAGGCATTGTCGGGTGGTCAGGCACGCGCCCGCGCCGTCATGGTCGAGGGCGCCCCCCTCGAGCACGAACGGATGGCGCACAAGATCGGCGCTGGCGGCGATCGCGATCTGGTCGGCAACCGTCTCGTCTCCGGCCAGACGGTACTTGCCGCCCCAGCCGTTGAAGGCGAACGCCGCCGCCGTTCCCGGGGTCAGGAAGATCGGCCCGGTATCGCGCAGCCAGATGTCGCCGAACTCAGCGGGGATGATCTCGATCCCCGGCGTCCCCGCCAGCCGGTCGCTGGCGGCCTTCGCGCCCTCTGCCTGAGCCAGCAGCCTGACGCGTTCGCCGCCAGCGCCCGCAAGGGCCACCGCCAGGGCGGCGACCTCGTCCTGGGCCGCGTCCAGGTCATCCTTCCACAGCGCCGCGTGACTGGGAAAACCAAGCCACATGGCGCGATGCGGCGACCATTCGGCGGGAACGGGGCCGGTCATCGACGAAGGGCTGGGCCCAAAGTCAAACCGCGACCGTGAACGATGCCTCGGTCTTGGCGCGGATCTCTTCGACAGCGACGCCGGGGGCCAGTTCGATCAGGGCCACGCCAGCGCCTTTGCGGTCGATCTGGAACACGCCAAGGTCGGTTATCAACAGGTCGACAACCCCCGCGCCGGTGAGCGGCAGGGTGCAGCGCTTCAAGAGCTTCGGCGCGCCGGATTTTTCGGTGTGATCCATGACCACGACGACGCGGCGCACGCCGGCGACCAGATCCATCGCCCCGCCCATCCCCTTGACCATCTTGCCCGGGACCATCCAGTTGGCCAGGTCGCCAGTTTCGCTGACCTGCATGCCCCCCAGGATCGAAAGGGCGATGTGGCCGCCGCGGATCATGGCGAAGCTGTCGGCCGACGAGAAATAGGATGAGTTGGGAAGCTCGGTGATCGTCTGCTTTCCGGCGTTGATCAGGTCGGCGTCCGCCTCCCCCTCGAAAGGGAACGGTCCCATGCCGAGCATCCCGTTCTCGCTTTGCAAGGTGACGTCCATGCCCGCCGGAATGTAGTTGGCGACCAGGGTCGGAATGCCGATGCCGAGATTCACATAGAAGCCATCGCGCAGCTCCTTGGCTGCCCGGGCGGCCATTTCTTCCCGCGTCCAGCCCATCAGCTGGTCCGCGCGTCGGCGCGCGCCCGCGTGGTCACCCGCTCGATGCGCCGCTCGTAGACCGCGCCTTCGAAGATGCGGTCGACGAAGATGCCGGGGGTGTGAATCTGGTCAGCGTCCAGTTCGCCGACCTCGACCAGGGTTTCGACTTCGGCCACCGTGACCTTGCCGGCGGTCGCCATCATTGGATTGAAGTTCCGCGCGGTCTTGCGAAACACCAGATTGCCTGCGCCGTCACCCTTCCATGCCTTGACGATGGACAGGTCGGCGGTCAGGCCGCGTTCCATCACATAGGCCTCGCCGTCGAAATCGCGCACCTCCTTGCCCTGCGCCACCAGCGTGCCGACGCCGGTCTTGGTGAAGAAGGCGGGGATGCCGGCGCCGCCGGCGCGGATTCGCTCGGCCAGGGTGCCCTGGGGGTTGAACTCGAGCTCCAGCTCGCCCGACAGATAGAGTTCCTCGAACAGCTTGTTTTCGCCGACGTAGGAACTGACCATCTTGCGGATCTGGCCGCCTTCCAAAAGTACGCCGAGGCCAACGCCATCGATGCCGCAATTGTTGGAAACCACGGTAAGCTCGCGGGTTCCGGCGGCGCCGATCGCACCGATCAGGTTCTCCGGAATGCCGCACAGGCCAAATCCGCCCGACATCAGGGTCATGCCGTCGAACAACAGGCCCTCGAGCGCCTGGGCGGCGGACTGGCGGATTTTCTGGGCCATGGCTCTGAGCACTTCTCAACACCGTCCGGGCTGAAAGGTCCAGCGCCGATCCGTCGGCAATCGCTAGAGCACGCAGTCGGCCGAGCCGAGGCGGCGCACTGTGCTCGAGGCCGCGCCGATCCGGCTCGTGCGCCGCCGCACATACGGGCCGGGATCTTCCGCCTTCCACTTGAGCGGGCTGGGCAGGATGGCGGCCAGCCGCGCGGCCTGGGCTGCTGTCAGGTCGCGCGCGCCATGGCCGAAATAGCGGCGCGAAGCCGACTCGACGCCATAGACGCCCGGTCCCATTTCGACGGTGTTGAGATAGACCTCCATGATCCGGCGCTTGCCCCAGATCGCCTCGACCAGGACGGTGAAATAGGCCTCCAGCCCCTTTCGCACCCAGGAGCGATCGGGCCACAGAAACACGTTCTTGGCGGTTTCCTGGCTGATCGTCGAGCCGCCTCGGAGCCGATTGGGGCGAATCTCATTATGGCGCATGGCCTTTTCGATGGCGTTGAAGTCGAAGCCGTGGTGCTGGCAGAAACGCGCATCCTCGGCTGCGATGGCCGTGCGGGTCATCACCGGGGCGATGTCCGACATCGCCACCCAGCGATGATCGAGGCCACGGCCCTGGATCAGACGCTCGATCATCAGGATGGTCAGCGGCGGCGGGATGAATCTATAGACGATCACCGCCGCCGGCGGGCTGACGATCAGAAGGATCAACACGGTCAGCAGCAGATTGCGCAGGAAATGAAAAAAGCCGCCCGGTCGGCCGCGCATGGTTCGCCTCATCCCGCTTTGGGCTAGGCTTGCGTCGGCAGGGCGCTCCGCGTCAAGCGCGACGGCAAAAGGGATCGCGAGAGGTCATGGAGGTCAGCGAGGCGGTCTGCCGACGGATGTCGGTACGGGCTTTTCGGCCAGAGGCGGTGTCTGGCGCGGTCGTGCGGGACATCCTGCTGGCCGCGCAGGGCGCGCCCTCGGGCGGCAATCTGCAGCCATGGCGGGTCTATGCGCTGGCGGGCGCGCAGCTTGCGGCTTTCAAGACCCTGGTGGCGCAGACGCCGATGGAAACGCCGCAATACGACGTCTATCCGGAGCAGCTGTGGGAGCCCTTTCGCACGCGGCGCTATCAGTGTGGCGAGGATCTCTACGGCGCCATCGACATTCCGCGCGAAGACCGGCCGGCCAGACTTCGCCAGCTGGCGAGGAACGCCGACTTCTTCGGGGCGCCGGTCGGCCTGTTCTTTTGCATCGACCGCAAGCTCGGCCCTCCGCAATGGGCGGACCTGGGGATGTACATGCAGAGTGTCATGCTGCTGGCCGTTGAACGGGGCCTCGATACCTGCGCGCAGGAGTTCTGGGCCCGTTACCCGGCGACCGCGGCCGCGTTTGTCGGCCTGCCCGACGATCACATGGTTTTCAGTGGCATGGCGCTGGGCTATCGCGATGATAGCCACCCCATCAACGCCTGGCGCACCCGCCGCGACCCGTTCGAGGCCTGGTGCGACATGCGGGGGTTCGACGCCTGACCAGGAGTGTTTCACCCATGCTTGCATCGCCGTTCGCCCTCATCGTCATCGACCTTCAGACCGGGATGCTGGACGGGGTCAAGGAACCGCCGCTTGACGACCATCACCGCCTGCTGGCCAACGCCAAGGCCCTGATCGCCTGGGCGCGGCGGCGCGGCGCGCCGGTGGCGTTCATCCGTCACGATGGCAGCCCTGGGGATTCGCTGGCGCCCGGGGAACCCGGTTGGCCAGTGCACCCGGCGCTGGGGCAAGGGCCCGATGAACCGACGTTCTCGAAGTCCGTAGGCGACGCCTTTACCCAGCCCGCGCTGGAGGCATGGCTCCGCGACCGGCAGATCGGCGAGGTCATCCTCATCGGCGCTCAGACAAACCAATGCGTGCAGGCGACCGTGACCGGCGCCCTGGCGCACGGCTTCAACGTCACCGTCGCCGGCGACGCTCACGGGACCTGGGACTGGGATGGCGAGACGGCGCCCCAGATCATCGCTCGCCACAACACGATGTTCGCCGATGCGGGGGCCAAGGTGCTGACCACCGCCCAGTTGGTCGAAAGCTAGAACGGCGGCAGGTCGATCACTCCGGCGCCGCCGGCATCGTCGCCCCACGCCAGGCGCGAGCCGGCCAGGACCATCGCCGTGATCGGTCGCCCGGTCGCGGCCGCGAGCTGTTCGATTTTCTGGGTGTTGACGTCGCCGGTCCAGATTCTCCCGTCATCCAGTCCCGCGGCGACGATCGCGCCGTCCGCCGATCCCGCGACCCGCGCCACGCTCGCTGAGGGATCGGGGCCGAGTTCGACGGCATGGCGACCCATCGGTCCGCTTGCGCCGCCAAAGGGCCAGAGGACCATCGCCCTGGCGCCCGAAGTGGCCAGCCACGCGCCGTCATCGACGAAGGCCAAGCTGTGCACCTTGGCGGGGTAGCCGCCCATGCGCATCTCGCCGGCATCGGAGATCCGCCAGCCGTGCAGGGCGCCCTCCTGAAGGGAGGAAACCACGAACCGCGCGTCGGGGCTGAACAGGGCCCCGATGTGGGAGCCGGCCGCGCGCAGCATTACCGGCTTCTGATCGGCGATCTTCGCGTACCACAGCGCCACGCCGCCATAGGTCGCCGCGGCCAGCCGCCGCCCCTTGGCGTCGAAGGCCAGGGCGGCGACGGATTTCTCATGGATGAACCGGCGCTCAAAGCCGGCATCGCCGGCGGCGAGCACCCGCAGCTCCCGTCCGCTGGCGAAGGCGATCAGGCCCTGGCTGGGCGCGGTCGCCACTGCGTCCACCCAGCGGCCGCGCAGGTGCGCCAGGCATTGCACTACGCCCGGCCGCGACCAGACCAGCCGGCCGTCGTCGCCGCCGGTGATCACGCCCTCGCCGCTTGGGTGCGGCGCGGCGCAGAGAACGGCGCCGTCATGCGCCTCCTCGGCCGCGCCATCGGCCCAGCGCACGACGCCGTCGCCGAGCGCGAACACGGCGCCCGACGCCTCGAAAAGGACCTCGCTTACATAGGCGTTCAACGCGAGCCGCATGGCGCCGCCAATAGCGAAACCCCGGCGTCTTGGCGAGGCGGGGCGGGGCTTTACATCGCCGATCATCCGCGCAATGGGTGTCCTCGTGTTTGAAAGGCCGGGACCGGTTGGACCCGATGATCCAGGGAGTCTGGCATGGCTGCAAAGGTTGGCGGCGGCGGTTCGAAATTCGATCTCGGACAGAACGCCGACATGAACGTCACCCCGTTCGTGGACGTGATGCTGGTGCTGCTGATCATCTTCATGGTCGTCGCGCCCCTGGCGACGGTGTCCATCCGCATCGACCTGCCGCCGGCCAAGGCTCCGCCGCCCGGCGTTCACGACAAGCCGCCGACCTATATTTCCATCGCCGATAGCGGCCAGATTTTCGTTTCGTTCGGCATCACCGATATCCGGCCATCGTCCCTCGAGGGATTGGCATCTGACCTGCCCCGGGCGCTGGGTTCATCCAATCCGACCAATGAGCGGATCTTCATTCGCGCCGACCGCCACGTGAAATATCGGCAGTTCATGGATGTGATCAACAAGCTGCAGCTCGACGGCTATTACAAGATCGGCCTGATCGCTGAGAACCTGAGCTAGCCTCAGGTTCAGGCTACACAGGCCTCGAAGCCGGCTTTCAGCGCCGCAGCGTCGAGGTCGCGACCGATGAACACCATGCGGCTACCGCGGTCCTCGCCGGCCTTCCACGGCCGCTGCAGATCGCCTTCCAGGATCATGTGCACGGCCTGGAAGACCAGGCGCCGCTCCTCGCCGGCGACATCGACAATCCCCTTGGCGCGCAAGATATTCTGACCCTGCGCGGCCAGCAGGTCATTAAGCCACCGGCTGACCTTCTGCCCATCGACCGGCCTGTCGAGCCTAAGGGAAACCCCCTTGATGTCCTCATCGTGGACGTGGTCGGCGCCGTGGTCGTCGCCATCGCAGTTTGGGCTATGAACGTGCCCAGCCTCGCCGTGGGCCGGTTCGAGGAAATGCGGCTCGAGACCGACAATCCGCTCGAGATCAAAGCCGCCTTGGCCGATGATTGCGCTTAGCGGGACGTCGCCCCGCCGGGCGCGATGAATCTGGGCCAGCGGGTTCAGCCGGCGCAGCCGCGTCTCTATGGCTCTAAGTTCGGCGTCCGATGCCAGATCGATCTTGTTGAGCACGATCAGGTCGGCGAAGGCGATCTGCTCGCGCGCCTCTCGGCTGTCGGCAAGGCTGGCCAGCACGTGCTTGGCGTCGACCACGGTGGTCACCGAATCCAGCCGCGTCCTGGCCCTGACGTCGTCGTCGACGAAGAACGTCTGAGCCACTGGACCCGGATCGGCCAGACCCGTGGTCTCGACGATAATCGCGTCAAAACCGCGCGCCGCGCTGGCCTGACGCTTCATCAGGCCCTGCAGCACGCGGATCAGGTCGCCGCGGACCGTGCAACAGACGCAGCCGTTGCTCATCTCGAAGACTTCCTCGTCGGCGCCGACGATCAGCGCGTTGTCGATGCCGATCTCGCCGAATTCATTGACGATTACCGCATAGCGGGCGCCGTGGTCCTCGCTGAGGATACGGTTCAGAAGCGTGGTCTTTCCGGCCCCGAGATAGCCGGTGAGAACGGTGACGGGGATGGGGCTCATGGCTGCCTATTAGGGTATGGGCGGGCGGCGCTCCAAGGCCCTTTCGATCGCCCCGCGACGTGTCGATAGCAAATGAAGATGTCCGCCTTTCGTAGCACATCAAATGTCCGCTTCTTGGTTGTAGCTGTGCCTGTGGGATTGTGGTCGAGACGTAGGCTCGTCCACAAATCCACAGGCTGGCCGCCGAGCGGGCTTAGGCGG
>DATCCB010000044.1:0-40543 GCA_036511515.1 Caulobacteraceae bacterium | reverse complement strand
GCCTCCAGGTCCACATACGAGAACAAGGCCCCAGATCGACTGTCCGAACCGCGCATCACGCCTCTCCTCGAAGCACTTCGGGAGGGAGTGAATCATGCCGAGTCCGGTCGCGCTACCGACTTCTTCAACAGCCTGCTAGGCCGGTGTTCACCATGCCGATCACGCTTCTCGATGATCGCGCTCCAAAGCCGCTGTTACTTTGTCCCGTGACGCTCTGAGAGGCGGCGTCGCCGGCGCCTGTATTGTCTGAGCCCGTAACATTCAGCGACGAGGCGACGCCGAAGCCAGCGTTGAAGAAGCCAAAGATGAACTGGGACGAGTTCTGCCCTACGCCGATGTTCGCCGCGCCGGTGACGTTCTGAGAGGCGCTGTCTCCGATACCTACGTTGGAATTCCCGAATACCGTCTGGGATGAATCGAATCCAACCCCGGTATTGTTTATTCCTGTGACTTGCCCAGAAGACTCAAAGCCGGCACCTGTATTTCCTGTGCCTGTTATTATGTAGGAGGACGCAAACCCGGAACCAGTGTTCCAATTACCAGTGACGCTACTAGAGGAGAGGTCACCAGAACCTGAATTAAACGACCCCGTCACATGATTTGACGAGCTCCCACCGATACCCGTGTTTCCGTTGCCGGTCACCGAAAGCGACGCTTGGTCCCCCACGCCGGTGTTGGCTATACCTGTGACAGTTTGACCCGCGGAGTTCCCCACGCCAGTTCCGTTGGCGTTCGAACTCGCGCAGCTGGACGGCGCGCAATAGGTCTGGGCGTTTGCTTGGTTCGCCGCGAGGTTGAGGGCCAGGGCTGATACGCCCAGCAACAATGCGGACAAGCGCGCGCGCGCGCTCGAACTCGAACATGACATCTGAAAAAAGCCCCCAGCGCCCCTCGGCCCTCGCGAGCCGACCCGGCAAGCCTTAGACGCGGCGCGGGGCGAGTCAAGCGCGTTAAGGTTCTGTTAAGCTTGACCATTGGGTTCTGCGCGAAGATGTCGCGCGCATGGGGTCGGCGAGGCGATGGCGGGAGCGGGTCGAGAAGGTCGTGGGCGGTCACCCAACCATCGCCGCCTTGCGCCCCCTCCACCACGCCGGCTATGCCGTCGCGGTCCCCCTCCCCCGCTGCGCGGGTGAGGATTTGTCGTAGACTCCTGCCCCGCGAAGCGGGGAAGGTGGCGCGGCGCTTTTGCTTGCGCCGTGACGGAAGGGGCGCATGGCCGGGCCGACACGGTCCATGTCGCCGCAAGGAGCAGCCCCATGCCGCCGTTCGATTCCCAGCTGTTCGCCACCCGCCATGGACCGATGTGGGCCTTGCGGGGGGACGCCTACATCACGCGCTCGCTGGAGGTTTACGGCGAATATTGCCAGGCCGAGGCGGATATCTTTCGCCAGATCGTCCGGCCCGGAATGACGGTTGTCGAGGCGGGGGCCAATATCGGCACGCACACGGTGATGCTGGCGCGCGCCTGCGCCCCTGGTCCGCTTTTCGCCTTCGAGCCGCAGCAGCGCGTATTCCAGTTGCTCTGCGCCAATCTGACCGCCAACCAGGTGAGCAACGTCGTCGCCCTCCCCCATGGCCTGGGCGCCGCCGACGGGGAGGCGGTGATCCCCAGCCTTGACTATGGCGCAGAACACAATTTCGGATCTGTCAGCCTGCGCGCGGCGGTGGCGGGCGACGAGCGCTGGCGAACGGGTGCGCCGACGCGGGTCGACGCGCTCGACAGTCTCGGCCTGCCCGGTTGCGACTTTCTGAAGATCGACGTCGAGGGCTGGGAGATCGAGGTGCTGGAAGGCGCGCGCGAAACCATCGCCCGCTTTCGCCCGGTGATCTATGTCGAGAACGACCGCGCCAGCAAGCAGGCCCCGCTGATCGCGGCCATCGAAGCGCTGGGCTATGCCCAGTACTGGCACATGGCCCCGCTCTACAGCGAAGCCAATTTCAACGCCGTCGCGGGCGACATTTTCCGGGGATCCTGCAGCCTCAACATGCTCTGCGCGCCACGCGAGCGAAACCTGGTTGTCCAGGCGCTGGAAGCCATCGACCCCCACAACTGGCGCTCCCCCACCGGGCCGATTCCGGATTAGGGTTTCCTTCTCCCCTCAGACAGGACCGTCATGGCCGGGCTCTCTCTTGTCCCGGCCATCCATCTCGAGGCGGTCAGAAGCCATCGAGGAACAAAGCGTCACGGCGATGCCGCGTCTGTGGCTCCCCCGCCACTGTGCGCCGCGCCGTGGATGGCCGGGACTCCAAGAGCCCGGCCATGACGGGCTTTGTAATTTCGGGTTGCTTCTCACCCCAAAGCCTCTGCCACCCGCTTGAGCACTCCCGCCCAATCGCCTGGCGTCTGTTGTCGGAAAACCTGGACGTTCGGGTACCAGTAGCTGTCGGTGCGATCGATGCCCCAACGCCAGTCGGGGTTCCACCAGAGCATCAGCAGCACCCTTTTCCCCATGGCGCCGGCGAGGTGGGCGACGGCGGTGTCTGCGGTGACCACGGCGTCGAGGTTTTCGATGATCGCCGCGGTGTCGGCCAGATCGGTGATCCAGGCGCTCGGATCGGCGATATCGAGGTCGGGAATGTCGGCCAGCATGGCGGCTGTCTCGCGGTCATGCAGAGCCACCCAGCGAACGGCGTCGACGTGGGCCAGGGCGCGGGCCTCGGCAGCCGCCACGGTCTTGCGCAGCGCATTGGTCAGGCCGTCGTCGCTCCAGCGCACCTGGCGCGTGCCCAGAACCAGCCCGACGCGACGCTCGCTGTTCGGCGCAGGCGCCAGAGCCTCGAGCCGGCGCGCCCAGGTTTGCACATCGTCGGGATCGGCGCGCAGGTAGGCGTCGATCTTGGGCACGCCCTTGCCAAGGCGCAGGGCCCCCAGGCTGCAGACCGGGGCCTGGAAGTCGATCGGTCCGGCCAGGGCCAGCCAGCGCTGCTCCGGTTGCCGTCCGGTCCCGGCCGTGGTGACGCTGGACCAGACCTTCGCCGACGGGAAATTGAAAGCCATCAGCCGCGCGAGCTGCGGATGGACGGCGAGGTGAAGCTGGCCGGCTTCCCTAGCCAGCGGCGCGAAGCAGCGGGCGAACATGATCATATCGCCAAGGCCCTGCTCGCGATGCAGCAGCAGGCTCTTGCCGGCGAGCCGCTGACCCGTCCATCGCCGCGCCGCATAGGGGAAGATGCCAAGGGCGTCGAGGCCGTGACTGGCGAGGCGCCCCTCGTATCCCGGCCATCCCGCGGCGAAATCCTCCCGCGCCAGGGAGAGCATTGCGTGTTCCCAAGCCACGGACGGGTCACCGGGCGAATGGGCCGCGGCGCGCGCGAACCAGGTCTTGGCCTGGTCGAACAGGCGAATATCCATGGCCAGCTTGGCCAGGCGGATTTCCAGGCCGGCCACCGAACCGCCCTCAGTCTGGTAGCGCTCCATCAGCGCCCAGCCCTCCGCCGCCCTGCCCCGCCGGCGGTAGAGATCGCTCAGATTGTTGAGCGCGCCGAGCTGGGCGGGCTCGGCGCGAAGCGCGGCCTGATAGTGGGCGATGCCGCGGGGCAGGTCGCCGATCGCCTGCAGGGTCACCGCAAGGTTGAAATGGGCCTGCGCATCGGCCGGCGCGATGCGAACCGCGCGCTCGAGCAGGGCCAGGGCGTCGGCGCCCGCCCCCTGGCCATTCAGCGCCAGGGCCCAGACCTGCAGCGCCAGCGGATCGTCGGCGGCCGCGGCGCCCAGATCACGCAGCCGGACCAGCGCCTCATCTGCCCGGCCCTGGCTCCAGGCCGCCAGCGCGGCGGCGGTCGCCTCCGAAGGGGTCACGCCGCGGCCGCCACGTCGCCCAGCTGCGCCTTGACCCGCCCGATCACCTCCGCCCAGTCACCCGGCGCGGCCTGCCGAAACAGGCGCATCGATGGATACCAATAGCTGTCCTCGCCCGTCAGGCCCCAGCGGCAGTCGGCGAAATCGTGCAACAGCAACCAGACGGGTGCGCCAAGAGCCCCGGCCAGGTGGGCCGCGGCGGTGTCGACGGTTATCACCAGGTCGAGGCTCTCGATCAGCGCGGCGGTATCGTCGAGACTGCGCAACTCGGCCGACAGATCGAGCAGCTTGCCCTTGAACGCCGGCGGCATTGGATCGATCGGCCAGTTGAGCACGCTGATCAGCTGCACGCCCTTGACCTTCGCGAGGGGAGCCATGACCTCCAGCGCCATGCTCTTCTTGGCCGCCCGCCGGCTGGAATCGAGACGGAACAGGGCCGGATTGCTGGCCCAGCACAGGCCGACGCGCAGGCCCTTGCGCCTGGGCGCCTTGGCGGCGACGAGGCTTTTCCAACGCGCGCGCGCCGCCGGCGACGGCGCAAGGTAAGGCCCGGCGCCGGCGAAGGCCCCGGCGCCCGATCGCAGACGATGCATCAGGCCGCCGATCGGGAGCTGAAAGTCAGGCTCGCCAAGCTCTCCCAGCCATGACGGTGGCGGGTGGTCTCCGGCGAACCGTCCGACGCGGGCCGCAAACAGCCGGGCCGTCGGAAAGGACGCCTTGAACAGGCCCTCGAGTTCGGGGGAGACGACGATGCTGACCCTGCCCGCCACGGCGATGACCTCCGCCAGCGCGGCGGCGAACATGATCTGGTCGCCCAGGCCCTGCTCATTGTGGATGACGATGTGCCGCCCGGCCAGGTCCTCGCCCCGCCAGGGCGGCGCCTCAAACGGGTAGGCGTGCACGCCGTTCAAATGGCCACAGGCGAAACGCTCCTCGAAACTCTCCCAGGCCTGTCCAAACCGCCGTTGATGGAGGTAAAGCGGAAACATCTCCCAGCGGACGATCGGGCGGGCCGGATCGATGGCCAGCGCGGTCTTGAAGGCCGCCTCTGCCTCGTCCATGCGGCGAAGGTGCAGCAGGCATACCGCCCGGTTCAGATGCGCCGCCCAGCTCTCGCGCCCCAGGACGATCTGCCGATCCGCCCAGGCCAGGGCTTCGTCGAAGTGATCGAACCGGCGCAGGAGCTCGCAGCCGTTGCCGAGCGCGTTGACGTGGAACGGATCCAGAAGAACGGTGCGCCGATAGCCGACGAGCGCCGCGGCCAGGCGCCCGCGCTCGGCCTCGAACACCGCCAAGTTGTACCAACCCTCGGCGCCGAATGGATCGAGGTGCACGGCCTGCTCGACCAGGGAAAGGCAGACAGCCGGCTCGGCCTTGTCGTGCACGACGCTCTTCAGCAACAAGGCGCGCGCATCGCCGGGCGCGCGAGCCAGCAAATCACCGAGCCGCGCCTCGGCATCTGTCGGCTGCCCAGCCCGGTAGGCCGCGAAGGCCCGCTGATAGAGGGTATCCGCGTCTTCCATGGGCCATTCGATAGAGGAATGGGCGAACCTTGTCAGGGCACGATCTCTCGGAAACTCCTCCTCCGCCCTCTTGCGGGGGAGGTGGCGCGGCGCTCTCTTTTGCGCCGTGACGGAGGGGGCGCTAGGCCCCATTCAGACCCAGGTGGGGCCGCGTTGCGCCCCCTCCACCACCCGCTTCGCGGGCGGTCCCCCTCCCCGCTGCGCGGGTGAGGAATTTTCAGCTACACCAGCAGGCCCTTGCCGCTGGTGACTTCGCTGTAACGGTGGACGCGGACGGCCAGCACCAGGCCAAAGCCGACCATCATGGTGATCATTACCGTGCCGCCATAGGAGAGTAGCGGCATCGGCACCCCGACCACGGGGGCCAGGCCCATGACCATGGCCCCGTTGATCAGCACGCAGAGCGCGAAGGTGGCCGTCACGCCGGCCCCGGCCATGCGCCCGAAATGGCTGTGGGCGATGGACGACATGCGCAGGGCCATGAAGATCACCGCGCCATAAAGCAAGAGGATCGACGCGCAGCCGACGAACCCGAACTCCTCGGCCAGCGAGGCGAAGATGAAATCCGTCGCCTTTTCGGGCAGGAAGTTGAGTTGGCTCTGGGTGCCGAGCCCAAAGCCCTTGCCGAGCAGGCCGCCCGAGCCGAGCGCGATCTTGGACTGGATGATGTGGTAGCCGGCCCCCGACCGGTCGGCCTCGGGATTGAGGAAGGTCAGCAGCCGCGCCCGCTGATAGGCCTTGAGGCCGAACATGAACACCGGCGGAAGCAGCGCAAGAACAGCCACGGCCCCCACGCCGAGCAGGCGCAGGCTGAGGCCGGCCAGGATCATCATCACCCCGCCCGTGGCGACGATCAGCAGGGCGGTGCCTAGGTCCGGCTGATGGGCGACCAGGGCCGCGGGAACGGCGATCAGCGCCGCGGGGATCAGCAGCCACCAGGAAAGCACCGCGCTCCTGGCCGAAAGGCTGTGGTAAAATCGCGCCAGCGCCAAAACGAGGCCGATCTTGATGATCTCGGAGGGCTGGATGCGGATTGGTCCGATATCGAGCCACCGCTGCGCCCCAAGGGTGCTGTGTCCAATGGCGGCCACGGCCAGCAGCAGCAACAGGCCCACCGCATAGACCGGATAGGCCAGCGCAAACCAGACCCGCAGATCGACCATGGCCAGAACGATCATGGCCACGAAACAGGCCGCGAAAAGCGCCAGGTGCCGCGCCGCCCATGGGGTCCACGAGCCGCCGTCGATCGAATAGAGCATCACACCCCCAGCCAGGGCTATGGCGATCAGCGCCAGGCAGAAGGTCCAGTCGATCTGGCCGAACTTCACGGTCGGGCGATCACGCTCGCCCGGGCGCGTGAGGGCGCTGACGCTCATGTCCTGGCCTCGGACGCGGACGGCGGAGGCGTCGGCGGCGCCTGGCCGGTGGGCAGCGGCTGGACGATACGCGCGCGCACCTGGGGATCCTTGAGCAGAGCCACGCGCATCAGTTCGGCGGCCTTGGGCGCCGACGCCGTCGCGCCCCAGCCGCCGTGTTCGACCAGGACGCTGAGCGCGTAGCGGGGATCGTCATAGGGGGCGAAGGCGATGAACCAGGCGTGGTCGCGCAGCGCCCAGGCGCCGACGGCGCCATGGGCGCCATGACCGCCCGCATAGGAATGGACCTGGGCCGTGCCGGTCTTGCCGGCCATCATCACCGGGCCGAGGCCGAGCTGAGCGGTGCTCGCCGCCGTACCGCTGGTCACCACCGCGGCCATCGCGGTGCGCACAAAGTCGATGTGCTCCTTGGCGAATGGCAAGTCCGGCGCCAGGGCGCCCGACGGCTGTATGACGCCCCCGATGGAGTGAATCAGGCGCGGCTGCAGGGCTTTCACGCCATTCGCCAGGCGTGCGGCCTGCACGCAGAGCTGCAGGGCGTTGACGGTCAAATAGCCCTGGCCGATGCCCATGCTCGGCGTCTCGCCGGGATGCCAGATCGGGTCCTTGGGGAAGGCGCGACGCTTGTAGGCGGTGTCGGGGACCAGCCCGGGCTTCTGACCTGGAATGCCGATGTCGAAAATCTGGCCAAGACCGAACTGGCGCGCCGTCGCGGCAATCGGATCGGGGCCGATGCCAAGCGCCGTCTGGTAGAAAAAGATGTCGCACGATTCCTTGATCGCGCCGTGCATGTCGAGGACGCCGTGCGCCTTGTCGCAGTGCCATGGCCGGCCACCCCAGAACCAGACGCCGTTGCAAACATAGGTCTTGGCCGGATTGACGCCCTTCTCCAAGGCGGCGAGGGCGACCATGGTCTTGAACGTCGACCCGGGCGGATAGGTCGCGGTCAGCGCCTTGTTGAACAGCGGCTTGCGCTCATAGGTGGCGAGCGCCTGGTATTCGGGGCCGGTGAGACCCTGGACAAACCGGTTGGCGTCGAAGCTCGGGGCCGAAAACATGCAAAGGATGTCGCCCGAGCGACAGTCCATCATCACCGCCGCGCCGCTCTCCTCGCCAAAAACCTCGAGGGCCCGGTTCTGGATGTCGCTGTCCAGGGTCAGCTGGATCGGCGAGCCCGGTGTGGAAGAGATATCGCCGGCGCGGTCCTCGCGCACCACGCGGCCCTTGACATCGACCTCGACCTTGTGAGCCCCGGGCTTACCTCGCAAGGGCAAATCAAACGCTTTTTCAACGCCTTGCTTGCCGATCCTGAAACCAGGGTTGAGCAGGATCGGATCGGCGTTGGGCCCGGTCCTGGTAATATCCCTCTGGGAAACCTTGGCCACATAACCGATCACGTGGGCGAAGGCGCCGCCGAACGGATAGACCCGGATCTCGCCCATGTCGGCGGTGACGCCGGGAAGCTCCGGGGCGCGCACGTTGATGCGGGAGAACTCCTCCCAGCTGATGTCCTCCATGACCGCGACAGGGGCGTGACGCGGGGCGTTGGCGATGTCGGCGGCGAGCCGGCGACGGCGCGCGTCGTCCATCGGCACAAGGCTCGCCAAACGTTCCAGGATAGCCTCGACGTCGGTATGTTCGTCCTTGGCCAGCAGCAGGCGGAAATCGGGCCTGTTGGAGGCCAGGATGACGCCGTCGCGATCGACAATCAGCCCGCGCGGCGGCGGGCTCAGGCGAAAGTCGAACTCGTTGTGCTCCGAGAGCAGGCTGTAGCGGCCCGATTCCAGCAGTTGGAGCTGGGCCAGCCTGCCGCCGAGGGCCAGTAACCCGGCGCCGGCGACGCCGCCGATCAGGAAGGCGCGCCGGTGGAAGACCCCCTGGCGCTGATTGACGTCGTTGAAGACTATGTTGGGCTTGATCATCGGAAACGCACGTCCGCGTCTTCGTAGCGCTCGATCAACCTGTGGGCGAAGGGAAACATTGCCGCCGTTACCAGATATTGCCAGAGGACGCCGATGAGGCCGGGCGGCGCTCCGGTCCGGGCCATCGTCACCACTACGCCCACCCCGAGGGCCGCCGCGCACGCGGCTCCATAGGCCACCCATAGCACGCCGTAGCCCTGACCGGCCAGGAAACGGCGGGCAGCCAGGGCGGGCGCATAGGTGCTGAGCAGGCAGATGGGCCACAAACCGATCGGCCCGCCCCACAGGATGTCCAGAAATACCCCAAGGCCCAGCAGCGCGAATGGGGGCAGGATCGAGGGTCTGATCATCGCCCAGGCGAAGGCGGGGACGAGCGCGAACACCGGCTCGGGCAACTGCAGACCAAACAGCCGCAGCGGCAGGGCGAAGATCAGCGTGGCGAACACGCAGGCCGAGATCGGCGCGCCCAGCCAGAACGCTGGATTGAGCGGACGGGCTGTGACTCCGCTCATGGCCGACCCAGGAGGCCGCCGATGCTGCCCCGCGAGCGCTTTGACGCGGCTTTCTTGGCCAGCATCTTGGCGTGAGGACCTTTCGTCGTCCGGGATTTCACGCTCCGGGACCGGCCGGTGGAGGCCGGTGGCTTGGCGGCCCGCTTGGCGAGGGGCTTGGTCGCGATCGGCTTCACCGCCTTGGCCGCCTTTACCCTGCTGTCGGAGGCAGACGGCGGGGTCTTGGCCGGCGCCGCGGCCGACGCCCGGGAGCTATCGGGACCAAGGATGGTCGCGGTGGAATTTTCAGTCACCGCCGATGGCAGATGGTCGGGCGCCAGGCCGCCGACGGGAACCAGTTGCGAAAAGTCCTTGAACAGCAGGATCTGAACATAGTCGATCGGCGAAGCATCCGCGTCGAGCACCGTGCGCCAGCCGCCGTCGAACCCCTTGGCGGCGACACCAACCGGCAGACCCCGCGGAAACACCCCCCCGTCGCCGGAGGTCATCACACGGTCGCCATCGCGCAGGGGCTCGGTGGTTCGCAGATAGGCCAATTGAGGGTTTGGCCCGCCGTCGCCGGTCAGGATCGCCCGGGCGTTGGTGCGCTCGATCAGCACCGGCGTGCGGCTTTCCGGGTCGGTCAGCAGCATGATCCGGCTTATCGTCCGGCCAACGCCGATCACCCTGCCGACCAGTCCATGTTCGCTGAGAGCCGGGTTTCCCTCGGTCACGTTGCGACTGGCGCCGGCGTTGGCCAAGCGGGTATTGGCGAACGGTCCGCGCGCGTCGATGACCGTGCGGGCCAGAACCATGGCGATCGGTGGATCGGTGGCCACGCCGGCCAGCGCGCGCAGGCGAGCGTTGTCCTGGGCCAGTGCCATGGCCTCGTCCTGCCACCGCCGCGCCTGCGCCAGCTGCCGTTTCAGGTCCCGGTTCTGCCTTGCGGCCATGATGTAGGCGCTCACCCCATCGGCGCCCGACCGGACCCATCGGATCGGCGCCGAGAGCACATCGCCAACCGGGCCCACGACCCTGTCGGCAGCCTGGCGCATCGAAGCGAAGGCCTCGCCGGGCGCGTTGGGCGGCCGGTTGTTGAAGAGCAAAAACAGCGCCGCCGCGATGGCGACAATCAGCGCCGCCGCCGCGGTCCAGCGCAGCGGCACCTTGAGATCGCCAATGGGACTATCCCGAAGGGACAATCACCGCCTCCTTAAAGGCCCCCGCCCCGCCCCCGTATCAGGTGAACTGAATCGGGTCCCTCAGGATAGACTGGATCCCAGCACGCTCTTCATCCACTGGGGATGCTCGAGCACCTTGCCGCAGCCGAGCGCCACACAAGACAGCGGATCGTCGGCCACGGTCACCGGCAGGCCGGTGTGGTCGCGGATTTCCAGATCGATGCCGCGCAGCAGCGCGCCGCCGCCGGTGAGCATGATCCCCTTGTCGGCGATGTCGGCGGCGAGTTCGGGCGGGGTCGCCTCCAGCGCCACCTTCACCGCTTCGATAATCTGGGCCACCGGTTCGGCGACCGCGTCGGCGGCCTGTTTTTCGCTGATCCGCACCTCGCGCGGCACCCCCTGCATCAGGTCCCGCCCCTTGACGTCGATGGCCAGGCCGTGGCCGTCCTCCGGAGGTCTGGCGGTGCCGATTTCCTTCTTGATGCGCTCGGCGGTGGTCTCGCCGATCAGCAGGTTATGATGGCGGCGCATGTAGCTGATGATCGCCTCGTCCATCTTGTCGCCGCCGACGCGCACGCTGCGGGTGTAGACGATGCCCGAAAGCGACAGCACGGCGACCTCGGTGGTGCCTCCGCCGATGTCGACCACCATCGAGCCGGTCGGCTCGTGGATCGGCAGGCCAGCGCCGATGGCCGCGGCCATGGGCTCGTCGATCAAGGCCACGCGCCTGGCCGAGGCGTTGAGACAGGAATCGTTGATCGCCCGCCGCTCGACCGCCGTCGAGCCCGACGGCACGCAGACGATCACCTTCGGGTTCACGAAGGCCCGGCGGTTGTGAACCTTGCGGATGAAATACTTGATCATCTCCTCGGCGACCTCGAAGTCGGCGATGACTCCGTCGCGCATGGGCCGGATGGCTTCCATGTGGCCAGGCGTGCGCCCGAGCATCATCTTGGCTTCGACGCCGACGGCATAGACGGTCTTGCGTCCTCCCGCGGTGCGCAAGGCGACGACCGACGGCTCATTGAGCACGATCCCCCGCCCCTTCATATAGATCAGGGTGTTGGCCGTCCCAAGATCGATGGCGATGTCATTCGAAATGACGCCGAACAGGGAGGAGAACATTCAATATCCGAGTGGATGAGGCGAAGCGAAAACAAAGAACCGGCAGGCGTCCCGTTAAAGCCTGTCGGGCCGCGACGCTCGCGGGTTCCCCTCTGAACGCGCCGCCACCCCTACCAAAGCCTCCCAAGGACAGACGCCCGGTGTGCCTCGCCACGTTGGCGAATTCAAGACCCTTATCGCCGCAGGCGAATCCGTCGCCCGCGAACCTAGAATCCTGACGCCTTCAGCGCGGCCGGCGCGGTCTTCTGCCGGCGAAGCACCAGATTGTTGAGTGCGGTGACATAGGCCATGGCGCTGGCGGTGAGGGTATCTGTGTCCGCCGCCTGGCCGGTGGCGATTCGGCCCTCCTCCTCGAGACGCACCGTGACCTGCGCCTGGGCGTCCGTGCCCTCGGTGACCGCATGCACCTGGAAGAGCCGCAGCACCGCCGCGTGCGGCGCAATCTCATGAATGGCGTTGAATACCGCATCGACGGCGCCGTCGCCGGTGGCTGCCGCTGACGCCTCGACGCCATCGACGATCAGGGTCAGCTGAGCCTCCTGCGGTCCCTCGGTTCCGGCGATCACGCGCAGCGCCTTGACCTGGATGCGCTCGGCGCCGCGCGAGAGGGCGTGGTCGACCAGGGCGACGATGTCGTCGTCGAAGACGTGTTTCTTCTTGTCCGCGAGGTCCTTGAAGCGCCAAAACGCTTCATTGAGGGCGTTCTGCCCAAGCTCGTAACCCAGAGCCTTAAGCTTCTCGCGAAAGGCGTGCCGCCCCGAATGCTTGCCCATGACCAGATTTGACGCGCCCTGACCGACGTCCTCGGGCCGCATGATCTCGTAGGTTTCTGCGTTCTTGAGCATGCCATCCTGGTGAATGCCGGCCTCGTGGGCGAAGGCGTTCTTGCCGACGATCGCCTTGTTGAACTGGACGGGAAAGCCGGTGATCGCCGAGACGTATCGGCTGGCGCGCGTGATGTGCTCGGGCCTGATCGCCGTGGTGAACGGCAGCCGGTCGGCGCGCACCCGCAGGGCCATGACCACCTCTTCGAGCGCGGCGTTGCCGGCCCGCTCACCGATGCCGTTGATTGCCGCTTCGACCTGGCGCGCCCCGGCCTGGACCCCCGCCAGGCTGTTGGCGACCGCCAACCCCAGGTCGTTGTGGCAGTGGGTCGAAAAAATCACGCGCTCGGCGCCGGGCACATGATCGATTAGGTCGCGGAAAATCTCCGCGTATTCGGAGGGATAGGTGTAGCCGACGGTGTCTGGAATGTTGATCGTGGTCGCACCGGCGCGGATCGCCGCCTCGACGCAGCGGCGCAGGACATCGCGCTCGGTGCGGGTGGCGTCCTGGGCCGACCACTCGACGTCGTTGCAGAGATTGCGCGCATGGGCGACCGAACCGGTGACCGCATCGAGCACATCTTCGGGGCTCATCCGCAGAATGTGGTCGCGATGCTGGGGGCTGGTGGAGATGAAGGTGTGGATCCGCCCCCGCGCGGCCCCGCGCAGCGCCTCGGCGCAGCGGTCGATGTCGGCGATGCCGGCGCGGGCGAGACCGCAGACGATGCTGGCCTTGACGATGCGCGCCACCTCGCGAACGGCCTCGAAGTCGCCGTTGGAGGCGATAGGAAAGCCGGCCTCGATCACATCGACGCCCAGATCCTCGAGAATCCTCGCCAACTCGATTTTTTCCTCGAGCGACATCGACGCCCCCGGCGACTGCTCGCCGTCGCGCATGGTGGTGTCGAAAATGATTACACGATCGCGGTCCGACGGGGCGGCAGCGGCGGGCGAGGCTGGATGGGGCATGGAAAGCTCTCTTCGCGGAGGGGGTCAGGGCCAAGGTGAAGGTCCCCTGGACGCCCGGCCGCGACGCTTCGCAGCTAGGGCAGCGTCCAGGGGCGGCTAAGCCCCGGAGGCCTTGCAAGCAGACGGTCGCGAGAGAACTGCATCAGAGAGCGTCTACACAGTGTCCGTCATTGAGGCAAGAACCATGCTGCCGATGAGGTCGAGGAGCCCTATTGCGGCAATTTCTTTCTTCTCTCGGCCCATCCGCGGGCTATCACTGCTGAAATTAGCCATACGACGATCACCGCGGCGACGATGGCTATGTGCACGGATCCGCCCCTGAGCATGGTCAGCGCCGATCCTCCGGCAAACGCGATCAGCGCAATCTTCGGGACGATGCCGATGGCCGTGCCGGCGGCGAAATCCAGCGGCCGCACACGCGCCATGCCGGCCGCCATGTTGACGATGATGAACGGCGCGAAGGGAACGAGGCGGACGACCAGACTCGCAAGAAAGCCGTTGCGGCCGACCAGGGCCATGAACCGATCGAGCCTCGAAGCCGCCAGATCGATCGGCGCCGGTCGCCGGGCCGCGCGGCCGATGACAAACCCGATCAGCGCCGAGATCATCGTCCCAATCCAGCTGTAGGCGGCCCCCACAATGGGTCCGAAGGCGAGCACCGCGGCGGCGATCAGGATCACCTGGGGCGCGCCCAGGAAGGCCAGAAGCGCAAAGGCGCCGATCGCCACCGGCAGGGCCCAGGGACCACGGGCGGCGGCGAGCCAGCGACCCACCGCCGCGGGGTCGCCCAGACCCATGGCCCTGCCGCCGATGACCAGGACGAGACCGGCGCCGACAAGCAGAAACAGCGAAACGACGGCGCCGCGCCAGGCTCCGGTTTCGCTACCGATCAGAAAGGCGACCAGGCGGCGCATGGGCTTGGGGGGTCTGGGCGCAACCGTGTCTCAGATCGGCGAGACCGGCGCGGTCGCCAGATTAGCCGCGGGGGCCTCCCGCCTTGGCAGCGCGGCGAGGGCCGGACTGGCGGCCGCGGCGTCGAAGGCGGCCAGGATCCGCGCGAACCGGGCTTCTATCGGGGCCTTGAATTCAGGGTGGGTGAAGACATAGAGCTCGCCGGCCTTCACCGCCTCGACCACCCGCGCGCCGACCGGTTCGACCGGAATGCCGCTCAGCACCGGCGATGGCGGCGCGTCGGGCGCCGGAGCGGCGCGAACATCGGGGCCATAGGCGTCGGGCCGGTTCCTGCGGCTCTCGAAGATGCGCGTCTTGACGAAGCCGGGACAGAGGATCGAGACGCCGATGTTTCTTTGCGCCAGCTGCATGGCCCAGCCCTCACTCATCGCCACCACGGCGAATTTGGTCGCGCAATAGGGCTCCATCCCGGCCGGGCTGAGCATGCCGGCGATCGAGGCTGTATTGACAAAATGGCCCCCCTCCCCGTGGCTTTCGATGAGCGGCGTGAAGATCTCGGTTCCGTAGATCACGCCTTTCAGATTCACATCGATCACCCAGTCCCAGTCGCGGGTCGGCACGCTGCCCAAGGGGCCGCCAGCCCCCACCCCGGCGTTGTTGCAGACCACATGCACCTTGCCGAACTTGGCGATCGTCTCCAGCGCGGCGGCGCGCAGGGAATCGCGGCTGGTCACGTCGCAGACTATCCCCTCCGCGCGAACCTGCCTGGCGCGAAGGCCGGCGACGGCGGCGCCCAGCGCGGCGGCCTCGATGTCGGCCAGCATCACGCCCATGCCCTCGCGCCCAAAGGCCTCGGCCATCGCCAGACCGATACCGCTGGCCCCGCCGGTGATGAACGCGATCTTGCCGTTCAGCTGATCCATTGAAAGGCGTCTTTCCCGATTGGCGACGGCCAAGCACTAGCGGATGTCGTTCTCAAATTGAATGATCTGCCTTAGACTAAAGGCCCGTCCGCCCCTCCTTTCGCTGAGTCGATGTCCATGTTCGCCGAATCCGCGACCCTGCGCCGTGTCAAACCCGCCGCCACCGCGGCCGCGGCCTCGAAAGCGCGGGCGTTGCGAGCCGAGGGGCGCAATATCATCTCGCTGGATGCCGGCGAGCCCGACTTCGATACGCCTGAAAACATCAAGCAGGCGGCGATCAAGGCCATCGTCGATGGCAAGACCAAGTACACCGACATCGACGGCATTCCCGAACTCAAGGCGGCGATCTGCGGCAAGTTCGCGCGCGAAAACGGTCTCAGCTACGCGCCGGCCCAGATAAACGTTTCGCCGGGCGGCAAGGCGGTGATCTTCAACGCCATGATGGCCACCTTGAGCGCCGGCGATGAGGTGATCATTCCGGCCCCCTACTGGGTCAGCTATCCGGACATGGTCCTGCTGGCGGGCGGCGAGCCGGTGTTCATCACCACCACCGCGGGGGCCGGGTTCAAGATCGAGCCAGCGGCGCTGGAGGCGGCGATCACACCGCGCACGCGCTGGCTGATCCTCAACTCTCCGTCCAATCCGACCGGAGCGGCCTATTCGGCCGGCGAGCTGCGGGGGTTGGCCGAGGTGCTGCTGCGCCATCCCCAGGTGTGGATCCTGACCGACGACATGTACGAACACCTGGTCTTCGGCGGCTTTGCGTTTTCGACCATCGCCGAAGTCGAGCCGGCCCTCTACGAGCGGACCTTGACCATGAACGGGGTCTCCAAGGCCTATGCGATGACCGGCTGGCGCATCGGCTACGCCGGCGGCCCCGAGCCGCTGATCTCGGCCATGCGCAAGGTGATGAGCCAGACGACCTCCAACCCCTCGTCGATTTCGCAATGGGCGTCGGTGGAGGCGTTGAACGGTCCACAGGATTTCATCGCGCCCCACGCCAAGATCTATGAGGCGCGCCGCGATCTGGTGGTTTCCATGCTCAACCAGGCCTCGGGCCTGCGCTGCCCGACACCGGACGGCGCGTTCTATGTCTATCCGTCGTGCGGGACCCTCATCGGCAAACGCGCGCCCAGCGGGCGCACCATCGCCACCGACGCCGACTTCGTCGCCGAGTTGCTGGAATCGGAAGGCGTTTCGGTGGTCTTCGGGGCGGCGTTCGGCCTCTCGCCGTTCTTCCGCATCAGCTACGCGACCTCGAACGCCCTGCTGGAAGACGCCTGCGCCCGTATCCAGCGTTTCTGCGGCGCGGTCGCTTGAAGCAGCGATGGGCCGGCTCGCCAAGCGCTCGCTGGTGGTGGCCGGCCACGCAACGTCGCTGGCCCTCGAGCCGCCATTCTGGACTGTTCTTGAAGCCCTGGCGCGAAGACGCAAGCTGAGCCTCGCTGGTCTGATCGGCGAGATCGACGCCGAGCGCGGCGAGGGTCCGCTGGCGTCCGCCTGTCGCCTCACAGCGCTGCAGAATAACCGCGCCGAGTAAGGGTCTCGCCGCCCGACGTGCTAGAAGGCGAGCTCGCCCAAGTCCCAAAGAGACGTGTCGTGTCCGACCTGCCCGCCCACCGCATCTCAGATCTGGCCCGCGTCGCCGGGCCCGACTATCTGGAGGGCCTCAATCCGCAGCAGTGCGAGGCGGTGAAGGCTACCGAGGGCCCGGTTCTGGTGCTGGCCGGCGCCGGCACCGGCAAGACGCGCGTGCTGACCACGCGCCTGGCGCACATCCTGGCCGCGGGCAAGGCGCGGCCGTGGGAACTTCTGGCGGTGACCTTCACCAACAAGGCCGCGCGCGAGATGCGCACACGGATCACCGATATCATCGGCCCGGCCGCCGAGGGCCTGCGCTGGCTGGGCACCTTCCACTCGATCGCCGCCCAGATTCTCCGTCGTCACGCCGAGCTGCTCGGCCTGAAATCAAGCTACACGATCATCGACGCCGACGATCAGGAGCGGCTGATCAAACAGCTGCTGGAAGCGGCCAATATCGACGCCAAGCGCTGGACCCCCAAGCATCTGGCGGGGCTCATCGATCACTGGAAGAACCGGGGCTGGACGCCTGACAAGCTGCCGCCCGCCGAGGGCGGACACTTCGCCAACAATCGGGGCGCGGCGCTTTACGCCGCCTATCAGGAACGTCTGCGCATACTCAACGCCTGCGATTTCGGCGACCTCCTGCTGCACAACCTGACGCTGTTCACCCGCCATCCGGACGTATTGGCCGAATATCACAACCGGTTCCGCTACCTGCTGGTCGACGAATATCAGGATACCAATGTCGCTCAGTATCTGTGGCTGCGGCTGCTGGCGCAGAAGCACTCCAACGTCTGTTGCGTCGGCGACGACGACCAGTCGATCTATGGCTGGCGGGGGGCCGAGGTCGACAACATCCTGCGCTTCGAGCGCGATTTTCCAGGCGCCCAGGTGATCCGGCTGGAGCGCAACTATCGCTCGACCGAGCACATCCTGGCCGCCGCCTCCGGCCTGATCGCCGCCAATAAGGGCCGGCTCGGCAAGACACTGTGGACCGAGGCCGCCGGGGGCCAGAAGGTGCAGGTGCGCGGGGTGTGGGACGGCGAGGCGGAATCGCGCCTGATCGCCGAGGAGATCGAACGCTGGAAACGCGCCCCCCGGCGGTATCGCGAGGCTGCGGTGCTGGTGCGCGCCTCGTTCCAGATGCGCGCCTTCGAGGAGCGCTTCGTCCTGCTGCAGATTCCGTACACGGTCGTCGGCGGCCCGCGGTTCTTCGAGCGCGCTGAAATCCGCGACGCCCATGCCTACCTGCGCCTGATCCAGTCGCAGGACGACGATCTGGCCTTCGAGCGCATCGTCAACACGCCAAGGCGCGGAATCGGCGACACGACAGTTCAGAAACTGCTGAGCCTGGCCCGCGATCGGGGGATCTCGGCGGCCAGCGCCGCCCGCGAACTGGTCCGCAGCGATGAGTTGAACGCGCGCACGCGCACCGCCCTGGCCAATTTTCTGCGCGATCTGGATCGCTGGGCGGCCCAGATGGGCGCCCTGCCCCACGCCAGGCTGACCGAAACCGTGCTCGAGGAAAGCGGCTATATCGACGCCCTGCGCCTCGATAAGGGACCGACGAGTCAGACGCGCCTGGAAAACCTCAAGGAGCTGATCCAGTCGATGGGCGCGTTCGAATCGCTGCAGGCCTATCTTGAGCACGTCTCCCTGGTCATGGACCTCGATCGCGGCCCCAGCGACGATGCGGTGCAGATCATGACCCTGCACGCCGCCAAGGGCCTGGAGTTCCCCCTGGTCTTCCTGCCCGGCTGGGAGGAAGGCGTCTTTCCCAGCCAGCGGAGCATGGACGAGAACGGCGAAAAGGGTCTCGAGGAGGAACGCCGCCTGGCCTACGTGGGCCTCACCCGTGCACGCGAAGAGGCGCGGATTTCCTTCGCCGCCAACCGCCAGGTCTATGGCCGTTGGACCAGCCAGCTGCCCAGCCGCTTCGTCGACGAGTTGCCCCTGGCCAACGTCGATGCGGCCTCGGAGACCGGCTACTACGGCGGCGGCCCCGGCATGGGCGACGCCGCTTCACGATTCGAGGAGGCGAGCTACGGGGCCGGCTATGACAGTCCTGGCTGGAAACGCGCCCAGGCCCGCGGCTACGGCGGCGCTCCGCACGGCCGCACCCAGATCATCGAGGGCGAGGGCCGGCTGGTCGCGGTCTCCGATCCGGCCAGCCCCTATACCCGCGGCGAGCGCGTGTTCCACCAGAAGTTCGGCTATGGCCAGGTAACCGCCGTCGAAGGCAACAAACTCACCGTCGCCTTCGAAAAGGCCGGCGAAAAACGGGTGATCGACAGTTTTGTCGAGCGGGGGTGATGGTGGTCGGCGACCGGCCGCGAGTGGGACTCGCCTTGCCTCCACGGAACCCCATGTCATCGACCGATTCTTGAAGCTGGGCTGGTCGCGGTCAGACGACTTTCCAGGGGTTGAGGATCGGTCCCCCCCAGGCCGCGAAATCCTTGACGTTTCGTGTGATCAGGGTGAGGCCGTGGACCTGGGCGCTGGCGGCGATGAGTGCATCCATCACCGCCATAGGGCGGCCGGTATCCATTGCGCTGGCTCGAATTAGCCCGGCTGTTTCCGCGACCGCTTCGGAAACCGGAAGAATTCGATCCCGAAACTCAAGCGGGAGCTCCCAGCTCAGCCAATGATCGAACCGTTCCCGCCGTGTCCCCCGTGGCAGGCGCTCGATGCCGAAGCGAATTTCAGACAAGGTAACGACGCTGAGGAAGGTCGATTGGAAACCGAGCTGGCCAAGGAACTCAATGACGCCGCTGTCGGGGCGACGCCGCTGATATTCCGAAAGGACATTGGTATCGAGAAGGCTATTCGAACTGGAAATCACGACCGGTGTCCGGGTCCCGGTCCAGTTGAATCTTCGAGCCCTTCAGTGGCGAGCGCTCCAGAAACTCGAGCATGGTGCGCGCCGATTGAGTTCGCCGCCGCCACTCGTCCGACGAAACGACGACCACGGCATCCTTGCCGTTGCGGGTCACACGCTGGGGCCCCTCGGTCTTGGCCTTTTCGATCAGTTCGCTGAGTTTGGCCTTCGCTTCAGCGACGCTCCAGCTTCCGTCGGCCATTCAGCACTCCCATTCAGTTCTGTGAAGATAGTCACAATGGTCATAGTAGGCAAGGCGGCCCTTGCGGACACATCGGCGAAAGCGGGTAATCAAGAGGCTAGTCGAGCTGCCCGCCGGTCACTAACTGTCAGCCGCCACGATACTCCGTGCAATCGCGCGTTGTTCGCTCACTCGGTTGACGGGGTGGCTGCCTGGCCTGGAAAAGCGCATGACGCCATCGTCGAGGCGGCCATAGCGGAAGGCGAGCAGGTCCAGCGCGTAGTTCTGATAGACGCGCCAGGGGGCTCTGTTCCCCTGCTTGGGAAACCGATCCATGGCGCGGCGGACATAGCCTGAGCTGAAATCGAGCCACGGGGCGGCGGGCATGTCGGGATCGGCGTTTACCGGCCGGCACTCGGTATAGTCCTTGCGGTCCATGTGGTTCAGCAGGCGGCAGACATATTCCGCGGTCAGGTCGGCCTTCAGGGTCCACGAGGCATTGGTGTAGCCGAAGGTGGAGGCGAGGTTAGGCACGCCGCTGTACATCATCCCTTTGTAGGAAAAGGTTTTGGCGAAATCGACCCGCTGGCCGTCGACGGTAACCTCCAGGCCGCTCAGCACCTGCATTTCGAGCCCCGTCGCGGCGACGATGATGTCGGCGGCGAGCGTTCGGCCAGACTTCAGCAGGATGCCCTCCAAGGTGAACCGATCGATGTGATCTGTAACCACCTCGGTCTTGCCGGCCTTGATGGCTTCGAACAGATCGCCGTCCGGCACCAGGCATAGCCGCTGGTCCCACGGGTTGTAGGTCGGCGTGAAATGGGTATCGACATCGTAGTCGGGCCCAAGGTGGCCGCGCACCATGTCGATGATCGCCTTCTTGGCGACATGCGGGCGCTTGCGGGTGATCCGGAAGAAATAGAGCTGGCCCAGCACGTTGCGCCAGCGGATCAGCTGGTAGGCGAGCTTCGCCGGCAGACGCTCGCGCAGCCGGTTGGCGGCCGCGTCCTCCGCCGGGCGCGACACGACATAGGTGGGCGAGCGCTGCAGCATGATCACATGGGTAGCCGTCTGGGCCATGGCGGGGACCAGGGTCATCGCCGTGGCCCCGCTGCCGATGACCACGATCCGCTTGCCGGCGTAATCCAGATCCTGTGGCCAGAACTGCGGCTCGAGGATGGGGCCGGTAAAGGTTTCCTCGCCGGCGAAGGCTGGGCGATATCCACGGGCGTAGCTGTAATAGCCGGTGCACATGTAGAGGAAATTGCACGAGACTTGGCCTGGCGCGCCGGTCGGCCCCTCTTCGTAGTCGACCACCCAGCGCGACTGATTGGAGTCCCAGGCGGCGGCCTTGACCCTGTGTTGATAGCGGATGTGACGCTCTATGGCGTGGTCGCGGGCGGTTTCGGCGACATATCTGAGGATCGAAGGCCCGTCCGCGATGGCCTTGGCCTCCGTCCACGGTCGGAACGCGTAGCCCAGGGTGAACATGTCGGAATCGGAGCGGATGCCCGGATAGCGGAAGAGATCCCAGGTGCCGCCGAGTGTCTCACGGCCCTCGAAGATGGCGTAGGTCCGGCCGGGACAGCGGGCGCCCAGATGGTAGCCGGCCCCAATGCCTGAAAGCCCGGCGCCGACGACCAGGACGTCCAGGTGTTCCATCCTCAGAGGTCCAGATCCTCGGCCAGAATCGCCATTTCGAACATGAAAGAGCCGTCCTCGTCCTCGTCCTGGTAAATGACCCCGATAAACTCGCCCTTCATCTCGACCTCGGCGGAGTCCTTCTGCTTTGGCCTCGCCTTCACGGCGATGTGCGGGTTGCCAAAGGTGCGCTTCAGGTGCGCCTGAATTTTATCGATGTCGGCTTGATCCACGAGGGTACGCTCCAGTTGGGCTGGTTCGCGGGCGACCGTAACGGCATTCACCGCCGGCGCAAACGCCTCAGATAACGTAGTCGTAGACGCTGTCGCCGAGGGTCTGGTCCATGGTTCTGGCCGGCTCTTCACAGGTCGGGCAGTCGATCAGGCGGGCCGGCACGCCCGCGGCGGTGCAGTGGGCGGGAACGGATTTCAGCACCACCGAGCCGGACGCTATCTTGGCATGATCGCCAACGGTGATGTTGCCAAGCACCTTGGCGCCCGCGCCCAGAAGCACGCCGGCGCCGATCTTGGGATGCCGGTCGCCGCGCTCGGCGCCGGTGCCGCCCAGGGTGACGCCATGCAGCATCGATACGTTGTCGCCGATCACCGCGGTCTCGCCGATGACGATGCCGGTGCCATGATCGAGGAAGGCGCCTTTGCCGATCACCGCCGCGGGATGAATATCGACCTGGAACAGTTCGGACACCCGGCTCTGCAGATAGAAGGCCATGGCCTCGCGCCCCTGGCCCCATAGCCGGTGAGCGACCCTGTGCGCCTGCAACGCCAGGAAGCCTTTGAAATACAGGAACGGCTGCACATAGCCCTTGCAGGACGGATCGCGCTCAAAGACCGCGCGAAGATCCGCCTCGGCATCGGCGACGATCGAGGGGTCGGCGGCGTAGGCCTCCTCGGCGATTTCCCGAAGGCTCATCGCCCGCAGTTCCTGGTCGCCGATCTTGCGCGCCAGCTGATAGGAAAGAGCATCGGCCAACTTCGAATGGCGCAGGATCACCGCGTTGAGCACCGAAGCCAGGCTGGGCTCGGAGGCGGCCATGTGCTCGGCCTCGTTGCGCAGGCTCGGCCAGACAGGCGGCGTGACGGCCGCATCGACGACTTCCAGACGGCCAGCCATCGCTCGCTCTCCCCGTTTCATCTTCAGCGCGCCCTTCTCACCCAGTGATATGGGATACGCCGCGCGCTTGCGCCAGCACCGGCGATCGCCTCTATACCTCGCCACCGATTTCGCAAATCTTGAAGGACCGCCTTGTCCTCCCCGCCTTCGCCTTCGCCGACGTTCGGCGAACCTCTGCCGATACGCGCATCGCCGCAGACGCTGGAGCTTCTCGCGCGCCGGCGCTCGGCGTCGGCATTGGGTCTTGGACCGCCGGGGCCGACGCCCGCCCAACTGAAGACCTTGCTCGCCCTGGCGTCCCGCGCGCCGGACCACGGCAAGCTCGCGCCCTGGCGGTTCGTTGTGCTGCAGGGGCCGGCGAAGGCGGCGTTTGTCGCCGGCCTGGAAAAGATCGCCGGGGAGCGCGACGACGCCGTGAAGGCGATGGCCAAGCTGGGCAAGATCAAGGCCCCTCCGCTGACCGTCGCCGTGGTCTCAGCCTATGTCGAAGGCGAGATTCCGGAATGGGAGCAACGCCTTTCAGCGGGGGCCGTGTGCACCCTGTTAATTCTGGCCGCCCAGGCAATGGGATTTGGCGCCAACTGGATCACCGATTGGTACGCCTATGACGCCAAGTCGACCGCCTGGCTTGGCCTGACCGCGGGCGAGCGTGTCGCGGGGTTTGTCCACATCGGCACGCCCGCTGAGGATCCGCTCGAACGGGTGCGGCCCGATCCGGCCTCGCTGACCCGCGAATGGAATTCTCAACGGCCCCTGTAGGCGCCAACGCCCTGGTCGGGCAGCCAAAGCCCGTCGGGGGCTGGGCCGGTCTGCCAGAACACGTCGATCGGCATGCCGCCGCGCGGATTCCAGTAGCCGCCGATGCGCAGCCAGGTGGGGACGGCGACATCGACGATCCTTCGACCGATGCTCAAGGTGACGTCTTCATGAAAGCCGCCGTGGCTGCGAAACGACGCCAGATACAGCTTCAACGACTTGGACTCGATCAGCCAGCGGTCGGGGGCGTAGTCGATGACCAGATGGGCGAAATCCGGCTGGCTGGTTATCGGGCACAGGCAGGTAAATTCCGGCGATGTGAACCGGGCGAGAAACAGCGCGCCGGCCTGGGGATTGACCACGCGCTCGAGCACCGCCTCGCTGGGATCGGTGAATGCCGTGACCTGGTGGCCTAGTTGCGTCAGAGGCTCCTGCATGGGCGCGGGTTTAGCGCGTATCGTCGGCTAGGTGAATTTGACGCGCAAGCCGGTAGCGTCTCAGTCTAAAATCCTGGCATCGGGCTAGCGCCAATCGTCTGGTCCGGGTGGCGTCATGGGTGGCTGACCGCCCGCTAGAATCTCTGCATCGGGGCGGGTCCAAAACTGACCGGTGTGCGCGTTGTCGGTTCGTTGAACTGTTACGCTGGTGGTGTCGAAGTCCACGAACATGCGCACATTCACGCCCCGAACATTCTCCGGCTCGCTCAAGGCCGTGTGGTGCGTCACGCAGCCGCAGGTTTTGCAGCGCCAGAAGCCTATCCACCTGTTACCCCAGATGTAGGCTTCAAGTGCATCGGAGCCTTGCACGATGGTCGCGCTGAGGTTCCGCTTCGCAACCCTATCCCACGTGTAGGCCCAGAGTGCCCCGTAGCGGCGGCAGATGGAGCAGTTGCAGTCCAGCACCCAACTCGGCGCCGGTTCCAGGGTGATGCGAACGGCGCCGCAATGACACGCAGCTCTGATCATCAACTCCTCCGGCATGGACGGGGAACATACGCTCTAGCACGAGCCGTCCGGGTGAAGAGGCCGAGCTTTCCAATTACAGGCGCGCCCCGACGATAGCCGCGCTGGCCTATGGGCGCCGTGCTCGTCAACGGCCGGATTTCAAACTGAACCACTACCCGCGGGCCTGATGGCGACAGCACTGCCATTGCGCACTATCTAGCCAGGCATTTTGCTAAGACGGAGCGACAGCATGGCCGGCAATGACTTCGACGGGTGGGTGGTCCTGGTGACCGGCGCCTCGACGGGCCTGGGGCGCGCGATCGCGGTCGAAACGGCCGCGCGCGGCGCAAGGGCCGTCATCATCAATTTCGCCTCCAGCCAGGCGGAAGCCGAGCAGACCGCCGCCCTGGTCGAGGCCAAGGGCGCCAAGGCCATCCTGGCCCGGGGCGATGTGGCCAAGGACGAAGATTGTCGCGCCATCGCCGGCGCCGCGGCGCCGTTCGGGCGGCTCGACGCTCTGTTCAACAACGCCGGCACCACCAAGTTCGCCAACAATCACGCAGACCTCGACGCCGTCACCGGGGAAGATTTCCTGCGGCTTTACGGGGTCAATGTGATCGGCGCCTATCAGATGATCCGCGCGGCGCGGGCGCTCCTCGAAGCGGCGCCGCAGCCGGGAGCGGTGGTCAACACGGCCTCGGTCGCCGGCGTAATGGGCATCGGCTCGTCGGTGCCTTACGCGGCTTCCAAGGGAGCCCTGATCACCATGACGCTGTCGCTGGCCCGGGCCCTGGCCCCCAAGATACGCGTCAACGCCGTGTGCCCAGGGTTTATCGATACGCCCTGGTTCGGGCGCGCCATGGATGCGGAAAGACTCGATCGCCTCCGCGCCGGTGTCGCCGCGTCGACCCCCTTGAAGGTGGTTTCGACGGCGGAAGATATTGCCGGCGCCGCCGTGTTCCTGGCCTCCAGCGCCGCGCGCCACATCACCGGGGAGGCGCTGCTGGTCGATGGCGGAACGCACCTGGGCTACGCACCGCTGGCCATGCGCTGACCGAGCCGACAATGGCGCCGTTAGACGCGTGCGCCCGATTGCCGATCGATCCTTTAGACGCCGCCGGGCGACACCCGTGGCATGCCTAGCGGACCTGTCCTGCGAGGAAGCGAACCTCGGCGCCCACTAACTAGGCGCCCATCCTACCGCACCGCACAATTTCCAGCCCTTTGTCGCAATAGCGTCACGCGGGGCTTGCCGCGGCTTGCTCGCGGGCGGCGGCGCGAACCATGCCTAGCGATGAGAGAAAGGCGCGAACCGGCGCCGCTCGTTCAAATGGGGGTAATGAGCATGACCAGTTGGAACCGCCTGCTCACAGCCGGCGCGATGGCCGCCGCCGGCGCCTTCGGCCAGGCGGCGATGGCCGACACAACGCCAGCCCCCGCCGCAACGGCCGCGCCGGCGGCGCCGGCCCCAAGCCCGATGCCCTGGCCGGGAATGTCGACCGGACTTGCGGCCAATCCCTATCCCCCGACCCTGGACGCCGGACCTCTGGGCAAGATCACCGTCGATGGCGTGTTCAGCGGCCTTGGACTGTGGCAATCCAACCCGGCCGGCGATTTCTTCGGTCGGGTGAACAAGCAGGGCTATGGCGACATCAGCAATGCCCAGATCATTGTCAACAAGTCGTCGGGCGTACTGCAGTTCTTCTTCGAGGCTGGCGCTTATTCGCTGCCGATGGTCGGTTCGCCCTATTACCGCGCCGACACAGCCAATCGGGCCTTTTTCGGGCCGGCGATACAGGGCTTCCTGAAATATGCGCCCAACGCCAATTTCAGCATCGAGGCGGGCGCGCTGCCGACGCTTCAGGGCGCCGAGTACACCTTCACGTTCGAAAACTACAACATCGAACGAGGCCTGCTGTGGAATCAGGAAAACACCGTCAACAAGGGCGTGCAGGCCAACTATACCAAGGGATCCTGGCTGGTCTCGGCCTCGTTCAACGATGGATACGACTCCGATCGCTACACAAGCGCGTCTGGCCTGACCACCTATACGTTCAAGAACACCGACACCCTGACCTTCGTCGCCCAGGGCACGTTCAAGAAGGTCTACGTCAATACACTGCTTAGCCCCGGCGCGCAGGCCAACAGCCAAGTCTATAACCTGATCTACAGCCACACGATGGGCAAGTGGACGATCTCGCCCTACCTTCAATATACGGTCGTCCCGAATGTGGCCGGGATTACGCCGTCGGGCTCGACGATCGGCGGGGCCGTGTTTGTAAGATACGCCTTTACGCCGACGATCAGCCTCAATGGCCGGGCCGAATACATTTCCTCAAGCGGCGCGGCCAATCTTCTCTATGGCGCGAGAAGCAACGCGTTCTCCCTGACCCTCACCCCGACCTACCAGAAGGGCATATTCTTCGCGCGCGGCGAGTTTTCCTATGTTGACGCTTCGAGCGCCACGCAGGGCCTCGTCTTCGGCTCCTTTGGCCTGGATAAAAGCCAGGCGCGCGGGGTGGCCGAGGCGGGCGTTCTCTTCTAGGCGAGCGCCTACGGCGACCGAAACCCGCTGGACGGACGCCGCCGAGCCGCTATAGCGGCGGGGTTCACACCGCGCCGGAATGTTTCCATGAGCGTCGCCCTGGATGAAAAACGAACGGCCTTTCGCCGGCTGCACGACGCCGGTTGCTTTGTCATTCCCAATCCATGGGACGTCGGATCGGCCATCGCTCTGCAGAGCCTCGGATTCAAGGCGATCGCGTCGACCAGCGCGGGACTGGCCTGGTCACTGGGCAGGCCTGACAACAAGGTCGGCCTCGAGCGGGTGCTGGCCCACCTGACCTGCCTGGCGGCCGCCGCCGACATTCCCCTCAACGCCGATTTTGAGAACGCCTTCGCCGATAAGCCCGAGGCAGTCGCCATCAACGTGGCGCGGGCCGTCGACACGGGGATAGCCGGCCTGTCGGTGGAAGACTCAACCGGCGACGCCAGCGCGCCGCTCTATGAGTTCGCTCTCGCCGTCGAACGTATCGCCGCGGCGCGGTCGGCGATCGACGCGGCGGGCGGCGGGGTGCTGCTGACGGCGCGCTCCGAGGGCTTCATCGCCGGGCGTCCGGACATGGACGAGACTCTGCGCCGCCTGAACGCCTATGGCGCCGCCGGGGCCGACTGTCTCTATGCGCCCGGCCTGCGTAATGAGAGCCAGATTGAGCAGGTCGTGGCGGCGGCATCCCCAAAGCCGGTCAACGTTCTCACCCCTGAACTGTCTGTCTCGAAGCTGGCGGGCCTGGGCGTGCGGCGTATCAGTGTCGGCGGATCGCTGGCTCGCGCCGCATGGGGCGAGTTCCTGCGCGCCGCCCGCGAAATCGCCGACGACGGAGATTTCACCGCCTTTGCCCGCGCCGCGCCCGGCGGCGAATTGAACCGAATGTTTTCACTAAAGCCCGAAGGACGAAACTAGCCGGCCTCTTTTTCGGCCGCCTCAACATTCATCGGCGTTCTCACCGCGGCCATGATGTCGGCGTGTTCGTGCTGGCGTACGCGCTCGGTAATGTTGAGCCGCGTGAACAGATCGGTCGCGCCGTGCATCTCGGCCGCATGGTTCCACCGCGCCTTGGCGTCCTTGAGCAGATTCTGGACTTCGCCGATGTGGATCAGCTCATAGTCGTCGCCTGCCGCGCGCACATAGACGAAGTTGCCGCCCATAGGCGAAAGCGGCCGGCCGTCGCGGCACAGCGCGAACCGATAGACCGCGCCCGAGGCGCCTCGCAGATCGATCAGGTCTCTCATCGCGCCTCCGCGCAGATCGTTTTGAACCAAGTGCCAGCAGTCCGGTCGCCAGGAAGGCAATTGTCGGGCCAACACGCGGCGAATGGTGAAGCTTGCGTTTACCCAGTCTAGCGTGTCACCGAACGAAAGCGAACAGGTCAGCAAGCCCTGGTGGGGACGGTGGGGATCGAACCCACACTTCCTTACGGAAAACGGATTTTAAGTCCGTTGCGTCTACCGGTTCCGCCACGTCCCCGCCGCCACCATAGAGGCGGCGAAGTGGGTGGTCACCTGCGCAGCGACTTCTCGGGCCCAAGGCTCCGCGGGTCTAAAGCTGCGACCTGGATGGCCGTCAGCTGTCGGCGAGACCATCGGAGCGTCGATCGCCGCCATCATGTCGGTATGCTCGAGCTGTCGCGCCCATTCGGTGACATTGAGCCTGGTGAACAGGTCCGTGGCCCCGAACAACTCTACCGCCTGAGCCCAATGGCTGTGGGCGTCCTTGAGCAGGTTCGGGCCCTCGCCCAGGTGAATGACTTGGCAGGTTTCGCCGACGGCGCGCACGTAAAGATAGGCGCCGCCGGTCGGTGAAAGCGACCGGCCGTCACGGAAATGGGCGAAACGGTAAACCGCGCCGGACGCCCCTTTCAGGTCGATGAGGTCCTTCATGTCCCCTCCCGCGCGAATCACTTCCCGCCTTATCGGGCGCTGGCGGCCGGGCGTCAGGGTGGCGAATATCCGACCAAAGAGCGGCGAATAGTCAAGCTTGTTTAGGGGTCGATGGGCTCATCCGTCTACCTCTGCGACGGTGATGGCCATCGCGGCCAGCGTCTCGATGAGCGCGGCGACCGCGGCAGTCACCTCGCCGCCGTCGCGGCCGCGAATGACCAGGTTGGTTCCGTATCCGGCCGGCCCGAAGAAGGGATAGCTGCCCAGCGACAAGGCGGGGTGGGCCTTGGCCAGGGATTCGAGAGGGGCGGCGATCGCGCCCTCGCCGGTTCCCTCGACGCGGACGGTTCGCGTGACGATCACCGCCGCGGTGCGCAGGCGAGGCCCGACGTCTTCGAGCATGCCGCGCATGATCTGCGGGACTCCGGCCAGGACGAAGACATTGCCGATCTGGAATCCCGGCGGGCCCTGCACCGGATTCTTGACCAGGCTGCCCCCGCGCGGCACTCGCGCCATCCGCCGGCGCGCGGCATTGAGCTCACCGCCCCAGCGCGCGGTCATCAGCGCCAGGATTTCCGGGTGCTCCTCGAGCGGAACGCCGAAGGCCTGGGCCACGCAGTCGGCGGTGATGTCATCGTGCGTCGGGCCGATGCCCCCAGTGGTAATCACATAGTCGTACTTCTGCCTAAGGGCGTTGAGGGCCGCGACGATTTCGTCCACGTCGTCGGGGACCACGCGGACTTCAGCCAGATCGACCCCGAACGGGGCCAGATAGCGGGCGATGTCGCCAAGGTTGGTATCCTGGGTGCGGCCCGAGAGGATCTCGTCGCCGATGATCAGGGCCGCGGCGGTGACGCGCTTGCTGATCGCCATGACCGGCCTTCTCAAGTGGACGTGGAACCCGTTGCCGGGGCATAGGCCGCGCATGCTTCTGCCGCAACCGATGGCGCACGGGCGCCTGGCCGCGCGTTACAAGCGCTTCTTCGCCGACGTGATCCTGGACGATGGCCGGGCTGTCACCGCCCATTGTCCGAATCCTGGCGCCATGCTGGGGCTGTGCGCGGCGGGAATGGGTCTGTGGGTTTCGCCGGCGGCGGGACCGAAGCGCAAACTCGCCTGGACCCTGGAGTTGGTCGAGGCGGACGGGGCCCTGGTGGGCGTCAACACAATGCATCCCAATCGCCTGGTCGCCGACGCGCTGGCGTCGGGCGCCATCCCGGAACTCTCCGGCTATGCGGCGCACCGGCGCGAGGTTCGGCTAGGTCAGGCGAGCCGGATCGACTTCCTGCTCGAACATCCGGAGCGGCCGCCCTGCTGGCTCGAGGTCAAGAACTGCCATCTGCGCAGAAGCGGCGCCTTGGCCGAGTTTCCCGACTGCGTCGCCGCCCGTTCATCGCGCCATCTGCGAGAACTTTCGCAGGCGGCCGCATCGGGCGCACGGGCCGTGCAGCTGTTCGTCATCCAGCGAACCGACTGCAATCGCTTCGCCGCCTGCGCCGATCTTGATTCGACCTACGCGGTCGCCCTGATCGCGGCGGCGCGGGCGGGCGTTGAAGTTTTGTGCTATGCTTGCGAGATAAGCGAACAGGAAATCCGCATCGCGGGCCGCCTGCCCTGGGTTGACCAGGCGTAGGGCGCGCCCAGACAAGAACAACCATGGCTCTAGTCGACGAAGTAACCCACCCGCCGGTCCGCAGCGCGCACATCAAGGTGCACGGCCCCGCGGCGTTCGCCGGCATGCGCGCGGCCGGCCGCCTGGCCGCCGAGTGCCTGGACATGCTGACGCCGCTCGTCACGCCGGGGGTAACGACCGCGAAGCTCGATCGGCTGGCCCGCGAGTTCACGCTCGACCACGGGGCCCTGCCCGCCTGCCTCTACTATCGGGGCTATACCCACACCCTGTGCATCTCGCCCAACCATGTCGTCTGCCACGGCATTCCCGGTGAGCGGGCTCTGCGCGAGGGCGACATCGCCAACATCGACATCACCGTCATCGTCGACGGCTGGCACGGCGATCATTCGCGCATGTACGGGGTCGGCGAGGTGGCGCCCAGGGCGCGGCGGCTAATCGACGTCACCTATGAGGCGCTGGCCCGGGGACTGGCCCAGGTCAGGCCGGGGGCCAAGCTGGGGGACATCGGCCATGCCATCCAGACCTATGTCGAATCGATGCGCTGCAGCGTGGTGCGCGATTTCTGCGGCCACGGCCTGGGCCAGGTGTTCCACGACGCGCCCAACATTCTGCACTACGGGCGGCGGGGTTTTGGAGAGGTTCTCGCCCCTGGAATGTTCTTCACCATCGAGCCGATGGTCAATCTGGGCAAATACCAGGTGAAGCTGCTCAATGACGGATGGACCGCGGTCACCCGCGATAAATCGCTTTCGGCCCAGTGCGAGCACTCCGTCGGCGTCACGCAAACGGGCTACGAGGTATTCACCGCCTCGCCGCTCGGTCTTTTCAACCCCGCCGCCCCTGGCCTCGCCTGACGGCCGATAAATTTCGCTGGCCCTGCCGCGCGTTTGTTCCTAGTTTGTTCGCAATCGCGACTTAGGGGAACGGAGCCGTGGCCTCACCCGCGGAAATGGCCGAAGTATCACCGGGCCTGTTCACGATAGCTCAAGGCGCGCCCCGTTGCGTGCGGCCGCTCGCCGCCGCCCAGCACGCGGGCCACCGCGCGCGGCTTCGCACGCGGGCGGCGATCAGCTTCGAGGCCCTGCCCGACTATGAACTGCTCGAGCTTCTCTTGGCGCGCAGCCTGCCGCGCGGCGAGATCAAGCCGATCGCCAAGGCGTTGCTGGCGCGTTTCGGGGGTCTGGCCGGCGTCTTTGGAGCCACCCTCGATGAGCTGAAGACGGCGCCCGGCATCGGCCCGGCCAGCGCGCTCGATCTCAAGCTTCTGCATCAGGCCACCTTGCGGATCGGCCGCCAGGAGGCAAAGAAGCGCACGGTCATCTCCTCTTGGAGCGCCCTTGTCGCCTACGTCCGCGTTGCCCTGGCCCATGAAGCGCGGGAGCAGTTCCGGGTGCTTTATCTCGACAAGAAGAACCAGCTGATCGTCGATGAGATGATGAACCAGGGGACCGTCGACCACGCCCCCGTCTATCCGCGCGAAGTCATGCGCCGGGCGCTCGAGGTCTCGGCCAGCGCGGTGATCCTGGTCCACAACCATCCCTCTGGCGATCCTACCCCATCTGCCGCCGACATCGACATGACCCGCCAGGTCGTCGACGCCGGCAAGCCCCTGAAGATCGTCGTCCATGACCACCTCGTCGTCGGCCGCGACGGCGTGGCCAGCTTCAAGGCGCTGGGATTGTTCTAAGCATCAGTCGGCGCGGCTGGAGCCAATTCCGATCAGGTTTACCCCCGCCTTGCGCCCCCTCCACCACTTCGTGGTCCCCCTCCCCCGCTGCGCGGGTGAGGAATTTAGTAAAACTCCTGCCCCGCAACGCGGGGAAGGTGGCGCGGCGCGTTTGCTTGCGCCGTGACGGAAGGGGCGCAAGGCCGATCCAGGTATGGTCCGAAGATGGTCTAGGCCCCCTCGGCCCTCGCCCCCGCTTCCCATTCCAGGAACTCAGGCGCGGATAAGAGGCGCTCGGCGTAGGCCGCGGCCGCGCCCTGGTCGCCGTAGTCACCCAGGTGCAGGCCGTAGCTGCGAAAGCGCGTGGCCACCGGCGTGAAGAAAGCGTCGGCGATCGACCAGGCGCCGGTCAGGAACGGGCCGCCAAAGCGCGTCAGCAGGCCGCTCCACAACGCCACGATGCGGCGCACTTCCTTGTGAGTCGATTCGGCGACGTCGACGCTGACCCGTAGAGCAAGATCCATCGGACATTCGCCGCGAAGGGATGAAAATCCCGAGTGCATCTCGGCCGCCGCGGCCCGGCCAAGCGCGCGCGCGGTCTTGTCGGTCGGCCACAGCCCGGCGGCCGGAAACGCCTCGGCGAGATATTCGCAGATCGCCAGGCTGTCCCAGACGATCAGCTCGCCGTCCTTGAGCGCCGGCGCCAGGCCGGACGGCGAGCCGGCGCGGATGATATCCGCATCGGTTTCCAGCCGCCGCAATCGGACCGGCGTTTCGGTGAACGGGGTCCCGGTGTGCTTGAGCGCCAGCCATGGCCGCATCGACCAGCTCGACAGCCGCTTGTCGCCAATGATCAGTTCCATCACTCTTCCCTCGAAAAAGGCTGTGCAGCGGCTCGCTCTGCCGCCAGCGGCGCGCGAAGACAAGGCGTGAGTTTGGCCAACCGTCCAGAAACGACCGACCTGGCCGCCTCCGACACGGCGCCTTCGACGGGAACGCCGCTATTTTCGCGCGGCTATAAGAGCGCCGTGCTCAGCCTGCTGGTGCTGGCCTACACGTTCAACTTCATCGACCGGACGATCATTTCAACCATCGGCCAAGCGATCAAGCTCGACCTCAAGCTCTCCGACACCCAGCTTGGTCTTCTGGGGGGACTGTCGTTCGCGGTGCTCTACACGCTGCTGGGCATCCCGATCGCCCGGCTGGCCGAGCGCTGGAATCGGGTGTCGATCATTTCGCTGGCCATGGTCGTCTGGTCGGGTTTCACCGTGGCCTGCGGTTTCGCCGGCGGCTTCGTCCAGTTGCTGGCGCTGCGGGTCGGCGTCGGTGTCGGCGAGGCGGGCTGCTCGCCGCCCGCCCACTCGCTGATCTCGGACTATTACGAACCCAAGCGGCGCGCCTCGGCCCTTTCGGTCTATTCGTTCGGCATTCCCCTGGGGAGCATGATCGGAGCGGTCGCCGGCGGCTGGCTGGCCAAGACCTATGGCTGGCGCGTGGCGTTCATGGTCGTCGGTGCGCCTGGGGTGATCCTGGCCCTGCTCATCAAGCTCATCGTGCGCGAGCCGCCGCGCGGGCATTCCGATCCCCCCGAGCGGCCCGCCTTGCCAGAGGATGTGACCGCTCACGCCCCTCCCGCCAAGGCGGCATTCTCGCTGGCCGGCGAGGCGAGCGAGCTGATGGCCGTCGCCCGCAATCTGTTCGGTTCCTGGCCAGTGTTGAACATGGTCATCGGCGTCACCCTGGCCTCGTTCGGGGGCTATGGCTCTGGGGCGTTCGGGGCGCCGTATTTTATCCGCGCCTTTGGCCTCGATTATGCGACCGTGGGCCTGATCTTCGGCCTGGTCGGGGGATTTTCCTCCGGCATTGGCACCCTGGCAGGCGGCCTGATCACCGATTGGGCGAGCCGGCGTGGTGCGCGCTGGTATGCACTTGTTCCGGCCATCGGCCTGGCCATCGCCACACCGATCTACATCCTCGCCTATTCCGAGCCCAACTGGCGAACCGCCGCGCTGATCCTCCTGCTTCCAGGCATCTTCCATTACACCTATCTGGGTCCGACCTTCGGGGTGGTGCAGAACGTGGTCGAGAGCCGCAGGCGGGCCACGGCGACGGCGCTGTTGTTTCTAGTGCTCAACATCATCGCGCTCGGCGGCGGCCCTTTGTTCACCGGCTGGATCATCGATCAACTGGCGCAGTTTCACTTCACCCACCCCACCGCCGGCTCCGGCCTATTGCGCTCACTGTCCGGCCTGACCCACGCGGGCCACGGCGCCGCTCCGTTTGCGGTCGACTGTCCCGGCGGTGTCGCGCGCGCGGGTGGGGGGGCCGTCCTCGACGCCCGCTGCAAAGGCGCGCTGATCGTCGCCACGCGCCAGGGCATCGTCGTCACGCTGCTGTTCTATGCCTGGGCCGCTTTCCACTATCTGCTGGGCGCCTTCGGCTTGGCCCGGCGCCTCGCCCAGGCCGCGGCCGAGCGTAGCGCCAGGCAGGCTTGAGCATGGCCGCTCGCTTTCCTCTCATCGGAGGCAAGGCTATGAGACCCGCATGATCGCCCGTTACGCACGGCCGCAGGCGGCGGAAATCTGGTCGCCGCAGACACGATTTAGGATCATGTTCGAGATCGAGGCCCATGCGGCCGACGCCATGGCCGAGCTTGGCGTCATCCCCAAGCTGGCGGCAAAGGCGATCTGGGAGCGTGGCGGCAGGGCGGTCTTCGACGTCGATCGGATCGATGAAATCGAGGGCGAGACCCGCCACGATGTCATCGCCTTTCTGACCCACGTCACCGAGATCGTCGGACCCGACGCGCGCTACCTGCATCAGGGCATGACCTCTTCCGACGTCAACGACACCGCACTGGCGGTGCAACTCACCCGGGCCACCGATCTGCTGCTGGACGGCGTCGAGAGGGTTCTGGCGGCCCTGAAGACGCGCGCCTTTGAGCATCGCCTGACGCCGTGTGTTGGCCGCAGCCACGGCATTCATGCCGAACCGACGACCTTTGGCCTCAAGCTCGCCGGCCACTACGCCGAGTTCGTGCGCGCGCGCAAGCGGCTGGCCATGGCGCGGTTCGAGATCGCCACCTGCGCGATTTCGGGTCCCGTCGGCACCTTCGCCAGCGTCAATCCGGCCGTCGAGGCCCATGTCGCCGAAAAGCTGGGCCTGCGCCCCGAGCCGGTGTCGAGCCAGGTGATTCCGCGCGATCGCCACGCCGCCTATTTCGCCACCCTGGCCGTCGTCGCCTCGTCCATCGAGCGCCTGGCGACCGAAATCCGTCACCTGCAAAGGACCGAGGTGCTGGAAGTCGAAGAGCCGTTCGACGCCGGCCAGAAGGGCTCATCGGCCATGCCGCACAAGCGCAATCCGATCCTAAGCGAGAACCTCACCGGCCTCGCCCGACTGGTCCGCGCCGCGGTGATCCCGGCGCTGGAAAACGTCGCTCTCTGGCACGAGCGTGACATCAGCCATTCCTCGGTCGAACGCGTCATCGCGCCGGACACCACGATCCATCTCGATTTCGCCCTTCATCGCCTGGCGGGGCTGGTCGAGCGGCTGGTGGTCTATCCGGAAAACATGCGCCGCAATCTCGAGCGGTTGGGGGGTCTGGTGCATTCGCAGCGCGTGCTTCTGGCCCTGACCCAGAAAGGGCTTGCGCGAGAAGCGGCCTACGCGGCGGTGCAGGAAAACGCCATGAAGGCCCGGCGGGGAGAGGGGGCGTTCGCCGATCTCCTCAAGGCGGATCCGAACGTCGGATCGCATCTCACCGACCAGGATCTCGAGGCCCTGTTCGACAACGATTGGCACTTCAAACAGGTTGACGCCATCTTCGCCCGGGTGTTCGGCGACGAGGGGGCGGTTGGAAGGGACTGACGGGAAACGTGGCGAACGGGGCGGCCGAACGGCGGGAAACGCAGGATAAACTGGACGTTGGGCGCCAGCGCCAGTGGTTCGACCGGCTGATCCAGCTTTCCGACGGCGTTTTCGCCATCGCCATCACCCTCTTGGCCTTCGACCTGCACGGGCCGAGGGTCTGGGATGGCGGGCTCGCCAGCCTGTGGGCCGACCTGGCCCCCAAGCTAGACGCCTATGCGCTCAGCTTCGTGGTGATCAGCGTCTACTGGCTGGCGCATCGGCGGTTCATGGCGCTGGTCCATACCGTGGACGCTCCGGTTAGCATCCTCACCCTCGGCATGCTCGCTCTGGTCGCGCTGCTGCCGGCCGCGACCCAACTGGCCCACTCGCATGGAACGTTGCAGGCGACCATGCTCGTCTATGGCCTCCTGGTGGTCGCCATCGGGCTTCTGCTGGCGGCCGTGTGGGCCTATGCCGCGCTGATCGCCAATCTGGTTTCGCCCGAGGTCACCTCGTCGGTCCGATGGTTCCTGCTGCTGTTGATGGTGTTCACGCCGCCGCTGTTTCTAGGGCTGATCATGGCCCTGCGGACCCACATTGCCGGTGCGACGCCCCTGGCTCTCTTCATCCTCTTCCTCATCGGCTGGCGGATGCGCATGCGCACTCTGCGGCGGCTTGCGAAGGTCAGGAGCGCGTCGCCGGCGGCTGACGCGCAGACTTGAAAGGTCACTTGGCCAGCCAAGCCTCCCTGGGCTGGCGCCAGTACTGGCCCGCCTCTCGCGCCATCATCCCATAGCCAATGAGTTCGCGGCGCAGGGTGGCGCTGTCCCAGTGCCGGCGCTGCAGCTGTTCATTGACCTCGGATTCGGCATAGCGGCGATCCTCGACGAACTGATCGACCAGCCATTCGAGAATGATCCGGCGCTTTCGACGGCTGGCGGGAATCTGCTTGAGCGCGCCATCGTCGCCGACAAACGCCGACAGCACCTTCTCATCGAAGCTCCTGGCCGGCGCGGCGATCGCGGCGATGGCGCGTTGATCGAACAGCGCCCGGTTGAGATCGGTCAAGGTTTGCGGCTGCAACGCATACCAGTGAGTGACGCCCTCCGCGCGCGCGGTGACCAGGCCAATGCGCCGAAGCACCCCGATGTGGTGCGAGATCGTCGGCTCTTTCAGATCGAGAAGTTCGGCCAGTTCCTGGCCGCTGCGTTCACCGGTCGCCAGTAGGCCGACGATCCGAAGACGGCTTTCGTTGCCCATGGCTTTGAAGAAGCCGAGCAGCACGGCAAAATCGTTATCCGGCATGGCTATGTTTCCTTAGACGAACGCCTAATTAGACGGACGTCGAAGGAACTTCAAGCGCTTTGTCCTAAGTCCCGGCCCTGACCTGGCCCCGCGCTATGGCCAGTAGCTCGTCCATCTTTGCGCGCACATCGCCTTCGTGAAGATTGAGCCCGGCGCCGATCAGATCCTGGGTCACCTTGCGAAGCACGTCTTCGTCGCCGGGTTGTTCGAAATCAGATTTGACCACGGCGCGCGCGTAATCGGCGACGTTCTCCAGTCCCATCAGGCCGGCCGCCCATTCTCCCAGCAGGCGGTTGCGCCGGGCGGTGGCGCGGAATTCCAACTCCTGGTCGTTGGCGAACTTCTTTTCAAAGCCCTTTTCGCGATTGTCTAAGCTGCTCATCTACACTTCCGCTCGCCCACCAAGGGGGCTCATATCCCGCCCGGCCATGGCGGGCAATCGCAAGGCGGCCGAACTGCTAGACGATCTCGTGAAATCGGCGAAAATCGATGACCAGCTTGCCCGTCTCGTCGTTGGTGAACAGATCGGCCAACCTGCGACCCCAGACAATCTCGTCGGGCGTGTAGGAGGTTCGCGCGTGAATGGTCGAGACGAAAGTTTCGTCCAGTCCCTTCATCACCACCAGGATTTCGGCGCGCTTGGCCAGGAGGCTCTCGACGGTTTCACCGAAGAGCGGGCTGGCCTCGTCGATCTTGTGCATCACCTGCCAGGTCATGAAAAACAGCGGCGAACGCGCGCGCAGCACGGGAAGATCGCTGAACCGGCGCATGACGGCGCCGTGGGCATCGGCGACATCGTGCAGAAGCGAGACGGTGACCTCGGCCTCGACGACCAGGTTGCGCCGGTAATTGGCGGCCCGGAACATCAGCGTCGGCGCGCCTTCGAAGTCACTGACCACCGCTGCGTTCGAGAACATGATCCTGGCCGTCGGCCGCGAGATGCGGGCGAACAACAGCCCCGTCGCAATCGCCAGGTTGAACAAGCCGACGAACGTCTCGCCCGTCACCACGATGTTGCAATAGAGGCTCCGGGGGGAAACCACCCCGTAGCCGAGGGTGCCCAGGGTCTGAACGGAGAAGAAGAAGGCATCGAGAAAGTTGCCAGGCCGCGCGCCGGTGAGGCCACCCGGATCGATCAGATAGAGGCTGGCGAAAAGTGTGTTCAGGCTCAGGAAGGCGGCCGCCATGACCGCGAAAAAAGCCCCAAGCGGCATGGTGAGGAGCACGTGGTAGGCATCGCCCAGACCATGGCGCGGCAAGCCGCGATAGGTCAGCTTCGCGGCGCCCAGGCGCCCGTATGTGGCCTTGGGCTTGGCTGCGAGGTCTTGCGTCGTCATCCGTTCGCCCCGTTTGAGAAACGCCACGATTAAGCTTGACCGGGACGGCCCGCCAGGGCCAAGCGCGGGTTTGCGCGGAGGGTCGTGTTCGGGGTAAGCTGCCAATTGTCTTGATCAAGCCAGACGCGACCCAAAGTCGGATCCCGCGCGCCGGACAAGCCGCCGGCGCGCGCTTTCATTTCCGCTACCGACGCCTGGCCGGAGGAAGTCCAACCCCATGACCCGCCGTAAGAAAATCTACGAAGGCAAGGCCAAGATTCTCTACGAGGGACCCGAGCCAGACACGCTCATCCAGTATTTCAAGGACGAGGCCACGGCCTTCGACGGCCAAAAGAAAGCGGTGCTCGAGGGAAAGGGCGTCATCAACAATCGCATCAGCGAGTATGTGATGACCCGGCTCAACACCATCGGGGTCCAGAACCACTTCATCAAACGTCTGAACCTGCGTGAGCAGCTGATCAAGAAGGTTGAGATAATCCCGCTCGAGGTCGTCTGCCGCAACATCGCCGCCGGCTCGCTGTCGAAGCGTCTGGGCCTGCCGGAAGGCGAGGCCCTGCCGCGCTCGATCATCGAATTCTACCTGAAGGACGACAAGCTCGGCGATCCGATGGTCGCCGAGGAACACATCACCGCCTTCAACTGGGCCGCGACCCAGGAGATCGACGACATGATGGCCACCACCTTGAGGATCAACGACTTCCTAACCGGATTGTTCGGGGCCGTCGGCATCACCCTGGTCGACTTCAAGATCGAGTACGGGCGGGTTTGGGACAACGATTTTTCGCGGATCGTGCTGGCCGACGAGATCAGTCCCGACAGCTGCCGGCTGTGGGATTCCTCGACCAACGAAAAGATGGACAAGGACCGGTTCCGCCGCGATCTCGGGGCGGTCATCGAGAACTACACCGAAGTCGCCCGGCGCCTGGGAATCATGAAGGAGATGCCGACGGTGATTCAGGGCGGCATTGCGTGACGGGCGCCCCGGCCGGCTGACCATGAAGGCGACCGTCCACGTTTTCCTCAAACCTGGGGTGCTCGACGTTCAGGGCAAGGCCGTCGAGGCCGCGCTGCACGGCCTAGGCTGGCCGAAAGTCAGCGAGGTGCGGATCGGCCGCGTGATCGACTTCGAGCTCGACGTCGACGACCGGGGCGCCGCGGAACGCCAGGTCGAGGCGATGTGCGAGACCCTGCTGGCCAATCCGGTGATCGAAGGCTACCGCGTGGAGGTCGCCTGACCATGAAGGCCGCGGTCATTGTCTTCCCCGGCTCCAACTGCGACCGCGACTGCAAGGTGGCCATCGAGCGATCGACCGGGGCGGCCGTCGAGATGGTCTGGCATCGGCAGACCGCCCTGCCCGCTGATCTGGACCTGATCGTTTTGCCCGGCGGTTTCGCCCATGGCGACTATCTTCGCTGCGGGGCGATGGCGGCGTTGTCTCCGGTGATGGCCGAGGTCAGGGCGGCGGCGGATCGCGGCGTCGCGGTAGCCGGCATCTGCAACGGCTTTCAAGTTCTCTGCGAGGCCGGCCTTCTGCCCGGTGCGCTCCTGCGCAACGCCGGGATGAACTACGTCTGCAAGAGCGTCGATCTGGAAGTGGTCAATCTGCAGACCCGCTTCACCGCCGCCTTTCAGGACCACCGGCAAGCGACCATGACCATTGGCAATGGCGAGGGTAACTACTTCGCCGACGACGAGACACTCGATCGGCTGGAAGGCGAGGGCCAGGTCGTCTTTCGCTATTGCGAGAATCCCAATGGTTCCGCGCGGGCGATCGCCGGCATTGTCAGCCAGGCCGGCAACGTGCTGGGCCTGATGCCCCATCCAGACCGGGCCTTCGAAGTCGATCTAGGCTCGGCGGATGGGGCTTTGCTCTTTCAGAGCGTCATTGCCAGCGTCTAGTGGATCCAGATCAGGTTGGCTGCCGCCTTGCGCCCCTTCCACCACGCCGGCTGCGCCGTCGCGGTCCCCCTCCCCCGCGGCGCTGCGCTTGCGGGGGAGGATCTTTAGCTAAACTCCTGCCCCGCGCAGCGGGGAAGCAACCATGTTAGGCGGCTGGGTATCTTGTCCATGGCTGTCCTCTGGCAAGGATCAGGTTGGCCGCTTCGATCAGTCGTCTCATGACGGCGACGATGGCGACTTTGACCGGCTT
>DATCCB010000043.1:0-8078 GCA_036511515.1 Caulobacteraceae bacterium | reverse complement strand
CCACCCAGCAGCGCCTCAATCTCGGGCCAGCCGCCATCAAACGAAAATCCCGAATCAGGTTCCATCCAAAGCTTGAATCACGAACACCGATATGACGGAATCCCCTATCTTAGCGCCTATGGGCAGGATGCCCGCGCTCCGGACGTTGCGGCCCTCCATGTCATTGCCGCGTTCCCACCACCGCCAGCGATACCAAAATTCCGCCAGACGCACGCGGCGCGGACCGGCCCGGGCGGGATCGGCTCACAAAGCCGGGCGCTCGGGAATTTGTCCGGTGTCGCGGACCTCGATCGAGTCGGGGCCGGGGAGACTGAACAGCCGCTCGATCATCTCCGAAAGCGGAGGCTTGGTCGGGTAGATGGTCATGACCTCGCCTGAGCGAACGATGGTGACCTCCGTCCCATCGGGAAACGCCACTTCTCGCGGCAGTTTGATCGCCTGGCTATTGCCGCTGCGAAACGTGCGGCTGGTTGTAACGGTCATATCCCGGCCTCCACCGCCTGACCCAAAACAGCGCTACCCGGCGTCTCCCCCAACTCCCGCTCCATCTTGGCGACGTTGGCGGCCAGGCGCTCGACGGTGGGGGCGAGGGCGAGGGCGCGGCGGCCGAATTCGAGGGCCTGGCGGCGGTGGCCCAGGCGCCAGCCGCAGATGCAGGCCAAGTCCTCCGGCAGCACCCCGGAATTGGATTCATCGCCGTATTCGGTGCTGCCGGGCGCGATGGCGATCGCCCGCAGGGCCGCCTCCCAGCAGGCTTGCCACGCCTGGCGCTGGTAGAAGGCCCAGGCCAGGTCGATCCACGGCCCGCGCAGCTGCGGCGCCTCGTTGACCGCGGCCTGGAACCAGCGCAGCGCCTGGACGCCTTCGCCAAGCGCCTCGTGGCATTGAGCCAAGAGGCGCAGGGTGCCGTTGCGCTCGGAAACGAACGGCTTGTTGGGCAGGGCCAGGTAGCGCTCGAACTCGGCGATCGCCTCGCGGTAGCGGTTGTGAAAGTATAGCTCGCGTCCGTAGTAGTGCGCCTGGCGGGGTTCGTGCGGCGCCTCCTTGGCGGCCAGTTCCAGGAGCGGCAGGTACTGGGCGCGGCTCTTGTCGGGGTCGGCGAACTGCTCGATGGTCAGGCCCTCGACGACCACCGCCTTTTCCTCGGTGCGGTCGGGGACCACGCACTCGTGGCAGGGCCCCTTCCAACGCACGCCGTGGCGGGCGTGGATGCGGTTGTTGAGGAACCGCCGGGGTTGGCCGTCCGGGTGGCGGCCCCAGATCTCGGTGTAGTAGGCGCGGTTGGTTTCAGGCGTCCACGCCGCTTCCAGCGCCGCGCGCCAACCCTCGCTGAGCACCGTGTCGAGATCGAGGGAGACGCAGACGTCGATGTCGTCGGGCAACAGGGCCAGGGCCGCGTTGCGGCCATCGTCGAACCGCCAGGGCTTGATGCGGATGTGGCGCACCTCGACGCCCAGGCCCTCGAGAATGGCGACCGTGCGATCGGTCGAGCCGGTGTCGGCCACCAGGATCAGATCGGCGCCCCTGGCGCTGGCCACGAAGCGCTCGGCGAACTTCTCCTCGTTCAGGCAGATGGCGTAGACGGCGATCTTCATGGCCCGGCCAGAGGTAGCAAACCTTGGCGGGCGAGGGGAGGGGAGGGGAGGGGAGGCAGCGCTACGAGTTCAGGTTAACAAGCGATTGCCATCGAGGCTCGGAGACGCAGATGTGATGGCGCTCATGCCCCCTTGCACATTGGGGCGCTAGCGGAACGGCATTTAACACGTCGTCAGATCGTGTTAAAAAGTTCGGAAATTTTGAACATGACGTGATCAACGTGTTAAAGCCAACTTACGTCCTGCCGACTTTGCCACCCCCGGGCGACCTCGAAACGCCAGTGGTGCTGAAGGCCCTCGCATCCGCCCACAGGCATCTGGGGGAATTGAAGGGCCGCGCGGCGACGATCCCCAACCAAGCCATTCTGATTGACACGCTCTCACTGCAAGAGGCGAAAGCGAGTTCGGAAATCGAGAACATCGTCACCACCCAGGACGAACTGTTCCAGGCGAGCCTCTTTCCAAAAGGCGCCGGCTCGCCGGCCGCAAAGGAAGTCGCCAGCTACCGTGACGCGTTGAAGTGCGGCTTCGACAGTCTCAACACGAATCAAGGGCTGCTGACCAATAATGCCATCATCGAGATGTTCCGTGTCCTGAAGCGCACTACCGAAGAGTTCCGCATGGGACCCAGCACCGCGCTGAAGAATGACGTGACTGGCGCCCTGGTTTACGTTCCGCCCCAGGACCGGAACGAAATCATCATCCAGATGAACGCCCTTGAGCGCTTCATCAACGATGACGCCGCCTGCGACCTCGATCCCCTGATCAAGATGGCGCTGATCCATCACCAGTTCGAGAGCATCCACCCGTTCTCGGACGGCAATGGTCGGATTGGCAGGATCGTAAACGTACTCTACCTGACGCGAGTGGGTCTCCTCGACATTCCGATCCTCTACCTCAGCCGCTACATCACGACCCACAAGGCCGAGTACTATCGCCAACTCCAAGCCGTCCGCGATGGTGGCGCCTGGGAATCTTGGCTGATCTACGTCTTGACCGCCGTTTCGGAAACGTCCCGGCGAACCTTGGAGTTGATCGAGGGCATGGGCCTGCTTATGGCCGACTACAAACGGCGGCTACGCGGTCACCCGTCGCTTCGATACTCCCAGGACCTGCTGAACAATTTGTTCCGACACCCTTACACGCGCATCGAGATTCTGCGGGCTGACCTTGGCGTCGCACGCCAGACGGCGGCGAAATACCTCGACCAACTCGCCGCAAGCGGATTTCTCGAAAAGCACCACCACGGACGCAACAATTACTACGTCAACACGCCGCTCATCGACCTGCTGTTGCGAGTGTCGGAGAGTTGACCGATGAGGCGCACCCGCAAGGAGAATACCAGTGCATTCAAACAGGCGGGTTCTCGTGACCGGGGGAGCGGGGTTCATCGGCTCGTTTCTGTGTGAGCGTCTTCTGGCGGAAGGCTGCGAAGTGCTCTGCGCCGACAATTTCTTCACCGGCTCGCGCGCGAGCGTGGCGCACCTGATCGCCAATCCGATGTTCGAGCTGCAGCGCCATGACGTGACGTTCCCGCTCTATGTCGAGGTGGACGAAATCTACAATCTGGCCTGCCCGGCGAGCCCGGTGCACTACCAGCACGATCCCGTCCAGACGACCAAGACCAGCGTGCACGGCGCGATCAACATGCTGGGTCTGGCCAAGCGTGTCGGGGCGAAAATTCTCCAGGCCTCCACCGCCGAGGTCTATGGCGACCCGACGGTCCATCCTCAACCTGAAAGCTATTGGGGCAGCGTCAATCCGATCGGTCCGCGGTCCTGTTACGACGAGGGCAAACGTTGCGCAGAGACCCTGTTCTTCGACTACTGGCGGCAACATCGGGTGCGGATCAAGGTCGCGCGCATCTTCAACACCTATGGTCCGCGCATGCACCCCAATGACGGGCGGGTGGTGTCGAACTTCATCATGCAGGCGCTCAGGGGCAAACCGATCACCCTCCATGGCGATGGAAGCCAGACGCGGTCATTCTGCTACGTGGACGATCTGGTCGACGGGCTGATGCGGTTGATGGCGACCGACGACACGGTGACCGGCCCGATCAATCTGGGCAATCCGGCGGAGGTCACCATCAAACAGCTGGCGCAAGCGGTGATCGAGCTGACCGGGTCCAGTTCGAAGCTGGAACTGCGCCCCCTGCCCCCGGACGATCCCCGCCAGCGCCAGCCAGAAATCGGTCGCGCGCATGAGATTCTCGGGTGGGAACCGCATACGACACTGCGGGAGGGCCTGGTGAAGACGATCGCCTATTTTGACGCTCTGCTTCGGTCGGCGCGCACGATCGAGGCGGCCGCTAGAGCCTGATGACGTCAGCTTGACGTCTGAATCAGGCTCTACACTTTTGATTTTAGAGCACGATTCAGTCCAGAGGCGATTCCACCTCTGACCATCGTGCTCTAAGGGCGTCGCCTGATCACGGACGGCGACGGCTATGCCGGACGCCAGTTCAAGGCGTTCACGCGCGCGTCCGAACCCAGTCCAGGCGCCGGTTCTTGGCGTCCAGGCGGAAGCTGCCGTGCACAGGACGAAAACCAAAGAGGTGGTCTTGCGCGCCGACCCCGATCGGGTGGGCGGCGGTCGCCGCCAGACCGTCGCGGCCGATATAGGCCAAGGCGCCCGCCACCAGGGCCAGACCCGTCTCGGTGAATTCGACAGCCCGCCCGGTGGCGCGGTACTCTCCCGACAGGCGCATGTCGGCCTCGTTGGCGGCGCGAATGCACAGTCCCTCGGTTTCATGAACCGTGAGCCTCTCCGGGGCGGCGTTTCCAGCGGCTGTGTGAACCCTGGAGTCGGATTGTTCGCGCACCAGCCGCTCGACGCCGCCGGAGGTCAGCACGCGCGAGACCTCGTCCTGCGCCATCCAGTCGGGGCGGTGCGTATAGGCGGCGTGCAGCAGTCCGGCCACAACGATGTCGGATCTCAGTTCATAGCGGATCAGCGCGCTGGCGGTCCCGATGGCGTGGTTCAGGAACGGGCGGCCGTCCGGGCGATACATCCCGTCGAAGATCAGGGTGGCGAAATCGCACGCGGCCTCCAGCGCCTGCACCGCGAGTTCGGCGTAATCCCGCGCGATGGCCTGTTCGCGCAGGGCGCATCGCGTCTGCGCCAACTCGGCAGGTGTCATCGGCTGGGCGAGGTCAACACTGACCGGCCCTTCGCGGGCGAACTCCACCGCCGCGAGGCGCCCGCGTACGAATTGGCGGACTGGGTCATACATGCCGGACTCATCGGCCACCGGCCATCGCCGCCCAAACGCGCGAAGGCTGTCCTCGCACGCCTCGAAGTCCCAGCGCCGTCGGTAGAAAGCGAGGTCCTGCAGCCGTTGGGGCCGAAACGCCAGATAGGTCACGCGCGCCGCGGGCTCCATCCACACCGACAGGCCCTGCTCACGTGCGAACAGCGCCAGATCGATGTGCTCGTGGACCAGAAGGATGTCGTCGCTCAGCGCGCCGGGTCGTTTCAGCAGGTCGGTCCGCGCCAGGCAGTAGTGGTACTCGAGAAAATCGACCGGCTCTCGAGTGAGCGCAGCCGCCTGTTCGATCGACTCGCCGAGAAGCCTGTGGCCCTCGGATATGAGAGCCCTGTCGCCTTCGCCCGTCCATGCCAGTTCCCCGCCGGCCATGTGGATGGTGACTGGATGATCGGCGCCGGCCTGCAGGTAGAGCGGCCCCACAACGGCCGCCCCGGTCTCTTCGGCGCAGGCCACCAGACGTTCCAGACAGCCCCGCTCCACCAGCACGTCGTTATCGACGAACGCGACATAGCGGGTCTTGACCTGGCCGAGCGCCAGCTTGCGTGCGGTCGCGGGCGCGATCCATTGATCGTGCCGGATGACCTTGAAGTTGTGGGCCTGCGCGTAGCCCTGAATCATCTGGGCGACGGCCGGCGGCGACAGCATGTCGAGATAGATCAACGCGAACGGCGCCGCGTCGTCCGCCAACACGGTCTGCAACGACTGTTCGGCGGGCCAGTGGCTTTCCCGTGCCGAAATCACGATGGTGACAAGGGGCTCGATCATGGCCGCCAAGGCGCTCCCGGATGTCGCGGTCGCGCATTGACGCCCGGTCCGCGGCCGTTTGAGACTGGCTGAAAAGCACCCTAACTGCAATTCTACATACGAAACGCCTTTCCCCCGACGGACGATCGATGCCGACCTTCAGCTGCGTCACAACGTGCAAGAGCAGGCTTGATCAGCTGAGGCAAAGCCTGCCCCGGATGATGAGTTTCGCCGATACCGAGGTCGTGGTGGTCGATTATGACTGCCCGCAGGGAACGTCCGACTGGGTGCAAGGCGCCTATCCGGCGGCCAGGGTTGTAAGCGTGCGTGGCGAGCCTAGCTTCAACGCCGCAAGGGCGCGCAATCTCGGGGCGAGCGCGACCAGCGCGCCATGGCTGCTGTTCCTCGACGTCGATACCGTGGCGCAGATCGACCTGCCGGAGCAGCTGACGCCGCTATTGTCGCCGGCGTCGTTCCTGCTGCCCGATCCCAGGCCGGCGGAACTGTACGGCGCGCTGTTGGTCTCTCGGGCGCGGTACGATCAGGTTGACGGCTACGACGAGGCGCTGCAGGGCTGGGGGTCCGAGGACGAGGATATCACCGAACGCCTGACCGATGTCGGGCTGCTGGTCGGATCATTTCCGGGCGCTCTGCTGCAGAGTCTGCATCATGACAACGCGCTTCGGGTGCTGCATCACGAGATCAAGGACCGGTTGGTCAACAACAGCGTCAATCACCTCTATCGTCACGCCAAGCGAGACCTGACGCGCCTGGGCATGAAGCTCGATCTTCCTGATCGCAAGGTTCTGTACGCCGCCGTTCGACAGGCGACATTTGAACCGGGCGCGCGCGGATTTGAGGTTGCGGTCCGGAACTTCATGAACCCCGCCATCGGTCGGACCATCGAGGCGTTTCTCAGATATCAGCTGACGCCGATCGACGGCTAGCGGTTCGAAATTGATCTAACCGCCGTCTTGACTCTCAGGCAACCCGAATTAGAACAAAAAGGGAACGAAGAGGTTAAGTGTAGGGAATGTCCCGCGAAGCGCGCCTGCAAGCTGTCCGCAAAAAGATCGCCGCCATCGAAACGGGGTCTTGCCGGCCGCGCGCCGTCGCCCCGTTCGGCGATGGCCGCATCGACCGGTTGCTGCCGGGCGGCGGCCTGCCGCTTAGCCATTGGCACGAGGTCGCGGGAGAAGGCCTGGAGATCGAACTGGCCGCCGCGCCTGGGGCCTTCGTCGCCGCCCTGGCCGCGCCCCTGGCCGCGCGGGGGGTGATGGTCTGGGTGATGCGCAAGGGCGATCTCTATGCGCCGGGGCTGGCCGGTCTCGGACTTGCCGCCGAGCGGCTGATCCAGGTCGAGGCGCGCGATGAGGCCCAGGCGCTCGGCGCCCTGGAGGATGCCCTGGGAAGCGCCGGCGTCGCCGTCGCCGTCGGCGAGATCGGCGCGGTCGATCTGACCGCCGGCCGGCGCCTGCAGCTGGCCTGCGAGCGGGGCGGGGCGACCGGGTTCGTCATCGTCCGCCGGCCCTTTGGCGGGCGACGGGGCTTAGAGCGAACCGGTTTGGGCGCGGCGACGCGCTGGCGGATTTCCCCGGCCCCCAGCCAGCCGGCCGGCGGCGAGATCGGCCTGGGTCCGCCGCGCTGGCGGGTGACGCTGGCGCGCTGTCGCGGCGGCGCCGGCGGCGCATGGACGATGGAGAAGAGTGATGGCGCGTATCCTCTGCGTGTGGTCGCCGAACTGGGCGATCGCCAACTGGAAACGCCGCAACCCCTGCGCCTCGCCGGGTGAAGCCGCAGGCGCCCACCTCTCCCAGAGGGAGAGGGAGGGGCCCGCGCCTCTCGAGGCGTGGGAAGGTGAGGGGTTACCCGGCCTGCATTTTAACCCCTCATCTTCCCACCGCTTGCAGCGGCGGGCCCCTCCTTCTCCCAGTGGGAGAAGGGTTTTATCCGCGCGAGGTGATGATAAACCCTTCGCCCTGATCGCGACGGTCGGTGGGGTGCGCCGGCTGTCGGCGGTGGACGGGCGGGCCGCGAGACTGGGGCTTTTCGTGGGCCAGAAGGCGACGGACGCCGCGGCCCTGGTTCCCGAACTGATCGGCGCCGATGCGGAAGATGAGGCCGACGCGACGGCCCTGACCGCCCTTGGCGATTGGTGTGTGCGCTTTTCTCCGGCCGTGGCCCTCGATCCTCCCGATGGTCTTTATCTCGATATCGGCGGCGCCGCCCATCTGTGGGACGGCGAGGCGGCCATGCTCGCCGACCTGCTGGCGCGGCTGGAGAAGAACCACATCCCCGCCCGCGCCGCCGTCGCCGATACGCCGGGCTGCGCCTGGGCTCTGGCCCATTTCGCCGCCGCCAATACCATCGCCCCCGCCGGCCATACGGCGGCGCATCTGGCCCCCCTGCCGGTCCGGGCGCTGCGGCTGGCGGGGCCCGACGCCGACCAGATCGGCCGCCTGGGCCTG
>DATCCB010000042.1:0-6459 GCA_036511515.1 Caulobacteraceae bacterium | reverse complement strand
CGAACGCTACAAGTGAGAGCGCCGCAAATGCGCCGATCGTACGTTTCATTTCAATCTCTCCAGCACGAACCATCATCGTCGAGGGGAAAATGCGCAGCTCAGCCCTAGCAGGCGGTTAATTTGCGGAAAGCATATACCCATATTGGGTAGTAGTGGGCCGCCAACGGCAGGCCGGACGCAAGCCAGGCCGCAGCCTAGAGTCTAGATCAGGCGAAGGCCAAGGTGGGCGACGATCACCGGCAACAGCACGGTGATCTCGGCCAGAGCGATGGCGTAAAGCGAGCCCAGGACGGGGCGCCCGCCGCGGAAATTGGTCACCACGCCGGCCAGCAGCGGACCGCTGATCGGACCGACCAGAAAATAGGGCGCGAGACGCTTCAGTCGGGACACCGGCAAACCCCAAAGCTCCGTTGCTTGAAGCTAGCCCGCATTTTCCATGCGTCGTCCAGTGAAAATTCATTATTTCTTAATCAATTGTCAATTGCCGGCTTCCAATACATGGTTAACGCCGCGCGGCTGAGCGCTTCTCCCACCGTGGCAGACCCGCTAAGCTGCCCTTCTCACCGAAGGAAGCCTCGCCATGAACCAACTTGTCCGCAATCTCGAGGTGGGGGGCCTCACCTTGACACCGCTGACCCCGACCATCGGCGTCGAGGTCGCCGGCGTGGACCTCACCGCGCCCATCGACGGGGCGAGCCTGAAAGCCCTGCGTGCCGCCCTGCTCGACTGGAAGGTGCTGTTCTTTCGCGATCAGGCGATCACCACCGAGCAGCATCTGGCCTTCGCGCGCAATTTCGGGGCGCTGGAGGTGCATCCCTTCGCCCCCCACAAGAGCGGCTATCCGGAGGTTCTGGCGATAACCCACAATCGCGAAAGCCGCGGGCGGGAAAACACCTGGCACAGCGACGTCACCTGGCGGGAGGAGCCGTCGCTGGGCTCAATCCTGCGCGCCCTGGAGGTTCCGCCGGTGGGCGGCGACACCCTGTTTGCCGACATGGCCGCGGCTTACGAGGGCCTCTCCGACGAGATCAAGGCGGAGATTGAGGGCAAACAGGCGGTTCACGACTTCGCCCACTTCCGCGTCGGCTTGCGCAAGGCCGGCAAGAGCGAGGCCGAGATCGAGGCGTTCAACGCCCGCTTCCCGAAGGTCGAGCATCCCGTGGTCCGCACCCATCCCGAAACCGGGCAGAAGGCCCTCTACGTCAACGCCGCCTTCACCCAGCACATCCGCGGCATCGAGCCGGCGCGTTCGACGGAACTTCTCAGGCGTCTCTACGCCCAGGCGGCCATCCCGGAATATCAATGTCGCTTTCGCTGGCAGGCCAATTCGATCGCTTTTTGGGACAACCGCGCCAGCCAGCACTATGCAGTCTCCGACTACTGGCCGGCGGTGCGCAGGATGGAGCGCGTCACGGTGGTCGGCGACAAGCCCATTTAGCTCGCAGGCGGACAAACCCGATGATCGACGTTCACTACTGGCCAACGCCGAACGGCAAGAAGGTGACCATTCTTCTTGAGGAATGCGCCCTGCCCTACACCATCGTCCCCTGTAACATCGGCAAGGGCGACCAGTTCAAGGACGACTTCCTGGGCATCAGCCCCAACAACCGGATGCCGGCCATCGTCGACCATCAGCCGGTGGACGGCGGCGCCCCGATCGCCATTTTCGAGTCCGGCGCGATCATGATGTACATCGCCGAAAAAGCCGGGAAATTCTGGCCCACCGACCTGCGCGGCAAGTATCGGGTCACCGAATGGCTGATCTGGCAGATGGCCAACCAGGGGCCAAAGACCGGGGAGTGCGGTCACTTCCGGCGGCTTGGCGAGGCTCAGGGCGATCAGTCCTATGCGGTGCGGCGGTTCACCGACGAGGTCAATCGGCTCTACGGGGTAATGAACAACCGTCTCTACGATCACCGATGGCTTGCCGGAGACGACTATTCGATCGCCGACATGATCGCCTATCCATGGACGGTGAATTGGGAAGGACAAGGTCAGGACATAAACGATTTCAAATATTTCAGACGCTGGTTTGAAGAAATGGGCGAGCGTCCAGCGGTCCAGCGCGGCATGGCTGTCACGGCCGGCCCGCAGGAAGATTACGCCAACTTCAGCCCGAAGGAGCGCGAGCGGCGGATGAAGATGCTGTTCAACCAGCGCGCCCGTCCGGCGCCGGAGGCCTGAATGGACGATCAGACGCGGCAGACGACTTTTGAGGAGAAAGCGATGAGATTTGGCCGCACACTTTGGATCGGCGCGGCAGGGGCGGGTCTGGCCGCGGCGGCGGCCGCCTCTCCCGCACCGATGCTGGGCTTCACACCGGCCCAGGCCCAGGCCGAGCGCGCCCTGGAGGCCCGCTTCGACGCCGGCCTTTCGGCCAGCGAAATCAGCGACCGCCTTCAGCGCATGGCCGCCGAGCCCAACCAGGTCAGCTCGCCGCATGACAAGGAAAACGCGGAATTCACCCTGGCCCAGTACAAGTCCTGGGGCTGGGATGCGCACATCGAGGTGTTCAGCGTCCTTTATCCGACCCCCAAGGCGGAGACCCTCGAGCTTCTGGGGCCCTCCCCGTACACGGCCACCCTGACCGAACCGCCGATCCCCGGCGATGCCACATCGGCGCACACGGCGGGCGAACTGCCGGGGTTCAACGCCTATGGCGCCGACGGCGATGTCACCGCGCCGCTGGTCTATGTGAACTACGGCGGCCCGGCGGACTACGCGCAGTTGCAGCGCCTCGGCGTCGATGTGAAGGGAAAGATCGTCATCGCCCGCTACGGGTCGCTCTGGCGGGGGCTAAAGCCAAAGCTCGCCTACGAGCACGGTGCGGTCGGCTGCATCATCTATTCCGATCCGGCCGATGATGGCTATGGCGTCGGCGATCCCTATCCCGCCGGTCCCGCGCGGCCGGAGCGCGGCATTCAGCGCGGCTCGGTCGAGGACATGCCCGTGCGGGCCGGCGATCCGCTGACCCCCAACATCGGCGCCACCGAAAACGCTCCGCGCATCGCGCGCGCCGACGCCGAGGTCCTGGTGAAAATTCCCGTACTGCCGATCTCGTGGGGTGACGCCCAGCACTTCCTGGCCGCCCTCGATGGTCCGGTGGCTCCCAAGGCCTGGCGCGGCGCCCTGGCGCTGACCTACCATGTCGGGCCTGGAGCTTCGGTGCATCTGGCCGTCCAGTCCAACTGGGACCAGAAGCCGATCTATGACGTGATCGCCACCATCAAGGGCTCTGAATTTCCCGACCAATGGGTGATCCGCGGCAACCACCGCGACGGCTGGGTGTTCGGGGCCGAAGATCCGCTCGCCGGCCAGACCGCCGAGATGCAGGAGGCCAAGTCCATCGGCGCGCTTCTCAAGAGCGGCTGGCGGCCGAAACGGACCATCGTCTACGCCAGCTGGGATGGTGAGGAGCCTGGCCTTCTCGGCTCGACCGAGTGGGCTGAAATGCACGCCACGACGCTTCAGGACAAGGCCGTGCTCTACGTCAACTCGGACACCAACGACCGCGGCCTGATCTTCGACCAGGCCAGCTATTCGCTCCGCCGCCTGCTGGACCAGGCTGCCGCCGACGTTCGCGATCCCGAGACCGGGGCGAGTGTGCGCGACCGCGCCCTCGCTTCGGTTCAGGTGCGGGCGCTGGAGCCCGGCGCCACCGAAGAGACCAAGGATGAGGCCAAGAGCGCCGCCGCCGGAGGCGACATCGCCGTGGGCGATCTTGGGTCGGGATCGGACTACAGCGCCTTCGTCCAGCACCTCGGCATCGCTTCGATCGACTTCGGCTTTGGCGGCGAGGGCCAGTCTGGGGGCGTCTACCACTCGGCCTACGACACCTTCGAGCACTACCAGAAGTTCGGCGACCCGGGCATGGTCTATGGCGTCGTGCTGGCGAAGACGGGTGGACGGCTGATCCTGCGCACGGCCGACGCCGACCTGCTGCCGATGGCCTTTGACAACCTGGCGCGGACGGTCGGCGTCGAGGTCGAGCAGTTGAAGAAGCTGGCGGCCAGCGAGCGCACCCAAAGCGAGACCGTCGATCGCCTGCTCGACCAGAAAGCTTTTGCCCTCGCGGCCGACCCGACCAAGCCCTGGGGCGCTCCCGACCGCGAGGTCGCCGTGCCGAATATCGATTTTTCGCCATTGGATGATGCGGTGGCCAAGCTGACCGCCAGCGCACGCGCCTACGACCGGGCAGCCAGTGCTCCCAAAGCGCTGGACGCCAGGCAGCTGGCCGCCGTCAACGCCATACTCCAGGGGCTCGAACAGGCGATGACCGATTCGCGGGGCCTGCCCGGCCGGCCGTGGTATCGGCATCTGATCTATTCGCCTGGGCTGCTTACCGGCTACGGCGCGAAAACCCTGCCAGGCGTGCGCGAGGCCATCGAGGGGCGACGCTGGGCGGAGAGCGCCGACTTCATCGCCCGCACCGCCCAGGCGCTGAACACCGTCGCCACGCGCCTGGACATGGCCACGGCGATGATCGGGGGATAGGCGTCGGACGCTGATCACGATCGGCGCCCTATTTGCGGAGCCGGTCTATCGCTTCCTCTACGCTGTCGAACACGTGATCCTCGCCAACCAGCGCGCGCAGGCCCATGCGCGTGAACGCCGTCTGGCTTTCCACGGACTCCAGGCGCGCCACGGCGAGGGTCACCTTGGCCTTCTGGCAGGCGGCGATGATTTCCTTGAAGACCTCAGCGCCCGTGAAGTCGATGTCGACGATCCCGGCCGCCTCGATGACCATCAGCGAGACGTCGCCCTGGTCGAGCCGCGCAGCCGCCAGGACCTGACGGCGAAAGCCGTAGGCATTGAGGAACGAGAGGGGGGCCTGAAAGCCCAGCACCGATACACCGGGCTCGACCTCGCCCTTGAAACCGCCGGCCGCCGGCCACCAGACTGTCGTCCCGGGCGCGCGCTGCATCGGATAGACGCCCGGCCGCGCGCTCGACCACACCCCATGCAGCAGCGACAGGCCGATGCCGATGGCGACGCCGTTCTCGATCGGCAGCATGACGATGGCGCCTGCGGTGGCGACGATCAGGCTGAACTCGACCAGGCTGCCGCTCAGCACCTGTCGCATCCGGCTCACGCGAACAATGCGCAGCGCAACGAAAAGGAGAACTCCGCTAAGGGCCGCCTGCGGTACGTGCGTCAGAAGCTTCGCGCCAACTGCCAGCAGGACGACCACGATAGCCGCCGCGGTCAGCCCGGCAAGCTGCGAGCGACCCCCGCTTTCGGCGACGATGGCGGTGCGCGGCGGACTGGCATTGACCGGAAGGGCCCCGATCAGGCCCGCCAGCAGACTTCCCGCGCCAAGGCCGATGTAGTCCCGATCGATGTCGGGCGGGTCGCCGCCTTCGGGGGGAAAGCTGCGCGCCGTCGCCGCCGTCTGCACCATGGCGATCAGCGCCACCAGCAGGGCCAGCGGCAGCAGGTGCGCATATTGGTCGGCGCTGGCCGCGGGCAGCGATATCCGCGGCAAGCCGCCCTGAACGGCGCCAAGCACCGCAACGCCCTTGTCTTGGAGCCCGAGGCTGATCACCGCCCAGGTGGCGAGCCCCATGGCGATCAGCGGCCCGGGAATTCGCGCGCTCAATAGGTGTGCGCCGGCGGTCAGCGCCAGGACGCTCGCGGCGATCGCGGCTGCGTAGAGGTTGATATGCGGCGCCTGGCGCCAAATGTCGGAAAGGCGATGAACAATGCTGCCGGAGCCCGTCGCCAAGCCAAGGGCCCCAGGCAATTGCGAGACGATGATGTGGATGGCGATTCCGGCGAGAAAGCCGGTGACCACCGGGATCGACAGCAGATCGGCGATCCAGCCCATCCGCAGGCAGCCGGCCACGACGATGATCGCCCCAACCATCAGGCTCAGCGCCGCCGCCATCGCCGCATAGTGCGCCGATCCGCTCGCCGCGATGAGGACAAGGCCACCGGCGATGACCGGCGTGATGGTCGAATCGGCGCCTACCGACATGCGTCGGTTCGATCCCAGGACGAGGATTCCCAGGGTTCCGGCGATGAAGGCGAAGAAACCGAATTGTGGCGGAAGGGCCGCCAGCCGCGCGGTCGCCATCTGCTCGGGTATGGCGATCGCCGCCAGGGTCAGGCCGGCCATGACGTCCGGCGCCACAAAGCCGGCCCTGTAGCCGGCGAATGAGCGGAACGCGGGCCATCGCGGCGCGGCGGCCCGCACGCCAGCCCTTGCGGGGCGGGTCTCCGCGGTCACGGGTAAGGTCCGGCGAGCTTGCGTTCGGCGTCCACGCCGCAATTGTAAGGCGCCGGCGCGAGCGATGCGATTCAAGCGCAACGGCCCTCGTGTCGATAGCAAATGAAGATGTCCGCCTTTCGTAGCACATCAAATGTCCGCTTCTTGGTTGTAGCTGTGCCTGTGGGATTGTGGTCGGCGGTTTTCTTTGCCGTCCACAAATCCACAGGCTGGCCGCCGAGCGGGCTTAG
>DATCCB010000041.1:0-50897 GCA_036511515.1 Caulobacteraceae bacterium | reverse complement strand
ACCCAGCAGCGCCTCAATCTCGGGCCAGCCGCCATCAAACGAAAATCCCGAATCAGGTTCCATCCAAAGCTTGAATCACGAACACCGATATGACGGAATCCCCTATCTTAGCGCCTATGGGCTGGAAGCCCGCGCTCCGGGCCACCAATCACCCCCGTGCCTCGGTTTCGGCCATGCGCTGAATGGCGACGTAGTCGGTCTTGCCTGTGCCGAGGACCGGGATCTCCGGGACCTTGACGATACGGCGGGGGACGGCGAGGTCCTGGGCGCCGAGGTTTTGGGCATAGGCGATGAGGCCGGCGGCGTCAGCGTCTGCCTGGTCGGTGATCAGCACCAGCCGCTCGCCCTTCTTGGCGTCCGGCATGGAGATCACCGCGTGACGGGCGGCAGGCCACAGGCCGGCGGCCAGGTCTTCTGCCGCCGTCAGCGAAACCATTTCGCCGCCGATCTTGGCGAAGCGCTTCACCCGGCCGAGGATGGTGATCCAGCCGTCGGCGGTCATCTCGACCACATCGCCGGTGTCGTGCCAGCCGCTGGCCGGCGCATCGATACCGCCGGCCTCGTTCAGATAACCGGACATGATGTTGGGACCCCGAACCATCAGCCGGCCGCCCCGCGCGATGCCTTCAACCGGGTCGATGCGCGTTTCAACGCCCGGCAGAATGCCGCCGACCGTGCCCCGACGATTGTCAGTCGGCTTGTTGACCGCGATCACCGGCGCGGCTTCCGTGGCCCCGTAGCCCTCCAGCACCGGAATATCGCCAAAGCGCTGGGCGATCAGATTGTGGGTCTCGTCACGCACCTTTTCGGCCCCGCAGACAATGAAGCGCAGGCCGGCGAGTTCGTCGCGGTCGGCCGAGCGGGCGTACTGGTTGAGGAAGGTGTCGGTGGCCAGAAGGATGCTGGCCCCGCTGGCCTTGATCAAGGGCGGGATCAGTTTGACATGCAGGGGGCTTGGATATTCGAACGCCTTCATGCCGGTCAACAGGGGCAAGAGCACGCCGCCGGTCAGCCCAAAGCAATGGAAGACGGGCAGGGGATTGAACATCACCCAGGCCGGGTCGAGCGGAATGTGGGCGGCGATCTGGGCGGTATTGGCCAGCACATTGGCCTGGCTGAGCACCACCCCGCGCGGCGCGCCGAAACTGCCGGATGTGAACAGAACGACGGCGGGATCGCTGGGCCTCGTCGCGGTGCGGAAAGCGCGGGGGGCGAGCGAGGCGGCTAGCGCGTAAAGGCGGTCCACGGTTCCGATCGCAGCCCGCACATCCTCGAGATAGGTGATCGCGCAGGTGGCCTCGAGGGCGTCGATCAGATCGTGCAGCTTGCCTTGCTCGATGAAGCGGTGCGAGGTCAGCACCCGCTTGATCCCGGCCAGCTTGGCGGCGGCGCGCAGGTTGCGGATGCCGGCGGTGAAGTTGAGCATCGCGGGAACGCGGCCAAAGGCGTGAAGAGCGAAAAACGTCACCACCGCCCCGGCGCTGGACGGCAGGAAAACGCCGACGCGTTCGCCCCGCGCGGTCATCGACGCCAGTTTGCGGCCAAGGGCGAAGCAGGCCCGGATCAGATCGGTGTAGCTGAGCGGCCGTCTTTCCTGATCCTCGAGGATCGGCTTTTTGCCGCCATAGCGCTGCGCGGCGTCCAGAAGGGCGTCGAAGACGCTGCGTTGCGCGTCGGCTGGATTGAAGGCGCTTGCCATCGCCGCAAATTAGCACGCCAGCCCAAGTTGCGGCCACACCCCGACAACGCGGCTTGATCCTTGGGCCCGGACGGCCGATCTAGGGCGCATGACCACGGTCATCGACAGAAGCCCCGCGGCGACGCGCCATCCCGAAAAGCAGGCGCGCGCCGACACGCCGATCCTGCGCAAGCCGGAGTGGCTGCGAGTGCGGGCGCCCGGCTCGGCGGGCTACCTGGAAACGCGGCGGATCGTCCGGGAGCACGGGCTGACCACCGTCTGCGAAGAAGCCGCCTGTCCCAACATCGGCGAGTGCTGGAGCGTCGGCCACGCAACGATGATGATCATGGGCGAGGTTTGCACCCGCGCCTGCGCGTTCTGCAACGTCGCCACCGGCAAGCCGGGTCCCCTGGACGCGTTTGAGCCGGCCCGCGTCGGCAGCGCCGTCGCCGCCATGGGCCTGAGCCACGTGGTGATTACCTCGGTCGATCGCGACGACCTGGACGACGGCGGCGCCGGGCACTTCGCCGCCACCGTCGCCGCCATCCGCGCCGCGGCGCCGGCCACGACCATCGAGATCCTGACCCCCGATTTCCTGCGCAAGCCTATCGCCGCCGCGCAACGGGTGATCGCCTCGCGTCCGGATGTGTTCAACCACAACCTCGAGACGGTCCCGCGGCTTTACCTCCAGGTCCGACCCGGCGCGCGCTACTACCATTCCCTCCGCCTGCTGGAGCGCGCCAAGGAGGCCGACCAGCGCCAATTCACCAAGTCGGGCCTGATGGTCGGTCTTGGCGAAAGTCGCGAGGAGTTGTTGCAGGTGATGGACGACATGCGCGCCGCCGGCGTCGATTTCATCACCATCGGCCAGTACCTGCAGCCGACGCGCAAGCACGCGCCCATCGACCGTTTTGTCAGTCCCGACGAGTTCGCTGGCCTGAAAGCCGCGGCTTTGGCCAAGGGCTTTCTGATGGTCTCCGCCAGTCCGCTGACCCGTTCGTCGCACCATGCCGGCGAGGATTTCGCGCGCCTGCGCGCCGCGCGAGCCGCGAACCTAAAGCCGCTTGCGCCATAGCCTGACGCGCGTGCTGCCTTACACGCCCGCCCAGCTCTTCACCCTGGTCGGCGACGTCGAGGCCTATCCGGATTTCGTGCCCTGGGTGACGCGTCTGACCACGCACAACCGTGCTGACGAGGGGCCGGGCGTGGTGGGTTTCGATGCAGAGGCGGTTGTCGGTTTTTCAATCGTCCATGAGCGCTTCTCAACCCATGTGCGCCTCGACGCGCCATCCCTTCTGGTCGACGTCCAGTTGTTGTCTGGACCCTTCCGCCGGCTGACCAACCGCTGGAGTTTCGCTCCCGACCCCGACGGCGCCAAACTGACCTTCGACATCGACTTCGCCTTCAAGTCCCGCCTTCTCGAGACCCTTCTCGCCGCCAATTTCCAGCGCGCGGTCACCCGCCTGGTCGCCTGCTTCGAAGACCGAGCCAGGGTGCTGTACGGGTAGAGCTCCGGCGGGGGGGCAGATCGCCCTTTACCGCAGCCGTTCTTTCAAGAACTCCAGGGCCGTCTGCACGGCGGCCATCTGGATCTCCCATCGACTGTCGAGGTCGAACATTTCCATGCGGTGCTGCACCGACTGATTGGCGCGGGATGTGGCGAAATGGACCGTGCCCACCGGCTTCATCGGCGTGCCGCCTCCCGGGCCCGCCACCCCGGTGACGGCGATCGAAACGTGGGCGTGGGAATTTTCGATGGCGCCTTCGGCCATCATCCGCGCGATCGGCTCGGAGACCGCGCCGAGGTCGGCGATCAGATCGCCCGAGACGCCGAGCAGCTCCTGCTTGGCCCGGTTGGTGTAGGCGACGAAACCGCGCTCGAAGACATCGGACGCGCCGGCGATAGAGCACATGGCCGCCGCCACCAGCCCTCCGGTGCAGCTCTCGGCGGTGACGATGCGAAGCGACTTCTCCCGCGCATCGTCGATCACCAGGCGCGCCAGGGTTTCGATCTCGAGTGAAAACATTGCGCGCGGCCCTTCTGCCCTAGCCAAACCGGCCCCGCCTGACCAACATCGCCGGCTTGCGGGTTTCAAGGGCGAATCGTCATCCATGACCGCCGTCGCGCCATCGCGCCCCGCCCCGCTCGCGCCCGGCCTGTTCGTGGTCACGGTTTTCGCCAGCGCGGCACTGGTGTTCGTCGTCGAGCCGATGATCGCCAAGCTGGTGCTGCCCTTGCTCGGCGGATCGGCGGCGGTGTGGAACACCAGCCTGGCGTTTTTCCAGGGCGCCCTGCTGGCCGGTTACATCTATGCCCATTTTATCCAGCGGATCGGCTCGCTCCGCGTGCAGGTGTGCGTGCACCTTGTGGTGCTGATACTGGCGGCGTTCGTCCTGCCGCTGCGGGTTTCTGGGGGGTTCGGCGATCCATCCACGTCAGACCCGGCGCTCTGGCTAGTCGGCACCCTGGCGCTTTCAATTGGCGCGCCCTTCGCGGCGCTGTGCGCCACCGCGCCCCTGGCCCAGGCTTGGCACGCGCGAATCTTCGCCGGCGCCGAGGGCCGCGAGCCCTACGCGCTTTACGCCGCCAGTAACCTCGGCAGCCTTCTGGCTCTGTTGGCCTATCCGACGCTTGTCGAACCCGGACTGACGCTGCGCTCCCAGACAGCCAGCTGGAGTGTCGGGTACGGGGTGTTTTTTGTGCTCATCCTGGTGCTTTGCGCTGCCGTGTGGCGCGCCGCCCCTTACGCCGGGAGGACGCAGATGCAGGCGCCGGCGGCGGCGCCGGATGTAGGCGGCGTCACCTGGCTCGACCGGGCGCGGTGGATCGCGCTCGCGGCCCTACCGTCCAGCTTGATGCTGGGGGTGACCAGCTACATCACCACCGACGTCGGCTCGGCGCCCTTCCTGTGGGTGGCGCCCCTGGCGCTCTATCTGCTCAGCTTCATCGTCGCCTTCCAGGCCAGACCGGCGATCTCCCGACCCCTGGCCCTGACCCTGCAGGCGGCCGCCGTGGTCCTGTGCGCATCGTTCATCCACTTCCTGACCGGCGGATTTGTCCAGGAAGTGGCCATTCACCTGCTCAGCTTTTTTCTCACCGCCCTGATCTGTCACCAGGCCCTGGTCGCCCGGCGCCCAAGCCCTGAGCGGCTGACCGATTTCTATATCTGCATGTCGCTGGGCGGGGTCATCGGCGGGTCATTCAACGCCTTTGTCGCGCCGCTGATCTTCAATACCGTGATCGAATACCCCGCCGTGCTGGTGCTGGCCTGCCTCGCCAGACCGTGGGCCGAAGGACCGCTGCGGCGACGGCTATGGGGCATCGGGGCCGCCGGCGCGTTGGCGGCGGTCGTGGCTGTCGAGATTGTCCACCCCGCGGCGCCTTTCCGCGCTTTTGTCGCCGAACGCATCGGCGGCCTCGATCCGAGCAAGCTGGCCTCGCCGGTCCTGGCCGTGGTCGCCATCTGCGCGTTTCTGCTACGGCGCCGGGCGTGGATGTTCACCATCGCGGTCCTGGTGCTGACCATCGCCGCCAACCGGGTCGGCGACCGGATCGACGTCCTCCACAGCTGGCGCGGGTTCTTTGGCGTGCTCCACGAATCGCGCGTGATTGAGCCAAGACTGGGCGGCGAGGTTCACATGCTGGCCCATGGCACCACCATGCACGGTGCGCAGGCCCTTTCGCCGGCCTACTCCTGCCAGCCGCTGGTCTACTATGCGCACGAAACCCCGATCGGGCAGGTGTTCGACGGCATTGAGGTGCGAAAGAGCGCCATCGCCATCGGCGCCATCGGCCTTGGGACCGGCTCGGTGGCCGCCTATTCACGCCCCGGCGACAGTCTCGACTTCTTCGAGATCGACCCGCTGGTCGTGCACGTGTCCACCGATCCGCGAAACTTCTCCTATACCTCGCGGTGCGCGCGCGGACCGGTTCGCTTTGTCCTGGGCGACGCCCGCCTGACCCTGAGCCGCCAGCCGCCCGGCCGCTACGACATCCTCCTCATCGACGCCTTCTCCTCCGACAGCGTTCCCGCCCATCTGCTGACCGTCGAGGCCGCGCGCATGTACCTCTCGAAACTGAAACCGGGCGGGGTGGTCATCCTGCATCTTTCGAACCGCAACCTAGATCTGGTCCGTCCCGCCGAGGCCGTGGCCATCGCCGCGGGGGCGCGGTTGCTTGTGCAGCGCCACAAGGCCAATCCGCTGTTGCCGTCGCTGTGGGAGTCCTCCGAAGACGCGGTGATATTGGCCAAGGATGATGCGGCGCTCGCGCCGTTCGCCGGCGATCCCCGATGGAGCCGCGTCGCCCCTCCCGGCGTCCGGGCCTGGACGGACGACTACACCAACCTCTTCGGCGCTCTCGTCCGCCGCACGCGCGAGCGCTGGGCGGGGATCAATCCTTAAGGCGCCGCGGTCGCGCTAATCGCCCAACTCGACCATCGCCACGGCCTGGGCGGCGAGGCCCTCGGAGCGGCCGGTGAAGCCCAGGCCCTCGGTCGTCGTCGCCTTGACGCTGACCCGCTCGATATCGATGCCCAGCAGCGCCGCAAGCCGCGCGCGCATCGCCTGGCGGTGCGGTTTGATCTTCGGCGCTTCGCAGATCAGGGTGACGTCGACGTTGACCACCCTGCCGCCCTTGTCCGCGACCAGCGAAGCGGCATGGAGCAGAAAGCCATCGGACGCGGCGCCCTTCCATTTGGGATCGCTGGGCGGGAAATGATCGCCGATGTCGCCCGCGCCTATCGCGCCCAAGAGGGCGTCGGTCAGCGCATGAAGCCCAGCGTCGGCGTCTGAATGGCCGAGCAGGCTGGCGGTGTGGCCGATCCGCACGCCGCACAGCCACACGCCGTCCCCTGGACCGAAGCGGTGCACGTCATAGCCCTGGCCGACGCGTATCGACCGCGCCCGGCCTGCCAGCATCCGCGCCATGGCGAAGTCCTCCGCATAGGTCAATTTCATCAGCATCGGATCGCCGGGCGCAAGCGCGACCCTGCCGCCGGCGGCTTCGACCACCGACGCGTCGTCGGTGGACGTCTGGTCCCGGGGCCATGCTCGATAGGCGGCCATCAGCACACCCAGCCGGAACGCCTGAGGCGTCTGGCCGCGCCACAACCCTTCGCGCGGCGCGGTCGTCGCTCCCCCCGCCGCGTCGAAACGTTTGAGCGTGTCAGCCACGGCCAGGGCCGGCAGGGCGCCGTCGGCGCCATGTAGCGCCTCGATCAGAGAAGCGATGTGGGCGGCGGTGAGGAATGGGCGGGCGCCGTCGTGAACGAGCACGATCTCGTCCGCATCTCCGTCCAGGGCGGCAAGGCCGGCGATCACCGACTGGGCTCGGGTCGCCCCGCCGGCGGTCGCGGTCCAGCGATCCAGACCGGCGAGCGCCGCCGCGGCCAGGCTTTCATCGCCAGTGGCCACGACCACCACCAGGCGGCGCGCTCCAGCCTCCAGCAGGGTCTGTGCTGACCAGCGGATGACGGGCCTGCCCGCCAGATCTCGCCACTGCTTGGGCTGGCCTGGGCCGGCTCTCGTTCCCGCGCCGGCCGCGACGATCACCGCTGAAAAGGCCATCGGTGCTGTTTAATCCGCCGCCTTCTCATGTCCAGGCTTTACCGCCTGCCCGGTCTTGCCTAATAAAAAGGCATGACCGGTGGCCAAAAAATGAGCAGAGGCTTGAACGTCGGGTCGGTTCAGGTTCCAGGACAGGTGTGGATCGCCCCGATGACCGGGGTTTCCGACCTGCCGTTTCGGCAGACGGCTGCGGCTATGGGCGCGACTTACCTCGCGACGGAAATGGTGGCCTGCGCGCAATTCGCCCAGGGCCGGCCGGACGTCGTGCGCAGAGCGGCGGTGGGCGAGGGCCTGCCGCTGATGGTCGTTCAGCTCGTCGGACACGAGGTCAACTGGATCGGCGAGGCGGCGCGACTGGCCGTGGCGGCGGGCGCTCAGATCGTCGATCTCAATTTTGGCTGCCCGGCCAAGGCGGTGACCGGCGCGGCCTGCGGTTCGGCGCTGATGCGGGACCTCGGCCTGGCCGAGCGCCTGATCGCCGCCGCCGTGGAGGCCGTCGATGCGCCGGTCACCGTGAAGATGCGGCTTGGCTGGGACGACAGGTCGATCAACGCGGCGGAATTTGCGGTCCGCGCCGAGGCGGCTGGAGCCCAGGCCCTCAGCGTTCACGGGCGGACGCGCTGCCAGTTCTATGGCGGCGTCGCCGACTGGCGGGCGGTGCGCGCGGTCAAGGCGGCGGTGGCAATTCCGGTGCTGGTCAACGGCGACATCGTCGATGCGAAAGGCGCATTGCGGGCGCTGGCCCAATCGGGCGCCGATGGCGTGATGATTGGACGCGGCGCTACCGGCCGTCCGTGGATCGCCGGCCACATCCAGGCGGCCTTGGATGGTCTCGATCATGACGAGCCTGGGCCCCACGAACGCCTGGGGATCGTCACCCGCCACCTGGCCGCCAGCGCCGCATTTTATGGCGAGCGCCATGGCGTTCGCGTGTTTCGCAAGCACCTGGCGGCTTACATCGACGCCGCCCCGTGGCCCGGCTCGACCGGGGCGCGGCGCGAAGCTCGCGCGCGCCTGTGCCGGCTCGATTCCCGCCATGAGATCGAAACGGCCCTGTCGCAACTTTGGGGCGGCGACGAACTAAGGCTCGCCGCATGATCCCTCAACGCACCGCCTCCGCGCCAACCGCCGCTCTCGAGAGCCTGAAAGCCTGCGCCTTCGATCTTGGTCAGGAACCGGCGATGATCATCAATGCACAGGGCGCGCTGGCGGCGGTGAACGAGGCGGCGCAGGCCCTGTTCGGCCACGGGCTGGCCCACTTGGCGCGGGATCGTTTCCGGCCCGCGCTGCCCGCCGGATCGCCCCTGGCCCAGCTCATCGATCGTTGCCTGACCGAAGACGGCGCGGTGCGCGAGCGCGGCATGCAGATCGATGTCTTCGGCCAGCCCGTATTCGAGGCCGACGGCGCGGCCGGACCCCTGGGCGACGGCGCGGTGCTGCTGACCCTCCACCCGCGGCGCGCCGCGATCGGCATCGAGCGCGCGGCCGACATGGCCGCCCTGCGTTCGGTGGTCGGCATCGGCCACATGCTGGCCCACGAAATCAAGAATCCCCTGGCCGGCATTCGCGGCGCCGCCCAGTTGCTCAAGACGGGCGCGCGGGCTGATGATGCGCCGCTGGCGCAGCTGATTGTCGATGAAACCGACCGCATCCGGCGGCTTGTCGATCGCATGCAGGCCGTGTCCGAGGACGTGCGTCCCGCGAGCCAGGCGCTCAACATCCATCGCGTGCTCGACCGCGTTCGCGCCCTGGCGGCCAATGGGGTCGCCGACGGCCTCGCCCTTTCCGAGGATTACGATCCGTCCTTGCCGCCGGTCTGGGGGGACGAGGATTTGCTGATTCAGGTGTTTCTGAACTTGGTGAAGAATGCCGCAGAAGCCGCGCATGCCCGCGGCGACGGACGCGGCGCGCTTGGCGTGGCCACCGCCTGGCGCCACGGCGTCAAGGTCCGCGGGCCGGATGGTCACAATCTCCCTGGGGCGCCGCTCGAGGTCAGGATCAGCGACAATGGGCCAGGCGTGCCGATCGCGTTGCGCGACTGCCTGTTCGAGCCGTTCGTGACCAGCAAGACCACCGGGGCGGGGCTGGGCCTGGCCCTGGTGACCAAGCTCATCGCCGCGCACGATGGCATTATAGAGTTCGACTCCGAGCCCGGCCGCACGGTGTTTCGGGTGTTGTTGCCCGTCGCCCCGCCGGCTTTTCACGGCGACCTCCCGCCATGAACGCCGCCGATCAGAAAATCCTGATTGCCGATGACGACGCGTCGATCCGTCTGGTGTTGTCCCAGGCGTTTTCGCGCGCGGGTTATCAGGTCCGGGCGACCGGCAACGCGGCGACCTTGCTGAAATGGGTCTCCGACGGCGATGGCGATCTGGTGATCACCGATGTGTTGATGCCGGACGGCAACGTCTTCGATGTGCTGCCGACCATCCGCAGGCAGCGCCCGAAGCTGCCGGTCATCGTGATGAGCGCGCAAAACACCCTGCTGACGGCGGTCAACGCGGCGGAAATCGGGGCCTTCGACTATCTCTCCAAGCCCTTCGATCTCGACGAGATGACCGGCGCGGCGCGCCGCGCCCTGGCCCGCCCGGCCGACGGCGACGCCGCCAGGGCGCAGGCCAGAGCCATACGCGACGACGGCCTGCCGCTGATCGGCAGGTCCGCGCCCATGCAGGAGGTCTACCGGACCGTCGCCCGTCTGGTTGGCGCCGATCTGACCGTGCTGATCCTGGGAGAGTCGGGTTCGGGCAAGGAACTGGTCGCCCGCGCTCTGCACGATCTTGGCCGGCGTCGGGAAGGGCGGTTCGTGGCCGTCAACCTCGCGGCCCTTCCGCGCGAGCGGGTGGACCGCGAACTCTTCGGCGTCGGCGAGGGCGAACCTGGCAAGCTTGTGGAGGCCGATGGCGGTACGTTGTTCCTCGACGAGATCGGCGACATGCCGCTGGATGCTCAGACCCGCCTGCTGCGCGTCTTCGACGGCGCCGATCCGGCGATCAATCCCAAGACCGGCCGCAGGCCGGGCGTGCGGGTCATCGCGGCGACCAACCGTGATCTTCGGGGCCTCATCGCTCAGGGCCTGTTTCGCGAGGATCTGTTTTTTCGCCTCAACGTGGCATCGGTGCGGATGCCGGCGCTGCGCGACCACGCCGACGACATCGCCGATCTCGCCCGCGCGTTCCTGCTGCGCGCCCATCGCGAGGGCCTGCCGCCGAAGACCATCGACAAGGGCGCGATCGAGCGCCTGAAGGCCCATCCGTGGCCCGGCAACGTGCGGGAACTGGAAAACCTGATGCGGCGCATCTGCGCCCTCTATCCCGAGCCTTCGATAAGCGCGCGGATCGTCGAGCGCGAACTGGCGGAGCCCGCCGCCTATTCCAACAACAGCTCCGGGCCGGTCACCATTGGCGCGCTGATCGAGGGGCACCTGGCGTCCTTGTTCGCCAGCGCGCCAGACGGCGTGCCGGCGCCCGGGCTTCATCATCGGATGCTGGCCGAGCTGGAGCGCCCGCTGATCGAGATAACCCTGGCCGCCACGCATGGAAACCAATTGCGGGCGGCCGAAATCCTGGGGCTCAATCGCAACACTCTGCGCAAGAAGATCCGCGACCTTGACATCGCGTCGGCGGGACGCGGGCGGTGATCCTTTCGCGGCCGACTGAAGCGATCTTGCCACAAGCCTGTTGAGTTTATGGCACAGGCGGTTCTAAGGAGTCCGCCGATGTCCGCGATGCAAAGCCGAGAGCCCGAATCTATCCTGAGGCGCGCCGTCCACTCGCGGCTGGTCATGGGCGGCGGCTATGCGCTCGCCTTCGCCCTGATGGCGCTAGCCGTCGCCTTGGGCTCGTCACCGATCTTAAGCGGCCCCCTGGGGCCAGCCAATCCGCTGGTCCTCAACCTTCTCGGGCTGAGCCTGATCCTGATCGCCGCGCTGGCGGCAGTGATGGCCTGGCGGGTGCTGCGGCTATTGCGAGCCCAGGCCGCCGACGCGGGCGCGCGGCTGCGCCTACGCTTTGTGGCCCTGTTCGCTCTGGCGGCCGTGGCGCCGGCGGTGATCGTCGCCCTGTTCTTCGGCATCCTGGTGACGCGCGGCATCGAGAACTGGTTCAGCGCCAGGGTTCAGGCTGCGGTCGAGAACTCCGCCACCGTGGCCAGATCGTATCTCGAGGAACAGAAGTACTACCTGGGTAGCCATGTCGCGGTGATGGCCAGCGAACTCAACAAGGCCGCGCCGGGACTTTCAGACACCCCTGTCGCGTTCAGCCAGTATCTCAGCGACCGCACTGTCGAGAACGGCCTCTCCGCCGCCTATCTGATCGATCGGGAGGGCAGGGTGCTCGCCCGCGCCGAGCCCCCCGGCGCGCCGGCCCTGCTGATTCCGCCGCCCTCGACGTTCAAAGCCGCCGATGAGGGGGATGTTTCGGCAATGCCCTTCGAGTCGGCCGATCTGTTTCGGGCCCTCTATCGCCTGCAGGCCTATCCGGATGCCTATCTCTATGTCGTCCGGCCGGTCGACCGCGGCATCTTCACCCATCTTTACGAGACCGAGGCCTCGCTCGCCGCCTACCGCCAGGCCAAGGCGGGACGAGCCCGCATTCAGGGCGCCTTCGCGCTGAGCTATCTCGAGATGGCGTTGCTGGTGCTGGTCGCGGCGGTCTGGCTGGGGATGGCGGCGGCGAGCAGCATCGCCGCGCCGGTGGCCAGGCTTGTTCAGGCCGCCGGACGCGTGGCCGCGGGCGATCTTTCTGCTCGGGTCGATACCTCGAAAGATCCGGAAGAAATTGCTGTGTTATCCAGAGCGTTCAATAGGATGACCTATGATCTTCAGGAACAGCAGCAAGCTCTGCGCACCGCCCACATTGAAGCGGAGTCGCGGCGCCTGTTCATGGAGACGGTGCTTCTGGGCGTCAGCGCGGGGGTCGTCGGCATCGATCCCCGCGGAAAGATATCGGCCGTCAACCGCCAGGCCGCCCGCCTGTTGAAGCTGGGGCCCGCAGACGGCTTCGGCCGTGAGCTAGGCGAGATCGCTCCGGAAATGGAGGTGATCGCGGCCAGCGCGCGAAATCGTGGCGGAGAGGTGGAAGGCGATATCGACGTCGTGCGCGACGCCGACTCGCGCCGTCTGCGCGTGCGCGCCAGCCACAGCAGCGAGGGCCTGGTCCTGACCTTTGACGACATCACCCGCCTGGTTGCCGCCCAGCGCAACGCCGCGTGGAGGGATGTCGCTCGTCGCATCGCCCACGAGATCAAGAATCCGCTTACGCCTATTCAACTTTCCGCCGAGCGCCTGAGGCGCAAGTACCGCAAGGAAATCGTCAGTGACCTGGAGATCTTCGACCGCTGCACCGATACGATCATCCGGCAGGTGGGCGACATAGGCCGGATGGTCGACGAGTTCTCCGCCTTCGCGCGCATGCCGGCGCCCAAGATCGAGCCGCATGACGCCGTCGAGTTGCTGCGCGCCGCTGTGTTCGCCCAGCGCGTGGCCAATCCTGACGTCAGCGTCGAAATCAAGGAGCCTCTCACCGCGACGACGCTGATGTGCGATGGGCGCATCGTCGGTCAGGCGCTGACCAATGTCCTTAAGAACGCCGCCGAAGCCATCGCGGCCCGGCGGGGCGACTCGGCCGCCGAACCGGGACGCATTCGCGTAAGCCTCGCGCGACGTGCCGATCATCTGGACATCGAAGTGGAGGATAACGGCATCGGCATGCCAGCCAAGGATCGCGATCGGCTGACCGAACCCTATGTCACCACCCGTGAAAAGGGGACAGGCCTTGGCTTGGCGATCGTCAAGCGGATCCTGGAGGATCACGGGGGAGAACTGCTGCTCGCCGACGCGCGCGCCAAGCCGGGCGCGCGGGTCGTGCTGTCCTTTCCATACGAGAGGGTCCCGGCGCCGATCGCCTCGCCCGCCGTCGTCGGGGCCTGAAGGATGGCCATGGCCGGCGATGTGCTGATTGTCGACGACGAGGCGGACATCCGCGAACTGGTTGCGGGAATCCTTGCCGACGAAGGCTACGCCGTGCGGACCGCGCAGGATTCCGAAACCGCGCTGGCGGCCATCGATGCACGCAAGCCATCGTTGGTGGTGCTCGACATCTGGATGCAGGGCGGCGGCCTGGATGGCCTGGAACTGCTCGACATGGTCAAGACGCTCGATCCCGACCTGCCGGTGATCATGATCTCGGGGCACGGCACCATCGAGACCGCCGTCAGCTCGATCAAGCGCGGGGCCTATGATTTCCTGGAAAAGCCGTTCAAGTCCGATCGCCTGCTGCTGCTGGTCGAGCGGGCGCTCGAAGCCTCGGGCCTGAAACGCGAAAATCGCCGTCTGCGCACCCAGGCGATCGTGCCAGATGGCCTGGTGGGAGCGTCGGCGGCGGCGCAGCAGCTTCGCACCTTGATATCCAAAGTCGCGCCGGCCAACAGCCGAATCCTGATTTCCGGACCGCCCGGCTCGGGCAAGGAGACCACTGCCCGCCTGATCCATGCGGCCAGTCCGCGGGCCAAGAGCGAGTTCGTAGCCATCAGCGCGGCCGGCATGACCCCGGAGCGGATGGATCTCGAACTGTTCGGCGAAGAAGGCGAGGGGGGCAGGCCGCGGAAGATCGGGGTCTTTGAACGCGCGCATGGGGGCACCCTCTACATCGACGATGTCGCCGACATGCCCAAGGACAGCCAGAGCCGGATCCTGCGCGTGCTCGTCGAGCAGCGTTTCCGCCGCATCGGCGGCGACACCGACGTGCAGGTGGATGTCCGGGTGCTTTCATCGACATCGAGAGATCTGCGCGAGGAGATCGCCGCGGGCCGGTTCCGGGAAGATCTGTTTCATCGGCTGAACGTCGTGCCGCTGCGCGTGCCCGGACTGGTCGAGCGCCGCGAGGACGTGCCGGCGCTGATCGGCTACTATCTGGAGCGCCTTAGCATCGCTTCGGGCCTGCCTAGGCGCAGACTCGCCGATGACGCCTACGCCACGCTGCAGGTGCAGTCATGGCCGGGAAACGTCCGGCAGCTGAGAAATGTCGTCGAGCGCATCCTGATTCTAGCCGGCGGCGACCCGTCAGAGCCCATCACCGCCGAGATGCTGCCGCCGGATGCCAGCGCGGCGCCACCCGCGGGGGGCCTTGGGGCGGAACGGATTATCGCCCTGCCCCTGCGGGACGCGCGTGAACTGTTCGAGCGGGAATATCTCACCGCGCAGATCACCCGCTTCGGCGGCAATATTTCCCGCACGGCCGCGTTCATCGGCATGGAGCGGTCGGCTCTGCACCGCAAGCTGAAGTCGCTGGGATTTGGCCCCGCGCGGTCGGCGGACGAGCCGGCCTAGCGCATGGCTCGCGTCGCTTACGTCAATGGGCGATTCGTCCCTCACCAGAAGGCCATGGTCCATATCGAGGATCGCGGGTTTCAGCTGGCGGACGCTGTCTATGAGGTCTGGGCGGTGTTCGGGGGGCGCCTGGGCGACGCCGCCGGGCATTTCGAGCGCCTGGGGCGAAGCCTGGCGGAACTGCGCATCGTCCAGCCGATGAGCACCGCGGCCCTCAAGATTGTTCTTGCTGAAACCGTGCGCAGAAACGGCGTGCGCGACGGGCTTGCCTACCTGCAGGTATCGCGGGGCGTCGCGCCGCGCGACCATGCCTTTCCTGATCCGCCGGTACCCCCGGGCGTCGTGGTCACCGCCAAGAGCGTCGATCCGAGCGCGGCCAGCGCTCGCGCCGAAAAAGGCGTCGCCGTGATCACCGTACCGGAGACGCGCTGGGGCCGCTGCGATATCAAGACGGTTGGTCTGTTGCCCAACGCCATGGCCAAGCAGGCGGCGCGGGAGGCCGGTGCGGCGGAGGCGTGGTTCGTCGATGAGTTGGGCCTGGTCACGGAAGGGGCGTCCAGCAACGCCTGGATCGTCGATGCCGACGGCGTTCTGCGGACGCGCGATGTTCAGGCCAATATTCTTCGCGGCGTGACCCGCAAGACTCTGATTGAGGTGATCGCCGCGGCGGGCCTCAAGTTCGACCAGCGTCCGTTCACCGTCGACGAAGCCAAACGCGCGCGCGAGGCGTTCATCACCGGCGCCGGAACCGTGGTCATGCCGGTTGTCCGCGTCGATGAGGCGAGGCTCGGCGACGGACGGCCAGGACCGGTGGCGCAGCGCCTTCGCGCGCTTTATATCGAGGAAGCCCGGCGCACGGCGTGGTGATAGGCGCCGAACCACAGCCAATAAGACAACTGGGAGATCAACCCGTGACCGCCGATAAGAAGCAGAACCTTCAGGATACGTTCCTCAATAGCGTTCGCCGCGCCAAGACGCCGCTGACCATCTTCCTGGTCAATGGCGTGAAGCTGCAGGGCGTGGTCAGCTGGTTCGACAATTTCTGCGTGCTTCTGCGCCGCGACGGCCAGTCGCAACTGGTCTACAAGCACGCCATTTCGACCATCATGCCCGCCCAGCCGGTCCAGCTCTATGAGCCGGCCGAAGATGAAGACGCCGCTTGAAGCCTTCCCAATCCATCGATCGTCGGCCGCCCAGACAAGCGGCGCTGGTCATCCATCCTAGCCGCTCGCAGAAGGCCCCGTCGCGGTCCGCCGCCGGTCGGTTGGAGGAAGCGGCGGGACTTGCCCGCGCGCTCGACCTGGAAATTCGCGAGGCGCTGGTGACGCGGTTGCGCGCCACCCGGCCGGCGACTTTGTTCGGCAAGGGCAAGGTCGAGGAGATCGGCGCTCTTTGCGCGGCGCGCGCGGTCGATCTGGTGGTGGTCGACGACGCCTTGACGCCCATTCAGCAGCGCAATCTCGAACGCGCATGGCAGGTAAAGGTCATCGACCGCACCGGCCTGATCCTGGAGATTTTCGCGCGCCGCGCGCGCACCAGCGAAGGACGCCTTCAGGTCGAACTGGCCCGGCTCGATTACGAACGATCGCGCCTGGTTAGAACCTGGACTCACCTGGAGCGACAGCGGGGTGGATTCGGCTTCCTGGGCGGCCCGGGCGAGACGCAGATCGAAGCCGATCGCCGGCTGCTCGCCGACCGGATCAAGAAGCTCAAGGGCGAGCTGGCGGAGGTCCGCCGCACGCGCGGCCTGCAGCGCCGGTCGCGCAAGCGGATTCCCTATGCGACGCTTGCCCTGGTCGGCTACACCAATGCCGGCAAATCGACGCTGTTCAATCAGCTGACCTCGGCGAAGGTGCTGGCCAAGGACATCCTGTTCGCCACGCTCGATCCGACTTTGCGGCGCATACGGCTGCCTGGCGGCCGAACGGCGATCCTTTCGGACACCGTCGGCTTCATCTCCGATCTGCCGCACGAATTGGTCGAGTCCTTTCGCGCCACCCTCGACGAGGTTCGCGAAGCGGACATCATCCTGCATGTGCGTGACATCTCAAGCCCGGACTCCGCGGCCCAAAGCGAGGACGTCGCCAAGGTGCTGGCGCAGATCGACATCGATGCGGCGGACGGCGCCCGCATCGTCGAAGTGTGGAACAAGATCGACCGTCTCGACGCGGCCACCCGGGCCGAGGTGGTCGGAAAGGCGGCGAACCTCGGCGCCGCGGCCGTCTCGGCAACCAGCGGAGATGGATGTCAGGCGCTGCTCACGCGGCTTGGCGCCATGGTCGACGATGCGCCGGCGCGGGATTTCATCCTCGAGCCATCCGACGGGGAGGCCATCGCGTGGCTGCATCGCCACGGGCGGGTGACTTCGCAGAAGCAGTCGAAGGGTTCGCTTGTGGTCGTCGCCCATCTGGATGCTCAGGCCCTGGGCCGCTTCGAGCAGTTGCGTCCAAAGGCGATCAGGTAGGGCGCTTTTCAGCCGTCTTGGCCGCGTTCCAAAGTTCATCCATCCGCGCGAGATTGGAAAGGGCCGGCGACGAACCGGCCTTCGCCAGGCTTTGCTCGATGAAGTGGAATCGGCGGATGAACTTGGCGTTGGCGCCGCGAAGGGCCTGTTCGGCGTCGATGTCCAGGGCGCGCGCCAGATTGGCGATGACGAAGAGGACATCACCCAGTTCCTCCCGCGCCTTGTCACGATCCCCGCTGGCGATCTCGGCCTCCAGCTCGGCGATTTCCTCGTGCAGCTTGTCGAGCACCTCGCCGGTCGAAGGCCACACGAAGCCGACCCCGGCCGCGCGCCCGGCAAGCTTCATCGCGCGGGTCAGGGCGGGCAGGCCCACCGGCAGGTGAGCGAGCACGCTGGCCTCATCGCCGCGTGATTTCTCCGCCCTCTCGCCCGCTTTGACGGCCTCCCAGGCCAAGGTCTGCTCGCTGGCCGAACGCGCCTGCGCATCGCCAAACACATGGGGATGGCGACGGATCATTTTCCGGACGACCGCGCGGGCCACGTCTTGGAATTCGAAAGCGCCGGCTTCTTCGGCCATGCGTGCGTGGAAAATCACCTGAAACAGCAGGTCTCCCAGTTCTTCGCGCAAATCGTCCATGTCGCCGCGCTCGATGGCGTCGGCGACCTCATAGGCTTCTTCGATCGTGTAGGGGGCTATGGTGGCGAAGGTCTGCTCGCGATCCCACGGGCAGCCTCCGACGTCGGCGCGCAGCCGGGCCATGATCTCGATCAGTCCCGACATCGGATCGGGCGCCCTTTCGGGGTTATCCATCCCCGGAATTGCACTCCTTGACCGACATCAGGCCCCAGCCGTTGGGGCGCAGAATCTCCAGGGGCGAGAATCGCGCCTTGTAGTCCATCTTGGCGCTGCCCTGCACCCAATAGCCCAGGTAGACGTAGGTCAGATCCAGCATCGCGGCCTGGATCACGTGATCGAGAATGATGAATGAGCCGGGACTGGCGCGCGCCAGGGCCGGGTCAAAAAAACTGTAGACCAGGGAGAGGCCGTCGGCGAGCTGATCGACCAGGGCGCAACCGAGAAGATCGCCAGGTCCCCGGTCGATCGGGCGACTGCGATACTCGACGACGTGGGTCCGCACCGCGGTATCCTCGACCATGGCCACGTAGTCCGACCAGGTCATTTCGGCCATGCCGCCGCCAGCGTGGCGCGACCGAAGATACCGGCGCAAGAGCTCGAACTGTTCGCGGGTCGCCTCGGCTTCGACGACGTGGCGCGCAAGGGCGTCGTTGCGGGCCAATATGCGCCGCTCCGAGCGCGAAAACCGGTAGTCGGCCACGGGCAGTCGCGCCGAAACGCAGGCGGCGCAGCCTTCGCAGGCGGGACGGTAGGCAATGTTCTGTGAGCGGCGGAAGCCACCCAGGGTCAGCGAATCGTTGACCGACGCCGCTTCGAGCATCGGCAGATGGGCGAACACCTTGCGTTCTTGCCGCCCGGGCAGGTACGGGCAGGGCGACGGCGCGGTAAGGAAAAAGCGAAGCTGGCGCGTTGGGAAGTGCTGAGTCACCTTGGCGCCGCTGCCCTTTGAAAAACGCCTTCCACGGCGGCGATTAGGGCCTATGCCGGTGCTCGATGCAAGCTGGGGGCTGCGAGAAGGACATGAGGGTCGCTTTCATCGGCCTGGGGGTGATGGGCTCGCCGATGGCCGGTCATCTGGCCGGAGCCGGTCACGACATGGCGGTGTTCAACCGCACGCCGGCGAAGGCGGAGCGGTGGCTGCATTCGCATCGGGGCCGGGTGGCGCAGAGCCCTGCCGACGCCGCGGCCGATCGCGACTTCGTTATACTCTGTGTCGGCAATGACGATGACGTGCGGGCGGTGGTCACCCAGATGCTTCCGGTTTTGCCCAGAGGGGCGGTGATTGTCGACCACACCACCACCTCCGCCCACTTGGCGAGGGAAATGGATCGCGCCGCCCGCGAGCATGGCTGCGCCTTTCTCGACGCGCCGGTTTCCGGCGGCGAGAGCGGGGCGATCAACGGGCAGCTATCGGTCATGATTGGCGGCGATCCGGCCGCTTTCGCCAAAGCCGAGGGCCTTGTCGGGGCCTACGCCAAGGCTGTCGCACGCATGGGGCCCAGCGGCAGCGGCCAGCTGACCAAGATGGTCAACCAGATCTGCATCGCTGGCCTGGTTCAGGGCCTTTCGGAGGCGGTGGCTTTCGCCGGCCGGGCGGGGCTCGATTCCGAGGCGGTCTACGCAGCCATCTCCAACGGAGCCGCGCAATCGTGGCAGATGGACAATCGCTGGAAGACCATGGCGCGGGGCAAGTTCGATTTCGGCTTCGCCGTCGACTGGATGCGCAAGGACCTGGGCCTGGTGCTCGAAGAGGCCCGAGCCAATGGGGCCCGCGTCGAAGTCACCGCGCTGATCGATCAGTTCTACGCCGAGGTCCAGGCGATGGGCGGCGCGCGGTGGGATACCTCGAGCCTGGCCGCGAGATTGACCAGGCGCTAGCCTCGCGCCAGTCGCCGGTGGCAATTTGGCGCGGAGCGCCGCGATCGTCTATGAAGGCGGTGAGGACGGCGAAGAGGAGGCGCGAATGCGCGTCGAAATCCGCAAGGTCGGCGACTCGTCCGGGGTTATCCTGCCCAAAACACTGCTCGCTGAGTTGGGCGTGGTCAGCGGCGATGTTCTCGACATCGCCGTCGTCGGCGGGAGGATCGTTCTCTCGCCGCTGGGTCAGGAGGCCCGCGCGGCCTGCGCCAGAGCCGCCACCGGGGCCCGCCAGTCCGCCGATGGCGCCTTGGCCTGGCCCGAGCCCAGCAGCAACGAGGACGAGCGACCGGACGATCGCGGCCTGCGTCGCCCCTAGTCGCCCGACCAAGGTCGAATTTCAGGCACCCAGCAGGCGCGCCGCGGCCGGGGCGAAATAGGTGATCACGCCAGCGCATCCGGCGCGCTTGAAGGCGCCGAGGCTCTCGAGGATCGCCCGGTCCTCATCCAGCCACCCGTTGATCGCCGCCGCCCTGATCATCGCGTACTCGCCCGACACCTGGAAGGCGAAGGTCGGGACAGCGAACGCCTCGACCACGCGGCGAATGATATCGAGGTAGGGCATCCCCGGCTTGACCATTACCATGTCCGCACCCTCGGCGATGTCGAGGGCGACCTCGCGCAGGGCCTCGTCGGAGTTGGCGGGATCCATCTGGTAGGTCTGCTTGTCGGCCGGATTTTCCACCGACCCCTGTCCCAGCCGTCCAGAGCCGATCGCCTCGCGATAGGGACCATAGAAGGCCGAGGCATACTTGGCCGCGTAGGCCATGATCATCGTGTCGCAAAGGCTCGCGGCTTCAAGGGCGGCGCGCAGGGCGCCCACGCGACCGTCCATCATGTCCGATGGCGCGAGGATGTCGCAGCCCGCCCTGGCCTGCATCAATCCCTGTTCGACCAGGCGTTCGATAGTCGCCTCGTTATGAATGCGGCCAGCTTCGATGACGCCATCGTGGCCGTGGTCGGTGAACGGATCGAGGGCCACGTCGCACATCACGCCCACGGCAGGCTCGGCGTCCTTCATCGCCCGCACGGCGCGGGCCACCAGTCCCTGCGGATCGGCGGCGGCGCTTCCCTGCGCATCCTTCGCCGCGCCGTCGATGTGGGGAAAGACGGCGATGGCCGGGATGCCCAAGGCCTTGGCTTGCCGGGCGGCCGAGGCGGCCTGGGCGATCGAGAGCCGCTCGATGCCTGGCATCGAGGCCACCGGAACGCCGCCGTCGCCATCATGGACGATCACCGACCAGATCAGGTCGGCCGGGGTGAGCTGCGTTTCGCGCACCAGTCGGCGTGTCCATTCGGCGGCGCGCAGGCGGCGCAGGCGAAGGGCGGGGTAGGGGGCGAGGCGGGCTTTGCTCACAACGACGATGTTCCTAGCGTTCCAGGCTGGGCGCGCAACCGCTGACTTGAGGCGCGCGCTGCGCTATTGGACCTTGAGACGAAGCATCGGGAGGAGATTTCCGAGATGATCAACAAGACTTTGGGGGCCCTGACCGCAGCGACCCTGATCGCGGGCGCGAGCCTGTGCGGCGGGGCGGCGATGGCGCAGACGTCCGTCCCTCCTTATGTAACCGCCGCCGTGGCCGATCCCGCCAGGCCTCAGGCCGACAGGGATCTCGATGCCGCGCGCAAGCCCGCCGAGACCCTGGCCCTGATCGGCATCAAACCGGGCGACCGGGTCGTCGACGTGTTCGCCGGGCCCTATTTCGACCGGCTGTTTGCCGACGCGGTAGGCCCTCGCGGCAAGGTCTACATGTTTATCCCGCTCGAGGTGGTGAACCTGAAAAAAGCGCCGGTGATGGCGAATGGCGCATCGCCGTTTCCCGACCACCCGAATGTCATTGCCCTGACCGCGCCGATCAACAGTTTTTCGGTTCCAGAGTCGGTGGACATTGTCTGGATTCGCCAGAATTACCATGATCTCTACGATCCGTTCATGGGCCCAGCCGACGTGCCCGCCTTCGACCGCGCGGTGTTCAAGGCCCTCAAGCCGGGCGGCCTGTTCGTGGTCGTCGACCACTCGGCCCCTGATGGTTCCGGACTGGCGTCGACAAACACCACCCATCGGATCGACGCCGCGAGGGTCAAGGCCGATATGGCGGCGACGGGCTTCACCTTCGTCGGCCAGAGCGACCTGCTTCGCAATCCCGCCGATCCAAGGACCGATCTTGTGTTCAAACCATCGATCCGCGGGCATACGGACCAGTTCATCTATCTATTCCGCAAGCCCTAGGGTCTCGAGGTCAGCCGGGCATGGACTCCGTTGCATTTATCGGCCTTGGAAACATGGGCGCGGGCATGGCCGCCAATCTGGCCAAGTCAGGCGCCAATGTTCGGGCATTCGATCTCTCCGACGCGGCGCTCGAACGGGCTGAGGCGGCGGGCTGCCGCCGGGCGGCCTCGGCCGCGGAGGCCGCGAGCACCGCCGACGTGGTGATCACCATGTTGCCGGCCGCGGCCCACGTGCGGGCGGTGTGGGAAGGCGAGGTCGTCCCGCACGCACGCCCCGGCGCCTTGCTGATCGACTGCTCGACAATCGACGTGGAAAGCGCGCGTCACCTGGGCGAACTGGCGGCGAAGGCGGGCCTGCGCTCGGCCGACGCCCCGGTATCGGGCGGTATCGCCGCCGCCGACGGCGGCAGTCTCACGTTCATGGTCGGCTGCCAGGACGAAGTGTTCTCAGCGGTTGAGACAACCCTGGCGCCGATGGCCAAGGCGGTGATCCATGCGGGCGCGGCCGGAGCGGGCCAGGCGGCCAAGATCTGCAACAACATGGTGCTAGGCATCTCGATGATCGGCGTCTGTGAGGCCTTCGCGCTGGCCGAGAAGCTGGGACTTCAGCCGGAGCGTTTTTTTGAGATCGCCTCAAAGTCCTCGGGCCAGTGCTGGTCGCTGACCAGCTATTGCCCGTGGCCAGGCCCTGTGGCCGCCGCGCCGTCAAACCGCGATTACCAGGGTGGCTTCCTCACCGCCCTGATGGTCAAGGATCTGAAGCTTGCCCAGGAGGCGGCCGCCAGGGCCGGGGCCGCCACGCCGCTCGGCGCCCAGGCCGAGGCGCTATTTGCGCTCTTCGAAGGCCTTGGGCACGGCGCCAGGGACTTCTCGGCTATCCTGCAACTGCTGCGCGGCCGCCTGGCGGAGCTTTAGCCGGGAGCTTCCCGCATCAACCGATCGGATGCGGTTAAGGGAAAGTCCGTGGATGACAGCTTACGGTGATCGTGCGATGACAATGGCGTTCTGCGGAGCTCTAATCGCCGATGGATTACAAGGCCGCCTTCAGTGACGCCGTCGAGCGGGTGCGAGGCGAAGGTCGCTACCGGGTATTCGCCGACCTGAAGCGCCAGCGCGGCAATTTTCCCTTCGCCACCTGGACCTCGCCCGCGGGAGATACGCGCGAAGTGGTCGTCTGGTGTTCCAACGACTATCTGGGCCAGGGCCAGAATCCCGTGGTCATCGACGCCATGCACCGGGCCATCGACGAGGCCGGATCGGGATCGGGCGGCACGCGCAACATCTCTGGAACGACCCACTATCACGTCGAACTCGAAGAGGAGCTCGCCGACCTGCACGGCAAGGACGCCGCGCTCTTGTTCACGTCGGGTTATGTCTCCAACGAGGCGGCGTTGGCTACGTTGCAGCGAATTCTGCCCGGCCTGACGATTTTTTCCGACGAGCTGAACCACGCTTCGATGATCGCTGGCATCCGCAACGGCGGCGGTCCCCGAAAGATATTCCGCCACAACGACCTGGACCATCTGGAGAGCCTGTTGGTGGAGGTCCCCGCCGACGCCCCGAAGCTGGTGGCCTTCGAGAGCGTCTATTCGATGGATGGGGATATCGCCGACGTCGCCGGCACCGCCGCCCTGGCGCGCAAATACGGGGCCCTGACCTACCTCGACGAAGTCCACGCGGTTGGCCTTTACGGTGCCCGTGGCGGCGGGGTGAGCGACCGCGACGGGGTCGCCGACCAGATCGACATCATCGAAGGCACGCTCGGCAAGGCCTTTGGCGTAATGGGCGGCTACATCGCCGGCGATGAGGCGTTGATCGACGCCATTCGCTCTTTCGCGGCCGGTTTCATCTTCACCACCTCGCTGCCGCCCGCGCTCACCGCCGGCGCGCTGGCGAGTATCCGCTGGCTCAAATCGCACAACGAGGTCCGCGTTCGCCATCAGGAGCGCGCCGCCACGCTCAAGGCGCGGATGCTGGCCGCCGGCCTGCCGGTGATGGCCTCGGCCAGCCACATCGTTCCGGTGATGGTCGGCGACGCCGTTCACTGCAAGCTGGTATCGGACATGCTGCTCGCCGATCACGGCATCTATGTTCAGCCGATCAACTATCCAACCGTCCCACGCGGGACCGAGCGGCTGCGCTTTACGCCGACACCGTTTCACACCGACGCGATGATGGCCGATCTGGTGAGCGCCTTGGAGGCGCTCTGGGCGCGCTGCAACATCCAGCGACTGGGCGGCTACGCGGCCTGACGTCAGCGCGGCGGCCCGGTCGATTCAAACGATTTCGCCGTTGCGCGGGCATGATCCGCAAGGCGCCAAGGGAGTGGTCTTGATGAGCGCCGTCGCGCAGGTCTTCGATGAGCCAGCTTTCTTTGGCGCCGACCTGGCCAGCGCCGATCCCGAAATCTTTGACGTCGTTGGCAAGGAGCTCGCCCGCCAGCAGGGCCAGATCGAGCTGATCGCCTCGGAAAACATCGTCTCGCGCGCGGTATTGGAGGCCCAGGGCTCGATCCTCACCAACAAGTATGCCGAGGGCTATCCCGGCCGGCGTTATTACGGCGGTTGCGAAGAGGTCGATGTCGCTGAGACTCTCGCAATCGAACGGGCAAAACGCCTGTTCGACTGCCAGTGGGCCAACGTCCAGCCGCACTCGGGATCGCAGGCCAATCAGGCGGTGTTCATGGCCCTGATGTCCCCTGGCGACACCTTCATGGGCATGGACCTCAACGCCGGCGGCCACCTGACCCATGGCAAGAGCGTCAACCAGTCAGGGATGTGGTTCAAACCGGTAGCCTACAGCGTGCGCCGACAGGACCAGATCATCGATTATGACGATCTGGCGCAGATCGCGCTCGAGCACCGACCCAAGCTGATTATCGCCGGGGGCTCGGCCTATAGCCGGACCATCGACTTTGCGCGGTTCCGCGAAGTGGCCGACAGCGTCGGCGCCTATCTGATGGTCGATATGGCGCACTTCGCTGGCTTGGTGGCCGCCGGCCTTTTCCCAAGCCCCCTGCCGCACGCGCACGCCGTCACCACCACCACCCACAAGACCCTGCGCGGTCCGCGTGGCGGGATGATCCTCAGCAACAGCCCAAAGCTCGGCAAGAAGATCGACGCGGCGGTCTTCCCCGGGCTCCAGGGCGGACCCTTGATGCACGTCGTCGCCGCCAAGGCCGTCGCCCTGGGAGAGGCGTTGCGGCCGGACTTCAGAATCTATGCGCAGCATGTCATCGACAATGCCCGCGCTCTGGCGGACGCCCTGGCGGGCCATGGCATGAACATTGTTTCGGGAGGCACAGACAGCCATCTGATGGTCGTCGACCTGACCCCGAAGGCCGTAACCGGCAAAGCCGCGGAGGACAGCCTGGAGCGCGCCGCCATTACCTGCAGCCGCAGCACCATTCCGTTCGACCCCAGGCCGCCTGCGATCAGTTCAGGGATCCGCCTTGGCACGCCGGCTGGGACCACGCGCGGCTTTGGCCAGGGGGAGTTCCGCAAGGTCGCTCAGCTGATCGCCCAGGTCGTCGATGGCCTGGCCGCCAACGGCGTTGACCAGAATGGCGAGGTCGAGGCGCGGGTGCGCAGGGAAGTGCTGGACTTGACCGGGCGGTTCCCGATCTACACTTGAGGGTCTTCGCCGCTGGGGAGGGGCTTAGAGCATGCGTTGCCCGTTCTGCGGTGAGCTTGAGAGCCAGGTCAAGGATAGCCGCCCGTCCGAAGACGGCGCCGCCATTCGTCGGCGCCGGCTATGTCCCCAATGCGGCGGCCGGTTCACCACCTTCGAGCGGGTGCAGCTGCGCGAACTGACGATCCTGAAGCGTTCGGGACGCCGCGCGCCGTTCGATCGCGAAAAGCTTGTTCGCTCGATCTCCATCGCCATGCGCAAGCGTCCCGTTGAGGCCGAACGGGTCGAGCGCATGGTCAACGGCATCGTTCGTCAGCTTGAAAGCATGGGTGAGACTGAGCTTGCTTCACACGTTGTCGGCGAAATGGTCATGAAGGCTTTGAAATCGCTCGACGATGTGGGGTATGTACGATACGCCTCGGTTTACCGGGACTTCCGCCAGACGGAAGATTTCGCCAACTTCCTGAGCGAGGAGGGGCTGGCCGACGAGCCGGAGGAATGAAGGTCACGCTGAAGCTGGCCACGTCCCTGGATGGCCGGATCGCCACCGCGTCGGGCGAAAGCCGGTGGATCACCGGTCCGGCCGCCCGCGAGCAGGTTCACCGGCTGCGCGCGGCGAGCACGGCGGTCATGGTTGGCGTGGAAACCGTGATCGCCGACGATCCGGAGCTTACCGTTCGCCTTGCCGGAGACATCGCCAACCAGCCGGTGCGCGTGGTCCTCGATAGCCACCAGCGCATCCCTCTTCAATCGAAGCTGGTGACCACCGCCCGTCGTCTGGCGACGATCATTCTGACCACGGGAGTTTCAAACAAACGTTTGACTGACGCAGGGGTCACCGTTGTCCAGGTGGCGCATCAGGCCGCGCGCGTCGATCCACGCGCGGCGTTGGAGGCGCTGGAGGCCATGGGGCAGGACAGCGTTTTGATCGAAGGCGGAGGGCAGGTGGCCGCCAGCTTTCTGTTTGCCGGCTTGGTCGACGCCATCGAGTGGTTCCGGGCCCCGATCGTACTTGGCGACGAGGGACGCGGCGCTGTCGGGGGTTGTGGCCCCAATGCCCTGGCCGATGCGCCGCGCTTTCGTCGGATTGAGGTTCAAGGGCTCGGCGACGACCTTTGGGAACGATACGAAAGGCTCTGATGTTCACCGGAATCGTCACCGATGTCGGTCGTGTGCGCACGGTGCGGGACACCAATCGCGATCGGCGATTTGAGATCGAGACAGGTTACGATGCCAGGACTATCGCCATCGGCGCGTCGATCAGCCACGCGGGATGCTGCCTGACGGTCGTCGACAAGGGCGATGGCTGGTTCGCTGTCGAGGCTTCCAGCGAAACACTGTCCGTGAGCACGTTGAACGATTGGGTTCCGGGACGCCGGGTCAATCTCGAACGTCCGGCGCGGGCGGGCGACGAATTGGGCGGCCACATTGTTTCGGGCCACGTCGACGGAGTGGGCGAGGTCGTGTCCACCTCGGCCGAGGGCGGATCGCGGCGCCTGCGCGTACGTGCGCCCCGGCCATTGCATCGCTATATCGCCGCCAAGGGGTCGATCACCATCGAGGGCGTGTCGCTGACCGTCAACGACGTCGACGACGACGTCTTTGGGGTGAACATTATTCCCCACACCCTTGATGTGACCACCCTGGGGGATCTCCAGGCCGGCGCCAGGGTCAACCTGGAGATCGATATGCTGGCGCGCTATCTGGCGCGTTGGCGGGAGACGGCCGAAGATGGATGACGATACGCCGATCTCGCCCATCGAGGACATCCTCGAGGACGCGCGCCAGGGCCGCCCGTACATCCTGGTCGACGCGGAGGACCGCGAGAACGAAGGCGACGTGATCATTCCCGCCCAGTTCGCGACGCCCGATCAGATCAACTTCATGGCCAAGCACGCGCGCGGCCTGGTCTGCCTGTCGATAACCTCGCAACGGGCCCGCGAGCTTCGCCTGCCGCCGATGGCCACGGAAAACGGAGCGGCGCATGCCACCGCATTCACCGTTTCGATCGAAGCGGCCGAGGGCGTGACCACGGGCATTTCCTCCCACGACCGGGCCCACACCATCGCCGTGGCCATCGATCCGACCAAGGGCCCTGGAGACATCGTCTCGCCGGGGCATGTGTTTCCGCTGGTCGCCAAGGAGGGCGGGGTTCTGGTCCGCGCCGGTCACACCGAAGCCGCCGTCGATATCTCGCGCATGGCCGGCCTGACCCCCGCCGGGGTGATCTGCGAAGTGATGAACGACGATGGGACCATGGCGCGCGTGCCCGATCTGGTCGCGTTCGCGCAGCTGCACGGGCTGAAAATCGGCACCATCGCCGATCTTATCGCCTATCGCCGGCGCACCGAACGGCAGGTGGAGCGGGTGCTCGAGACGCCGTTTGATTCCACCTACGGCGGCCAGTTCCGCATGGTCATCTATCGCCACACCATCGACGGCGCCGAACACCTGGCCCTGACCAAGGGCAGAATCGAACAGGAGAGGCCGACCCTCGTGCGCATGCACCGGGTCGATTTCGCCGCAGACATGCTGGGCCACATTGAAGCGCGTCGCGATTATGTGCCGGCCGCCCTGCGCGCACTTGGGGCACATGACGGCCCGGGCGTTGCGGTGTTTCTGCGCGACCCCAACCCCGCATGGCTCTCGGAACGCTACGGCGGATTGCCGCCCGACGAGCACCGCAACAACGCCTTGCGTGATTATGGGGTTGGCGCTCAGATCCTGCTCGACCTGGGCGTACGGGAAATGGTGTTGCTGTCCACGCGCGCGGTGCGCCCGGCCGCGCTCGACGGATATGGCCTGAAAATCGTGGGCTGGAGGCCGATGAGCCCGGAGGACGCCGACGATGGCAAGGGATAAGGCGCGCGTGCTCATTGTCGAGGCGCGGTTCTATGGCGAACTGGCCGATGAACTGCTCAGTGGAGCCACGGGCGTCCTGGCGGCCTTCGGCGCCGATTTCGAGGTTGTCACCGTGCCGGGCGCTCTGGAGATACCGGGAGCCATCGCCATGGCCGCGCGAGCCGGAGAGGGTTCCGGCGGCGGCTTCGACGGCTACGTCGCGCTCGGTTGCGTGATCCGCGGCGAGACCTATCACTTCGAGATCGTTTCCAAGGAGTCCGCGCGCGGGTTGATGGCGCTGGCGACCGAGCACGGACTAGCCATCGGCAACGGCATTCTCACGGTAGAGGATGAAGACCAGGCCTGGGCTCGCGCCCGCGTTTCCAAGAGCGACAAGGGCGGCGCCGCGGCGCGCGCCTGCCTGGATATGATCGCTCTGAGAGACCGCCTGATCGAAGCGGTTTCGTGAAGCCGCCCGCGCGCCAGGCGCGCTCGGTGGCCCGTCTGGCCGCCGTCCAGGCTCTCTATCAGATGGAGGTTTCGGGCGCCGGCGTCGAGGCGGTTGTGCGGGAGTTCAGCGAGCATCGCTTCGCTCGCGACCTCGAGGGAGAGCCCCTGGCGCGGGCCGACGAGGGCTTTTTCGCCAAGCTGGTCCGGGGGGTGGTTGCTTCGCAGGGCGACATCGACAGGGCGATCGTGCGCCGTTTGGCCGAAGGATGGCGTCTCGAGCGGATCGACGCGACGGTTCGCGCCATCCTGCGGGCCGGAAGCTTCGAACTGATCGGCCTTATCGAAGTGCCGTCCGAGGTGGCCATCGACGAGTATGTCGAGATCGCCAAGTCGTTCTTCGAGGGCCCCGAGCCAGGGTTTGTCAACGCTGCTCTCGATCAGATCGCCAGCGATGCGCGACCCGCCTGACGAGTTCGAGTGGATCGACGCCCTGCGCCCATTGACGCGCGGCGACCCCCGCGCTCTCGCGCTTGGCGACGATGCCGCCGTCATTGTCAGCCGTCCCGGTTTCGACCTGGTGGTTTCCAAGGACGCCATGGTCGAGGGCGTTCACTTCAGCCAGGGCGAAGCCGCCGAAACCATCGCCAGGCGCCTGCTCAGAACCAGCCTTTCAGACCTGGCGGCCAAGGCCGCGGAGCCGTTCGGCTACCTGTTGATGACGGCCTGGCCGGCCGACAGGGACTGGCCCTGGCGCCAAGCGTTCATCGAAGGTCTGCGCAGCGACGGAGATGCCTTCGACATCTCGCTATTGGGCGGCGACACGGTTTCAACAGCCGGCCCGTTGACCCTTTGCGCGACGGTTCTGGGTTGGGCGCGGCAGGGAAAGACCGTGCTGCGTTCCGGCGCCAGGCCAGGCGACCTCCTGATCGTCTGCGGGACCATCGGCGACGGCTGGCTGGGCCTGGCGGCGAGCCGGGGCGAAATCGACGATGCGGGCGGGCGCTTGGCCGAGCGATACCGTCTGCCGACGCCTCTGTTCGCTTTGCGCCGCGCGCTTCGCAACCATGCCCATGCGGCGGCGGATGTCTCCGACGGCCTTCTGGCGGACGCGGCGCACGTCGCCCGCGCCAGCGGCGTGCGTCTGGCCCTGGATGTCGAGTCTTTCCCGGTTTCGAGCGAGGCGCGGGCGTGGCTCGCCGACCAGTCCGACGCGACCGCCGCCCGGGTCGCACTTGCGACGGGTGGAGATGATTACGCGATCGTCTGCGCCGTGGGTCCTTCCGAAGCCCCTGCGTTCATCCGGGCTGTCCTCGCGCAGGGTCTGTCCGTGGCCAGCGTCGGACGCTTCGAAGCGGGGGAGGGCCTGGCTGTCACCGCCGGCGGCGCCGCGGTGGCGGTCGATCGCCTGGGCTGGCGACACTGACCCGCCCTGCCGGATCGGCGGAAGCGACTTCGCCGCCCACAGGGTAAACAGCAGAATCGCCAGGGCGATGACCAGATTCCGCGAGATGCGCTGCGGAATCCAGCAGCCGCTGCCAGGCGGGCGCGCCGCCGGAAGCCAGGCTGCCAAACTCCTCGCCCACCGAGGGCCATGGCGGGGCGGAAGTCGATCTCGACCCCAAGGCGTGGCCTATTCCGGTCATGAGCACGGAAACGCGCCCGGGCCAAAAAGGCGCCCCGCGCAAAGCGCCGCTTGCTTTGGGCGGGGGGTTTTGGCACTTTCCGCCAACTTTTTTCTAAGGACCGCGGCGCACCGCGTTCCGATCGAGCGGGGCGATGGGCCTCCATGTTCGCGCCGTCAACGGCGGTCGCGGCCGTTCGCATACGAACCATGAAGGGGCGCTTTGAAGATGAGTCTCGTGCTTACCCTGGTGATCCTGGCCGGTCTCCTGGCCGTGCTTTACGGCGCGATCCAGACCGCGGTGCTGATGAGAGCGTCGGCCGGCAGCGCCAAGATGCAGGAAATCGCGGCGGCGATCCGCGAAGGCGCCCAGGCCTATCTGCGTCGCCAGTACACCACCATCGCCATCGTCGGCGTGGTCATCCTGGCGATCATTTTCGTCCTCATCGGCTGGCGCGAGGCGGTCGGCTTTTTGATCGGATCGGTGCTTTCCGGGGTGGCCGGTTTCGTCGGCATGCTGATTTCGGTTCGCGCCAATGTGCGCACCGCTCAGGCGGCGACCGAGAGCCTGGCCAAGGGGCTTTCCATCGCCTTCCGATCCGGAGCGGTGACGGGCATGCTCGTCGCGGGTTTCGCGCTCCTGGGCGTGGCCGGCTATTACGCGATCCTGACCAACGTCATGGGCCTCGAGAATACCAGTCGCGATGTGGTCGATTCCCTGGTCGCCCTTGGGTTCGGCGCCTCGCTGATTTCGATCTTCGCGCGCCTGGGCGGGGGCATCTTCACCAAAGGCGCCGACGTAGGCGGCGACATGGTCGGCAAGGTGGAAGCCGGGATTCCCGAGGATGACCCGCGCAACGCCGCCACGATCGCCGACGCCGTGGGCGACAATGTCGGCGACTGCGCGGGCATGGCCGCCGACCTGTTCGAAACCTATGCCGTGACCACGGTGGCGACCATGGTCCTGGCGGCGATCTTCTTTCGCGGCCTGCCGATCGTGGGGGACATGATGCTGCTGCCGCTAGCCATCTGCGGGGCGTGCATCGTCACCTCGATCGTCGGCGCCCTGGCCGTGCGGCTTGGCCGCAACCAGAACATCATGGGCGCGCTCTATCGCGGTCTGATCGTCACCGGCGTGCTCTCCATCGCCGCGGTCTGGTGGGTGATTCATGCGCTGGTGCCGGTCGACGGGGTCAGTGTCCTGGGCAAGCTGGTCAGCGCCAACGCGCTCTTTGGCTGCGGCCTCGTGGGTCTCGCCGTCACCGCCGCGATCGTGGTGATCACCGAATACTATACCGGCACCAACTTCCGCCCGGTCAAATCCATCGCCAGGTCGTCGGTCTCCGGTCACGGCACCAACGTCATTCAGGGGCTGGCCATGTCGCTGGAATCCACCGCGCTGCCGGCGGTGGTGATCATGGTCGGCATCGTGGTCAGCTATCAGCTGGCCGGACTGTTTGGCATCGCCATCGCCGTAACCACCATGCTGTCGCTGGCCGGGTTCATCGTCGCCCTCGATGCCTTCGGGCCGGTGACCGACAACGCCGGCGGGATCGCGGAAATGGCCGGGCTGCCCGCCGAGGTGCGGGTGTCCACCGACGCTCTCGACGCCGTCGGCAATACCACCAAAGCGGTGACCAAAGGCTACGCAATCGGCTCGGCGGCCCTGGGCGCGCTGGTCCTGTTCGCCGCCTATACTCAGGACCTCAAGTTCTATTCCGCGAACTCCGATCAGTTCGGCTTCTTCGCCGGCATGGGCGGGGTGACGTTCGATTTGTCAAATCCGTACGTGGTCGTCGGTCTGCTGTTTGGGGGCCTGCTGCCGTTTCTTTTCGGCGGCCTGTCGATGACCGCGGTCGGCCGCGCCGCCGAGTCGGTGGTCGCCGAGGTGCGCAGGCAGTTCAAGGAAAACCCTGGCATCATGACCTATGAGGTCAAGCCGGAATACGGGCGCGCGGTCGACATTCTGACGCGCGCGGCGATCCGCGAAATGATTGTCCCGTCGTTGCTGCCGGTTGTCTCTCCGGTGGTGCTGTTCTTCGTCGTCAAGGCGATAGCCGACAAGGCCGACGCCTTCTCGGCCCTGGGCGCGATGCTGCTGGGCGTCATCGTCACCGGCCTCTTCGTCGCCATCTCGATGACCTCGGGGGGCGGGGCCTGGGACAACGCCAAGAAGCTGATCGAGGAAGGCCACTATGGCGGCAAGGGCTCCGAAGCGCACAAGGCCGCCGTCACCGGCGATACGGTCGGAGATCCCTACAAGGATACCGCCGGACCAGCGGTCAATCCGATGATCAAGATCACCAATATCGTCGCCTTGCTGCTGCTGGCGGTGCTGGCCCACGGGGCGATCCACTGATCCATCGTGGGTCGACTCTGCTTCGCTTGTTTGGGGGTCTTACGGTCGGCGCTGTGGCTGCGCTGGCTGTCTTCGCGGGCCTGGCCGGTTTCGCGGCGCCGGCCAGGGTCGAGCCGGGAGCACCGCAATACGATTCGAACGGTCTCCTTGTCCTCCCCTCCGACTACCGAGAGTGGGTTTTCCTAAGTTCGGGGATGGATATGAGCTACAGCAGGAGCCCAGCCATGGTCGGCGCGCATGTATTTGACAACGTCTTCGCGCCGCGCGCCGCCTACGCCGAGTTCAAGACGACCGGCGTGTGGCCCGACAGGACCGTGCTGATGCTGGAGAACCGCCGCGGCGTCTCGAAGGGTTCGATAAACGAGCTTGGGCAGTTTCAGACTAGCGAGGTCATGGGGTTGGAGGCGCACGTGAAAGACGTCGCGCGCTTCAAGGGTGGATGGGGATTTTTCGGATTTGACGGTGAAACGCCGGCCCGGCAAATCCCCTACGCCGCCGCCTGTTACTCATGCCACCAGGCCCACGCGGCGGCCGACACCACTTTCGTTCAATTTTATCCGACCCTGTTGCCGATCGCGACCAAGCTGGGAACTTTGAGCCCCGCCTATGTAGCCGAGAGCAAACTAGCGCCGGACAAATGATGATGCGTGGGCGGGCCATGGCTTCATCACCATTCGACCCTAAAGTCTACCGCCGCTCGTCCGGGTGAGACCCCGGCGTCTGGGTATCGTCGGGGGGCAGGGCGCCGGCGGCGCTGAGGTTCCCAAGCAGTTGCTCGAAAACCGTCATCTCGCGGCCGCGCGTGGGTGTCTCGCGCCCGTTATAGGCGATGACGCGGCCATCCTTGAGACTCAGGGTGTCTACCGAGGTTACCTGGTCGCTGGCCTTGTCGAAGGAGATAGCGACGATGTCGCGCCGGATCAGCCGCGGGTGGTAGAACGAGGTCTTGGCCGAAACCTGCGACATGTAGAACCACATGTCCTTGTCGAAGGTCGAGGTGCCCGTCGGCGTGCCGAGCTTTGCGAGCACGGTAGAGCGCGTGTCGGCGCCCACTTTCACGTCCTTGGGCGACTGCTCGATGGCCTGGAAGCCCTGGAAGCTGTTGGTCGGCGCACACGCTCCCAGCCCCAAAAGGCTGACGGAAGCGATCAGAATGGCGGCGGTCTTGCTGAACATGGTTGCGAATACTCGATGTGGTCGTCGGCCAAGCCATGACCTATAGCGAGGCCTTGCCGAGTTCAATGCGTCACCAGAGCGCGCGCGAGCGGCGAAAACGAGGCGGCCTCATGATCCTCGATCGGTTGCTGGCCAGGGGACCGGCCAAGGTCGCCGCGGCCGCGCTGCTGCGTGGACTGGTCCTGCAGAGCCGCGGCCCGGCCCTCTACGAGCGAATGGGGGCGCAGGACACCCCAGAAGGGCGCTTCGAGATGCTCGGCCTGCACGCGATCGTGCTTATCGACCGCTTGGCGCGAGACGCAGATGCTGCATCGGTGCGTCAGGCGCTGTTCGACGCCTTCATTGGCGACCTCGACGGGGCCTTGCGGGAAATGGGCGTGGGCGATCTGGCGGTCGGCAAGCGGATGCGCTCCTTGGCCCAGGCCTTTTATGGCCGGGCGCGGGCCTACGATGCGGCGTTCAACGCCCTGCCTAATCCGGCGGAACTCATACAGGTCATCGCCCGCACGGTGCTGGATGCTCAAAGCGACCCGGATGCGAAGCCTTTGGCGGGCTATGTGGAGCGTTGCCGAGATGATCTCGCGGAGCAGGAGACGGCATTGCTCGTCGCCGGTCTGGCGCGATGGCCGGCGCCGTGATCGCACTCGCCGATTGGACCTATCCCATGGTCCTGGCCGATCTCGGCCGTTCGCCCCGGACGGTGCGTTTGATCGCCGACGAGGCCGCTCGTCAGGCGATCGCCAGGAGCCTTGAGTTGGAAACACTTACCGGCCTGCAAGCCGACCTGACCATTCAACCGTGGCTGGATGGCGTCGAAATCCGCGGCCGCCTGGCCGCCGTGGCCGGGCGCGTGTGCGGGGTCAGCTTGGATCAGTTCGACGAGGCCGTCGACGAGCCGGTGTCGATGCGCATCGTGCCTCTGGGCAGCACCAACGCGCGGCGCGACGCCCTCGATGAGGGAGCGCTCGGCGAGGCTGCGGAGGATCCCCCGGAGGAAGCGGAGGGGCCGACGATCGACCTTTGCGCCCTTGTGCTCGAGTGCCTCGACCTCGCCTTGAGCCCGTTTCCCCGCAAACCCGGCGTGGTGTTTGAGCCGCCGGCGCAAGCGGGACCGCCATCGCCGTTCGCGGCCCTGGCGAACCTCAAACGCTCCCCGGATGCGACCTAGGCGTCGGCCGGTGGCTCGCGCTTGGTTTGCATCGCGGCCGTCCGGCTGTATCGTCCGGCCGCTTCGCCCGGCGGAATCGAAGGAGTTATAGCGCCGTCTTGGCCGATCCCCTGGTGATCTCCATCGATGCCATGGGCGGCGACCATGGTCCGCCGGTCGTCGTCCCGGGGGCGGCGCGCGCGCTCAAGTTGTTTGCGCCAGGCGGTATCCGGTTTCTCCTGCATGGCGACCAGACGATCCTGAACGCCGCGCTCGCCCGCACACCCGAACTTCGGCCACTTTGCGAAGTTCGCCACAGCGACAGCGTCATCGCCATGGACGCCAAGCCCGCGCACGCCATGCGCAGGGGCAAGGGCACTTCGATGTGGTCCGCGGTGGAAAGCGTCAAGGCCGGCGAGGCCCAGGCGGCGCTGTCGGCCGGCAACACCGGCGCTCTGATGGCCATCTCGCGACTGATCCTGCGCATGACGGGGGATCTGGAGCGGCCGGCCCTCGTCGCCAACTGGCCGACATCACGCGGCGTCACCGCGGTCCTCGATGTCGGCGCGAACGTCGTCTGCGACGCCGAGCGGCTGGTCGAATTCGCGATCATGGGCTGCGCCTACCACCGGGCGGTGCATGGCTCGACGCGGCCGACCGTGGGGCTGCTCAACATCGGCACCGAGATCGACAAGGGCCACGAAGAGGTCAAGGGCGCCGATCGCCTGCTGCGCGAAACCCAGTTCGACCTGGACTATCGCGGCTTTGTCGAGGGCGACGATATCGCCAGGGGCGTCATCGACGTCATCGTCACCGATGGCTTCACCGGCAATGTGGCGCTGAAGACGGCCGAAGGGCTGGCGCGCTTCTTCCGCACCGAGCTGCGCGATGCCCTGACCGATGGTGTGTTGGCCAAGCTGGGCGCGCTCATCGCCCAGCGCTCGCTTCGCAAGATGGCCGAACGGCTCGATCCCAGTTCGATCAACGGCGGGCCCTTCCTGGGGCTTAACGGGATCGTCGTCAAAAGCCATGGCGGCGCGGATGCGCGGGGATTCGCCACGGCGATCCGCTTGGCCGCCGGTCTCGCGCAGAGCGACTTTGCCGCCGAAATCGAACGTAACCTCGACCGCCTGACGACGGCCGCGGCGGCCGCGGAGGCGGCCGGCCGACCAAGAGAAAGTTCAGGCGTGTGAGTTCTGTTTTGCGAAGCGTGGTGATCGGGGTCGGCGGATTCCTGCCGCCGGACATTGTCACCAACGAAGAACTCGCACGAACCGTCGACACCAGCGACGCGTGGATTGTCGAGCGGACAGGGATCCACTCGCGCCGACGAGCAGCGGAGGGCCAGGCGACCTCCGATCTGGCCGTCGAGGCAGCCAAGGCGGCTCTCCTGGCCGCCTACCGCCGGCCCAGCGACCTTGATCTGATCATCGTGGCGACGACCACCGCCGACTTCACTTTCCCCGCGACGGCGGCCATCGTCCAGCGCAAGCTGGGCGCCCCGGTGTGTATCGCGTTTGACGTTCAGGCGGTCTGTTCGGGCTTCGTCTTCGCCCTCTCCGTGGCCGACAACTTCGTCGCAAGAGGCCAGGCGAAATGCGCGCTGGTCATCGGCGCCGAAACCATGACCCGGCTGATGGACTGGAGCGATCGCGGAACCTGCGTCCTCTTCGGCGACGGCGCTGGCGCGGTGATCGTCGAACCTCGCGAGGGGGTCGGCGACACGAGCGATCGCGGGATCCTGGGCTATTGCCTGCGCACCGACGGCGCCAAGCAAGACCTGCTCTATGTGGATGGCGGCCCGTCGACGACCGGTACCGTTGGCAAGCTGCGCATGCAGGGCAACCAGGTCTTCCGCCACGCGGTGGTCAACATCGCCGAAGCCGTTGTTTCCGCCGCCAAGATCGCGGGGGTCGAACTCTCGGAGATTGACTGGTTCATTCCCCACCAGGCCAACCAGCGCATCCTGGAGGGCGTGGCCCGTCGCCTCGGCATTGCCCAGGAACGGGTCATTTCCACCGTCGCCCTGCATGCCAACACCTCGGCGGCGTCGATTCCCCTGGCCATGAACCAGGCCATCGGCGATGGGCGAATCAAGCCCGGACAACTGCTTTTGGTCGAAGCCATGGGCGGCGGCCTCACCTGGGGCGCTCTGGTTCTGCGACTTTAGGCGGCGATTCAGTTAAGCTGGGGGAAGCCCTTGACTTGACGCGACAATCGCAGACGTGCAGGTTTGCCTGGCAGGGGATCGTTGGGGCGCATCGATGAGCCAAGGGACAATGACGCGGGCCGATCTGACCGAGGCCGTTCATCATGAGGTGGGCCTGACCCGTCAGGACTGCGCCGGACTGGTCGAGCGCACGCTGGAATTGATCGTCGGGGCCATGGAGCGTGGCCAGGGCGTCAAGCTTTCCGGCTTCGGCGTCTTTCAGGTCCGCGCCAAGCGCGAGCGCATGGGGCGCAATCCCAAGACCGGCGAGCCCGCGTCGATCGATTCTCGCCGCGTGATCGGCTTTCGCGCCTCGCAGGTGATGAAGGCGCGCGTCGAACGCGCCTTGGCCAAATAGGGTTCGAAGGCGAAGGTGGCCAAGAGCCCCGAGGCATTCCGGACCATTTCCGAAGCGGCGACCGAACTGGGCGTCGCCCAGCACGTCCTGCGCTTCTGGGAGACCAAGTTCTCCTTCGTGCGGCCGATGACCCGCGCCGGCGGCCGGCGTTTCTATCGACCGGCCGACATCGCCGTGCTCGCCGCGATCCGCAGGCTCCTCTACGACGAGGGCTACACGATCCGGGGCGTGCAGAAACTTCATCGCGAAAACGGACTGGGCGCCGCGTCCACCGTCGCAGCGCCGCGCGCGCCTTCGCGGCCGGCTTCGCCGGTTGCCGCATCCCATGAAACGGCGGCTCTGCCGGCGGGCGCTCGGCAACGAATCGAGGCGGCGCTCGCCTCCATCGTCACCGCGAAGGCGCGGCTCGACGCCCTGACCGCCGGCGCAGAGGCGGCGCCGTTTGCGATTGCGCCCGGCGCCCCGCGGTCCCTATAAGGCCCCTCATCCTGCATCGGAGCGTGGCGCAGCCTGGTAGCGCACTTGACTGGGGGTCAAGGGGTCGCAGGTTCGAATCCTGTCGCTCCGACCAATTCCGCCGCCTGCGGTGGACGCAGGAAGATTGAAACCGGGCCTTTGGCCGTGATCTTGGGCGAGGGCGCCGGGCAGACATGATCTCCACCGGCGACCCTGGCCAATCGCGTTCCGTCGCGGTCTGGCTATGGCTTATGGCTTTCCTGGTCCTGGCCATGGTGGTGGTCGGCGGGGCGACGCGGCTGACCGGATCGGGACTTTCGATCACCCAGTGGAAGCCGATCGCCGGCGCCCTGCCGCCGATGACCCACGCGGCCTGGGCCGCGGATTTCCGCCTGTATCAGGCGACGCCGCAGTATAGGCTGGTCAATCGCGGCATGAGCCTTGGGCAGTTCCAGTTCATCTTCTGGTGGGAGTGGGCCCACCGCCAGCTGGGACGGCTAGTCGGGGTCGCCTTCATCCTCCCTTTCGTGACATTCCTGAATCGGAGTCAGATGCCAAGGCGGCTCATGTGGCCGTGCGCCGGCCTTCTGGGCCTAGGCGCCCTGCAGGGCCTCGTTGGCTGGTGGATGGTCGAGAGCGGTCTGGAAGCGCGCGTACTGGTCGCGCCGGAACGCTTGGCGACGCACCTGGGCCTGGCCCTACTGCTCTTCGCGGCCCTGATCTGGACGGGCTTGGAGGCTTGGTTCGGTCGCGGGGAGACCCGCCGTGATCGCTGGACCTTGGCAGCTATGACACTCTCCGCTGGCGTGTTTGTCCAATGTCTCCTCGGCGCGCTCGTGGCGGGAAATCAGGCCGGGCTGGTGGACAACGATTGGCCGCGCATGGGCGGAGCGTGGATTCCCAAGGACTATTGGCAGGGTTCGTTGTGGGCCACGCTCGCCCACGGCCAAGCCTCGGTTCAGTTCAACCACCGCCTGGTCGCCTACGCGCTGTTGGTTGTGGGTCTCGGCCTGGGGGTCGCCGGCGCGCGGGCGCGCGGCGCGCCGCAGGCCATCCGGGTCCTGGCCATGGCGAGCGGCGCCGCTCTCACCTTGCAAGCTGCAATGGGGGTGACCGCGCTATTGATGGAGGTCCCGCTCGGCCTGGCCATTCTGCATCAGCTGGGCGCCGCGATGGTGCTGGCGGTAGCGACCTGCCTGGCATGGCGATCACGGCGGGTATAGCGGTATTATCTTACCGTCACGCGGAATTACTTGATTTCAAAGGCTTTCGGACAGCGGCAGGGCGTACTCGCTTGACAGCAGGGTTCTTCAGAGGGTAGCAGCGGCCCTTATCGCGGCGACCATCTGCGCGCCGTCTGCCGGATCGTTCCCATGACCACCAAAACCACCACCTATCTGAAAGCCGCCAGCGTGGAAAAAAGCTGGATCCTGATCGATGCGCGCGACGCCGTCGTCGGCAGGCTGGCCTCGTTCATCGCCATGCGCCTGCGGGGCAAGCATCGGCCCGACTACACGCCCAATGTCGATTGCGGCGATCATGTCGTGGTGATCAACGCCGACAAGGTGAAGTTCACCGGGCGCAAGCTCGAGAAGAAGATCTATTACTGGCATACCGGCCATCCGGGCGGCATCAAGCAGCGCACGGCGGGAAAGATTCTCGGCGGTCGTTTCCCCGAACGGATCCTGGAAAAAGCCGTCGAACGGATGCTGCCCAAGGAAAGCCCGCTGGCGCGACGGCAGCTCACCCACCTGAAAATCTACAATGGCGGCGATCACCCGCATGAAGCCCAGGGCCCGGCGGTTATCGACTTCGCCGCCCTCAACTCTAAGAACGCGCGGAGCCAATAAGCCATGAGCGAGACCCACGGCCTCGAGGCGCTGCAAAGCCTCTCTTCGAATCCGGCGCCCGACGCCGCCGCGCGCGAGCCCCAGATCGACAAGCAGGGCCGCGCCTACGCCACCGGCAAGCGCAAGAACGCCATCGCCCGGGTGTGGATCCAGCCGGGCAGGGGCAAGGTGACCATCAATGGCCGCGACCACGAGGTCTATTTCGCCAGGCCCGTGCTCAGGATGATGATCGCCCAGCCATTGCAGGTCGCCGATCGGCTCGGTCAGTTTGATGTTATCGCCACGGTCGAAGGCTCGGGGCTCTCCGGCCAGGCCGGCGCGGTGCGCCATGGCATTTCCAAGGCCTTGACCTATTACGAACCGGGCCTGCGGGCGGTGCTCAAGCCGCACGGATTTCTGACCCGCGACAGCCGCGTCGTCGAGCGCAAGAAGTACGGCAAGGCCAAGGCGCGACGCAGCTTCCAGTTTTCCAAGCGCTAGACCCGACGAGGTTCAGTCGGCGAAGGGCGCTTTGGCCAGGCCAAGGCGCCCATTTTTTGCTTTTGTCACAGACCCTTTGGAGGCGGCGATGTCCGCGAAGGTGTTCATCGACGGCGAAGCCGGCACGACCGGCCTTCAGATCCACCAGCGGCTGGCGGCGAGGCGGGACATCGAGCTGCTTTCGATCGATCCGGCTTTGCGAAAAGATCCAAACGCCAGGCGCGATACGCTCAATGCGGCAGACGTCGCCATTCTCTGCCTGCCCGATGAGGCAGCGGCGGCGGCCGTAGAGATGGTCTCCAACGGCGGCGCGAGGCTCATCGATGCCTCGTGCGCACACCGAACGGCGCGCGGATGGACCTATGGCTTTGCGGAAATGGCCGCCGGCCAGCGCGAGGCGATCGCCAGGTCAAGCCGCGTCTCCAACCCGGGCTGCTACGCGACCGGTTTCATCGCCTTGATGCGGCCGCTGATCGCCGATGGCCTTGTGCCCAAGACCTGGTCGGCCACGGCAACCGCTGTTTCGGGGTACTCCGGCGGAGGCCGCGCCATGATCGCCCAGTTCGAAGACGCCGACGCTCCCGATCATATCGACAGCCCCTACCGGATCTACGCCACCGGCCTGACGCACAAGCATGTGCCCGAGATGCAGATGCATGCGGGGCTGGTCTTCCGGCCGCTGTTTGCGCCGGCGGTTGCCCGCTATTTCCAGGGGATGATCGTCGAGGCGCCCCTGCAGCTTCGCGCACTGCCGGTTCGTCCGCGGATCGCCGAGGTCCATGCGGCGCTTGCCAGCGCCTATGAGGACGAACCGTTCGTCGAGGTCGTGTCCCTGGCTCAATCGGCGGCGCTGGCCAACCTGGATCCGCGGGAACTGAACAATACCAACCGGATGCGCCTGCATGTGTTTGGCTCAGATGAAGTTGGCCAGGCGCGCCTGGTCGCGCAGCTCGACAACCTTGGCAAAGGCGCCGCGGGCGCGGCCGTTCAGAACCTCAACCTGATGCTGGGCCTGCCAGAAGCGGCGGGGTTGTGACCCTGCGTGAGGCGGGGCGCGGGGACATGCCGGCGATCGCCAGCCTCTATCGCCACACCATGCGGACCTCGTTATCGTTTCTGCCCGAACTGCACTCGCCGGCGGAAGACCTTGCGTTCTTTCGCGACAAGCTCCTGCCCCAGAACGCTTTCTGGGCGGCCGAAGAGGCCGGGACGATCCGTGGCTTCATCGCCTTCCACGATGTGTTCATCGAGCACCTCCACGTCCATCCCGACGACCAGGGCAAGGGCTTTGGCCACGCGCTGCTCGAAAAAGCCAAATCGGCCAACCCCGAACTCCACCTATGGACCTTCCAGCAGAACGCGCGCGCGCGGGCCTTTTACGAGGCGCGAGGTTTTAGTCCGCTGCGTTTCACCGACGGCGCCGGTAACGAGGAGCGCATGCCCGACGTATTGTATGGCTGGAAGCGCGACGCCGCGCCGAACACGAACCCTTGACCAGCATGAGGTAATCCATTGCCAGCCAGCGAGCGTACAATCGTCATGACCCCATTGGAGACTCCGCTCAGGCGCCGCGAGGTGTTGTTTGGCGCCGCGGCCGTCGCGCTTGTTCCCGCCGCCGGCCTTTCGGCCGTCGCCGATCCCTATGCGACTTTGCCGTGGCGCAAGCTTACCGACGCCGATTGGAAGAGGCGGTTGCCGAGCGCCTCATACGAGGTGTTGCGTCGCCAGGGCACCGAGACGCCGTTCACCAGCCCGCTGAATAACGAGCATCGGGCGGGGACCTTCGCCTGCCTGGGGTGCGGCCTGCCGCTCTTCAGATCGCAGTGGAAGTTCAACTCCGGCACCGGCTGGCCGAGCTTCTACACCGTGCTTCCCGGCGCGATCGGCAAGACCAGGGACGTCTTGCTGGGTTTCGAACGCACCGAATACCATTGCGCCCGGTGCCTGGGTCATCAGGGACACCTCTTCAACGATGGCCCCAAACCAACCGGTCTGCGCTACTGCAACGACGGCGTGGCGCTGAAATTCACGCCCGTCTAGCGTTCAAAAAAACTCCCGAGGAACGCCGCGGTCGCATCGGAGACCGCGGCAATTTTGTTGGTCGCCTGACGGTAGAGCCGGCGGTCGATCTCGGTCTCGGGCGTGGCCATCATCCTCTCGTAGATCGTGAGCGGTCCGGGGAAGAAACTCTAGCAGGCCCGCGATGAAGTTCGCACGCGAGTGGGGTGACACGCGTCAACGGGTTCAGGACCGCACCTTGACGAAACTCCCTGGCGCGTCTTCGATCGGCTTCAGCGGTCCAGTGGCAGGGTCGCGGGCCGGGACCTGGGCGCCGGATCTGGCCTTCAGCCACGCCGCCCAGTGCTCCCACCATGAGCCGGGGTGTTCGACCGCGCCGCTCAGCCATTCATCGAGACTGGCGGGGAGGGCGTCGTTGGTCCAGTGCTGGTACTTCTTCGCCACAGGCGCGTTGATCACCCCGGCGATGTGGCCGGAACCGGCCAGGGTGAAGGTGACCGGACCGCCGAACAGCCGCGCGCCCTTGTAGACCGACTTGGTCGGGGCGATGTGGTCTTCACGAGATGACTGGACATAGATCGGGGTCTTGACTCTGCCCAGGTCGAGGGTCTCGCCGCCAAGTTCGAGCTCACCTTTGGCCAGGGCGTTTTCCGCATAGAACTTGCGCAAATAGTAGAGGTGCAGGGTCTTTGGTATGCGCGTCTGGTCGGAGTTCCAGAATAGCAGGTCGAACGGCTTCGGCTCCTTGCCCATCAGATAGTTGCTGACGAAGAACGACCAGATGAGGTCGTTGGCGCGCAGCGAATTGAAGGTGTCGGCCATGGTCTGGCCGGCGAGGACCCCGCCGCCGGCGTCCATTCTGCCTTCAAGGTCCTTGAGCCACTCGTCGTTGGCGAAGATCAACAGGTCGCCCGCCTCGGAGAAGTCCTGCTGGGCGGCAAAAAAAGTCGCGGACGCAATCCGTTCATCGCCGCGCGCGGCCATGTGAGCCAGGGCGCAGGATAGCAGCGTGCCGCCGATGCAATAGCCGACGGTGTTGACCTTTTTCACACCGCACTGGCGGGTGACCACGTCGATGGCGCTGTAAATTCCCTGCTCGAGGTAGTCTTCGAAGGTCTTCGCCGCCAGGCGCTTGTCGGGGTTCACCCACGAGGTGACAAAGACCGTGATCCCCTGACCGGTAAGCCAGCGGATCATCGAGTTTTCGGGACGAAGATCGAGGATGTAGAATTTATTGATCCATGGCGGGAAGATCAGCAGGGGAATCTTGGCGACGGTCTTGGTCGAGGGCGAGAACTGAAGCACCTGGATGATCTCGTTTTCGAAGATCACCTTTCCCGGCGCCGTTGCGACGTTTTCCCCGACCTTGAACTGGCCAAGATCGGTCTGGCTGATCGACAGCTGACCACCGCCGCGCTGGAGATCGGCGGCGAAGTTTTCCATGCCGCGGGCGATACTCTCGCCCCTGGTGGCCATGGCTTCGCGTAGCGCGGCAGGGTTGGAGAGCAGGAAGTTGGACGGGGAAAAGGCGTCGGTGAGCATGCGCGTGAAGAACTCCACGCGCCGCCGGGTCAGGGGTTCGACGCCTTCGACGCCCGCCACCAGATCGTTCAGCCAGCCCGAAGTGATCAGATAGGATTGCTTGACGATGTCGTACATCGGCTTGGAAGACCAATCGGGGTCGGTGAAGCGCTTGTCGCCCTTGACCGGAACGGCCGTTGGCTCGGACGTTTCGCCATTGGCGCTAGCCGCCGCAGCGCGCCAAAGTTCCATGTAGCGACCGAAAAGGTCGGCCTGGGCGCGCATCAGACGGTCCGGCTGAGCCGCCAGAGCGCCGATCACCTCTCCGAGCGCCGGGCCGACGTGAAACGGGTCGGGGCTCAGGGCCGCCGGCCGGTCGGCCTGGCGCAGGGCCGCCTCGGCGATGGCGCCCTGCGCGGTCATGGCGGCGCGCGCAAGATTGAGCGACAGCGTCTCCATGGCCTGCCGCTGATCGGCCGAGAGGAAATCAAAGGCGGCAACCGTCCCGGCCGGCGGTTCCGGGGCGGATAAGCCTTTTTCGCCGAGAGGGGGGTGCGTGGCCCGCTTCGCCTTTGTCATCGGGAGAGCTTTGTTCGCAACCTTGGACTTCGCGTTGCGGGCGTGCGCGTTCTTGGATTTGCGCGGGGTCTTGCTCATCGTCGTCTCCGTCGCCGGCATCGCGCCGCGCCCTTCCGCGCACGCGCGGTTTGCCTTAAGAGCCTAGCTGCTATGAAAGCTTTCGCGCGCGACTTTTCAATGACAGCCGCCGTTTCGGCGAGCCTTTGGCTGGGCGCCCTGGTCGCCGCGGGACCCGCGGTGTCCGCCCAGTCCTGCGCGGGGCCGGCGCCGACGCTGTCGACACTGCCCCCCGACCTTCTCGCGGCGGCGGCGCGGGTCAACACCTACCCCACCTTCTGCTCTATTCCCGCGAGGCCCACGGACGTACGCGCGGCCGGCGCCTTCCGATCGGCCGTCGTCGATACCAGGGTGGCCGGCGCCGACCTGGTTGCCGAGGATGGGGACAGCAGTTTCTCCTTGAATGGAACCGATGACTTCGCCGCCGCCGCGCGCGGGGAGGCGGTTGCGCCGCCACCGATGACCACGCCCGAGGACGCCGGCACGGACGCCTTCATCAACGAGATGCGGTCCCGAGCTACGCCGCCGCCCCGGCCGCGGTAGGCGGCGGGGGCCCTTCCCGAACTTCGTCGACGCAACAAATCCATCAAGATCGCCGCCGTCCCGGCTGCCGAAGCCTTTCATGACCGCAGAATTTCACCGCATCCGGCGCCTGCCGCCCTACGTTTTCGAGGAGGTGAATCGCCTCAAGGCCCGACTTCGCGGCGAGGGTGTCGACATCATCGATTTCGGCATGGGCAATCCGGATATGCCGACCCCCCGCCACATCGTCGATAAGCTGGTGGAAACCGCTCGCGACCCGAAGTCGGGCCGCTATTCCGCGTCCAAGGGGATCGCCGGATTGCGCAGGGCCATGGCGGCCTATTACGCGCGCCGCTTCGACGTGCAGCTCGATCCCGAGACCGAGGTGGTCGCCACGCTGGGATCCAAGGAGGGATTCGCCAACCTCGCCCAGGCGATCACCGCGCCGGGCGATGTGATCATCTGCCCAAACCCAGCCTATCCGATCCACGCCTATGGCTTCATCATGGCCGGAGGCGTGATCCGCCATGTACCGGCGCTGTCGCCGCAGGATTATCTCTCGGGCGTCAGCCGCGCGGTTCGCCATTCCGCGCCGCCGCCGAGCGTGCTCATCCTGAGCTACCCCTCCAATCCGACCGCCCAATGGGTCGACCTGGATTTCTACAAGGACGCCATAGCCTTGGCGAAAAAGCACGAGATGCTCGTGCTCTCCGATGTCGCCTACTCGGAGATCTATTTCGACGATAATCCGCCCCCATCGGTGCTTCAGGTCGATGGCGCCAGGGACATCGCCGTCGAGGTCAATTCCCTCTCCAAGACCTACGCCATGGCGGGTTGGCGTGTGGGCATGGTGGTTGGCTCGGCGCGGATGTGCGCGGCGCTCGCCAGGGTGAAGTCCTATCTCGACTATGGCGCCTTCACGCCGATTCAGGTCGCCGCCGCGGCCGCGTTGAACGGTCCTCAAGCGTGCGTCGATGAGATCCGGGCCACCTACAAATCGCGGCGGGACGTACTGGTCTCGGCGATGACCCGCGCCGGATGGGACATTCCATCCCCGCCCGCATCGATGTTCGCCTGGGCGCCGTTGCCTGAAGCCTTCCGCGAGGCCGGCTCGATGCTGTTTTCCAAGCTGCTGATCGAGCGGGCCGGCGTCGCCGTATCTCCCGGTGTGGCCTTCGGCGAGTACGGTGAAGGCTATGTGCGCATCGGTCTGGTCGAGAACGAACACCGGATCCGCCAGGCGGCGCGCAATGTGCGCAAGTTCCTCGACCAGTCCGGGCAGATACTGAGCCAGGTTCGCGAGCGGTCGCCGGCATGAGGCGGGCAGGCTGATGACCCAGAGACAGTGGCGGGTCGCCGTCGCCGGCCTTGGCACCGTCGGAGCGGGTCTGGTCGACCTGATATCGCGCCGCCCGGCCTTCGCCCCCGCCGGGACTCCGGTCCAGATCACCGCCGTCAGCGCGCGTTCCAGGTCGCGCCCGCGCCCGGCCGATATTTCCACCCTGCCGTGGTTCGACGATCCCGTGGCCATGGCCGCCTCGCCGGACAATGACATTTTCGTCGAGCTGATCGGCGGTTCGGATGGCCCGGCGAAGGCGGCGGTCGAGGCGGCGCTGCGGGCCGGCAAGGCCGTCGTCACCGCCAACAAGGCGCTGATCGCCGAACATGGACGCGAGCTCGCCGTTCTGGCCGAGGCCAATGGCGCGCCGCTGCTATTCGAAGCGGCGGTGATGGGCGGGACGCCCGCGGTGAAGATGCTGCGCGAGGCCATGGTCGGCGACGAGGTGATCTCGGTGGCTGGGATCCTCAATGGCACCAGCAACTATATTCTAAGTGAAATGGAGACCTCGGGACGCGGCTTCGCCGAGGTGCTCGCCGAAGCCAAGCAGCTTGGGTACGCCGAGGCCGATCCCAGTTTCGATGTCGGCGGCATCGATGCGGCCCATAAGATCTCGATCCTCGCAGCACTGGCCTTCGGTTGCGCGCCGGCCTACGCGGTCGCGGAAATCGAAGGCATCGAGAACATCGAGCTGCTCGATATCCGCCTTGCCAAGGATCTCGGCTACCGGATCAAGCTGCTCGCCTCGGCGGTCAGGGTAGGCGATGGTGTCTCAGTTCGGGTGAACCCGGCGCTGACGCCGCTTGACCACCCCCTGGCTCGCACCGGCGGTGCGCTCAATGCCCTGTTCATCGAGGGGCGCGGCATCGGCAGAATCTTCATCCAGGGCCCTGGGGCAGGCGCCGGTCCCACCGCGGCCGCGGTTGCCGCCGACATTGCCGACGTGATAACCGGCGCGCTGCGGCCGGTGTTCCAGCGCCCGGCCGGATCGCTGGCGACGCTGACGCCGCTGGACCCCGCGCACGCCGTCGGCCGGGCCTACCTGCGCCTCATTGTTCGCGATCAGCCCGGCGTGATCGCCGCCGTATCCGAAACCCTGGCCGAAAGCGGGGTTTCCATCGATAGTTTTCTGCAGAAGTCGGGCGAGGACACCGGGCGCGTGCCCATCGTCCTGACGACGCACACCGTCGCCGCGGAGGTGCTGGAGCAGGCTGTGCGGCGCATGGCCGCCTTGCCGGCGCTTCTTGAGGCGCCGCGCCTGATCCGCATCGCGCCGATCTGAGAATCCGTGGATAGTGGAAACCGCGTGGCCGGCCGGCCGCTGGGAGACATGTCGATGAGTTCGCTGGTTCTGGATCGCGGCCTGGTCATGGAGGCGGTCCGTGTCACCGAAGCGGCGGCCATCGCCGCCTGGGCCCTGGCTGGCCGAGGCGATGAAGAGGCGGCGGATCAGGCCGCTGTCGACGCCATGCGCACGGCGCTCAACGAGCTGCCCATCGACGGGACCATCGTCATTGGCGAGGGCGAGCGCGACGAAGCGCCGATGCTGTACATCGGCGAAAAGGTCGGGCGCGGCGGCCCTCGGATCGACATCGCTCTCGATCCCCTCGAGGGTACGACGTTGACGGCCAAGGCGATGGCCAACGCCTTGGCGGTGATGGCGTGGGCGCCGCAGGGGACGCTGCTCAACGCCCCCGATACCTATATGGACAAGATCGCCTGTGGACCGGGCTATGCGCCGGGGCTTCTGGATCTCGACCGCGGTCCGGCTGAAAACGCGCGCGCCATGGCGCTGGCCAAGGGGGTCGACGTCGGCGAGATCACCGTCTGCGTGCTCGATCGGCCGCGTCACGCGAAGATCATCGCCGGTTTGCGCCACGCCGGCGCGAGAGTTCACCTGATCACCGATGGCGATGTGGCCGGGGTGATGAACACCGCCGATCCCGATACCGGCGTCGACATGTATGTCGGGCAGGGGGGGGCGCCCGAAGGGGTGCTGGCCTGCGCCGCCCTGAAATGCGTCGGCGGACAGTTCCAGGGCCGGCTGGTTTTCCGCAATGCCGAGGAGCGGGAGCGCGCGCGCGGCCACGGGATCACCGATCTCGATAGAAAGTACGACCTTCACGAAATGGTCAGGGCCGACGCGATCTTCGCCGCCACGGGGGTTACCAGCGGCGCGTTACTCGACGGTGTCCGCGTGGTCGGCGGCTGTGTGCACACCCACACCCTGGTGATGAACTCCTCGACCCGCACGGTGCGCCAGGTGCGCATGAAGCGACCACTCTGATGGCCGATGGCGGCCAGGCCACGGCCGGTTTCCTCGGCGTCGCCCGGTCGCTCACCGGCCGGCGCTGGCGTGAGCGGCGAGCCGACCCGGCCCTGATCCGCGACCATCAGGCCACGCTGTCGCTTTCCGAGCCTCTCGCCCGCGCCTTGGCGTCAAGGGGCGTGGCCAGCGGCCAGGGGGCCGATTTTCTCTATCCTACCCTGCGGGCGCTGTTTCCCGATCCTTCGAGCTTCGCCGATATGGATCTGGCCGCGACGATCCTCGTCGACGCTCTCGAATCTGGCCGTCCGACGGTGGTGTTTGCCGACTATGACGTCGACGGCGCGGCCAGCGCCGCGCAACTCGTCCGCTGGTTTCGTCACATGGGGGTAGAGTTGCCGATCTATGTGCCCGACCGGCTCACCGAGGGCTACGGTCCCAGCCCGGGCGCCTTCCAGGCGCTGCGGGCGCGCGGCGTCGAGCTGGTGATCACCGTCGACTGCGGCGCGGCCGCCGGCGATGCTGTCGCTGCGGCGGCGGAAATCGGCCTTGATGTCGTGGTCATCGACCATCACCTGATGCGTGGCCAGCCGCCGGCCGCCGCGGCCCTGGTCAATCCCAACCGGCCAGACTGCGGATCGGGGCAGGGCGTCCTGGCCGCGGCGGGCGTCACCTTCGTGCTCCTGGTCGCGTTGACCCGGGAAGCGCGCCGCCGGGGCCTTTTCGAGACCCGCAAAGAGCCGGACCTGCGTCAATGGCTCGATCTGGCCGCGCTCGGCGCCGTGTGCGACGTCACCCAGCTGACCGGATTCAACCGAGCCCTGGCTTCGCAGGGGCTGAAGGTGATGTCGCGCTGGGCTAATCCGGGGCTGGCGGCGCTAATCGAGATCGCCGGCGCAAAGAGCGGCCCGGCGAGCGTGTTCCATGCGGGCTTCATTTTAGGGCCGCGGATCAATGCGGGGGGCCGTATCGGCCGCTCCGATCTGGGCGCCCGCCTCTTGGCCACCGACGATCCCGCGGAAGCCGCGCAATTGGCGCGCCAGCTCGACGCCCTCAACGAGGAACGCAAGGGGGTCGAGCGCGAGATCATGGCCGCGGCGATCGCCGCCATCGAACAGGCCAGCAACCTCGATCCAGACGCGCCGGCGATCGTCGTGGCCGAGGAGGGCTGGCACCCCGGCGTCATCGGCATCGTCGCCAGTCGCCTGCGCGAGCGCTACCGCAAGCCAGTGGTGGTGATCGGCCTCGATCCGCTCGCCAACATCGGCAAAGGCTCTGGCCGCTCCCAGCCCGGCGTCAACCTCGGCGCGGCGATCGGCGCGGCCTTCGACGAAGGGTTGCTGATGGCGGGCGGCGGCCACGCCATGGCCGCGGGTCTGACCCTTCGACCGTCGGCCATTCCGGAATTCCGCGCCTTTCTCTGCCAGCGGCTCGCTGGTGAGATGGTCGCAGCCAGCGCCGACGATGCCCTCGACATCGACGCTCTGGTGACCCCCGGCGCAGCCGCGCGTCCTTTGCTCGATGCATTCGCACAGCTGGCGCCCTTCGGCCCCGGCAATCCCGAAGCGACCTTCGCCATGGCAGACGTAAGGGCCGAACGTACGATGGCGCTGCGCGGCGGCCATCTGCGGTGCACGCTGGTCGATGCGCGGGGCGCAAAGCTGAAGGCGGTGGCCTGGCGATCGGCGGACAACGAGATTGGCCGCCACCTTCTGGCCGGCGGCTCCCTGCACCTGGCGGGCCGGCTGAAGGTCGACGACTGGAACGGGCGCGACGGCGTCGAGCTGGAGATCGAGGACGCCGCCGAGCCTCGCCGCGCAACCTGAGGCGCTCCCGCCGACGCCATCGGGCTCGTCAGCTTGCGCCCTTTCGGAGCGGCGGATATATCCCGGGGCCGCGCCGGGCCCTTCGTCTATCGGTTAGGACATCAGATTTTCAATCTGGGAAGAGGGGTTCGACTCCCCTAGGGCCTGCCAATGATCGTCGTCCGATCGCTCAACAGGCTGGCTCGCGAACGGCTCGTCCATGCACCCCTTCCGTCACGGCGCAAGCAAATGCGCCGCGCCACCTTCCCCGCGTTGTGCGTGTGAAGGATTTCCGGTTTTGCCCGCGGGAAGAGGTGCGGAGCGGCGAGGGTCGCGACGTGGCGGATTGGTGGGAAGGCGCGCGGCTCTTGGCCGCGATCTTCTCCGCCTTT
>DATCCB010000040.1:0-17457 GCA_036511515.1 Caulobacteraceae bacterium | reverse complement strand
ATTTCATGGCGACCGGACCGGGCTCCACGAGATCGCCGAGACCATCCGACGTGTGGTCGAACTGCCGCCTGACGAGGCGCCTCCCGACTACGACCCCGACGAGATCACTGAGGCGCCGGAAGGGAGAGTCTTCACGCGGCTGCATCGCTACCGCGAGCGTAATCGCGCGCTGGTCGATCAGCGCAAACAGGGCGCGCTTCGGGCGTCGGGCAAGCTTGCGTGCGAGGCTTGCGGGTTCGACTTTGCCCAGACTTACGGGCCGCGTGGCCACGGCTACATCGAGGCCCATCACACAAAGCCAGTGAGCACTCTGGTTGAGAATGCTACGACCCGGCTCGAAGACCTAGCGCTGCTATGCGCCAACTGCCACCGCATGATCCACGCGGCGCAACCGTGGCTCGATCTGAGCGAGCTGAAGGCGATGCTCACAACCTAGCTCGCAAAATGGCCTTGTCCCAACGGGCCAAGGGGCGGGTCCTGGACGGCGGTGATACCTAACGGCTCGCGGGGCCGATCGACAAGACCGACGACGGTCGTTTTGACCGTGGCGTCCACCTGTTCAGCTTCGGCGATGAGCAACAGCCTCAAGCTGGTAGATGTCGTCCTCACGTCCGACCAGCCGGCCGACGGTCTTGACCCGCCGCCCGGTCGGCGTTCGCTCGATGTAAATGATGACATTGATCGCCTGGGTGATCGCCCGGTACGGAATCCGTTGCGTGACCTCGCCGATCAGGTCCTCCAATCGCGTCAGGCCCTCCGCCGCGCTGTTGGCGTGAATGGTGGCCAGGCCGCCCGGATGCCCGGTGTTCCAGGCCTTCAAGAGATCCAGCGCCGAGCCGTCGCGCACCTCGCCAATGATGATGCGATCGGGGCGAAGCCGCAGCGTGTCACGAACAAGATCGGTCATGGTCACCGGCGGTTCGGTCCGCTTGGTGAGCATCTGAATCTGGTCGGCGGCCGAACACTGCAGCTCGGCCGTGTCCTCTATGATGATGACGCGGTCCCGGGCGAAGGCCGGTTCGGCGAGGATCGCATTGGCGAGCGTTGTCTTGCCCGATCCCGTGCCGCCGACGATCAGGATGTTCTGATGGTTCGCGGCCGCCGCGCGGATCACCTCTGCCTGGGCATCGGCCATGATCCCCTGCTCCACATATTCGCGCAGCGTGAACACCACCTCCGGACGCTTGCGGATCGCGAAGGCCGGGCTGCTCACGACCGGCATGAAGGCGCCCTGGAAGCGTTCTCCGGTCTCCGGCAGCGTGGCGCTGATCCGAGGCGAGTCCCGGGTGACCACTTCGCCGGCGTGATCGGCCAGGAGACGGAGGATCCGGTCGGCGTCCGCCGCAGCAAGAAGTTGGCCAGTCCACGACCTCCCCTCCCCTATTCTGTCGACCCAGATCTTGCCGTCCGGGTTGACCATCACCTCGACCACCAGGCGGTCGGCCAGCGCGCCAGCGATGACGGGGCCCATGGCCTGACGCAGGGCGGCAACCTTGCGGTCACTGACGACGGGGTGATGGTGCGGCATGGCGGCTCCAGACGTTCGGGCTGTGGGGGGCGACGCGGCCGCCCGGCGTCAGTTCAGGCTCAAGTCGTCGTCGTGGTCGTGGCGCAGGGCTCCCACCGGCTGCAGATCGAGGTACTCGCCTGGATCGAGATGGCCAGACGGCGGCAGATCCTCCGCCGCGGCCCCAGAGGCGGCGTCAGGGCCGCAGCGCGGGGGTCTGGGTGGCGAGACACCGGCGTAGCCCTCGGGGGGCTCCTGCACGGCCCGCACACCCTTCCAATCGATATGCGCCTTGCCCGGCAGGTCCGCGGCGCCCGGGCGCTGCTCGTAGACCGCTGGCACGCCGTGGAAATAGTCGCCGGCGCGCGCCTTGAAGAACGGCTCCTCGTAATAGCGAATCTTATCGGCAAGAATCGGCTTGGTGTTGTTGACGAACAGGAACTGCTTCCTGTCGTCGAGACCGCGAACGTCCTCCTCGGAGAGGATGTAGCGCTGCTGCTCCGACTGCGAGGTCGAGCGGTGCGCCCGCCCGAAGATGGTCCGCGGATCGCTGTAGCTGTCCCGCATCTCCAGTGCCTTGCCGGCGCGGCGGGTGACCTTCTCGATACTGGTCGGCTCCGAGGTCGCGAAGGTGGCCGTGATGTGCATGTTGTCGAAGAGGGGCGTCTTGTCCCCGTACTTCGAAAAGACGTCGTTGAAGCTCTGGCAGATCAGGTGGGCGGTGATGCCGTAGCCGGCCATTTCGCCCATGGCGTTTTCGAGGAACGGAAGGCTCCCGAGCTTCGGAAACTCGTCCAGCAACAGCAGCAGCCGGTGCTTCTTGGGCCGGCGACGGCTGTCGTGGTGCTCGCTTTCCATCAGGCTATTGATGGTCTGGCGGGTGAACACCCGGACCAGGAAGGCCAGCCGGTCGGCATGGGCCTGAGGCGTGATGATGTAAAACGACACCGGCGAGTCCGAGCACACCAGGTCGCCGATCGAGAAGTCCGACCAGCTGGTGGCATATTCGACGAGGGGATCGGCCCACAACGACAGCGATGCGCGGCAGGTCGCCAGGACGTTCGATTTCACGCGCTCGTCCATGGTCGACAGCGCCGTGGCGCCGAGCAGGACCTCGGGATGGATTTCCGGGATCGGCGCCCCCTCCCCGTCCCGCGCCAACCCGTCCGCGGCGTGATAGTCAGGGCGGTTGCGATGCTGGGTGTGCATCATGGCGTGAAGGGTCGGCTCGATGTTGATCAACAGCCGGCGGACCTGGGCCAGGTTTTTCTTCTCGTCGGCTTCGCCGTAGAGGACATGCAGGATTATGGCAGTGAAGAAGTCCGTCGCGCTCTGGTCCCAGAAGTTGAGGTCGCCGGCCTTGCGGCCCAACGGATCGACCAGGATCCCCACGACGTTCTGGATGTCGGCGATCTCCATCGGCCCTTTGCGGACCTCGAAGAGCGGGTTCCAGCGCACCGTGTTGGGGTCGGTCGGCGAGAAATAGAAGACGTGGCTGAACCGCTTCCGATGATCCGCGGTGATGTGCCAAAGCTCGCCCTTGCGGTCATAGACGAAGGCGCTGTGTGGCCAGGCGATCAGCGTCGGTACGACGTGGCCAACGCCCTTCCCGCTCCGTGAGGCGCCCACGATAATCGCGTGTTCGATACCCGAATATGTGAGGTATCTCCCCGCGAAACGGCCCAGCACCCGGCCGCTGATCTCGCGGCTTGGCTCCACGAGCTTTGCCCTCTGGACATCCGCCAGGTCGGCCCAGGCATCCTGGCCGAACTTGCGCGGCTGACGCTGCGCGCCGCGCGTCAATCCGATCGCCATCATCGCCGGCAACAGAGCGACGGCGAGGGCGATCATGGCGGCCAGATCGAAGGTCTGCTGGTAGCTACGGGCGAAACGGACATACCAGCCGACAAAGGCCCAAGGTGCGTAGATCCGCGTCGCGCCAACGTCGAAGATTCCGCGCCCGAAAGCCTGCGGATAGTGGAAGACGGACGCGACTTGCTGGGTGGCGATCGCCAGCGCCAACATGACCGACACCCCGGCCAGCGGCAGCACGATCGACCCTCTTTTCGCCGACGTCATGGGCACGATCCTTCCTTACAAACCGGGGATGAAACCTCGGCCGATGACTCGGCCAAGGCTTCGGTTCAGGCGCTCAACCGCCTGTTGTCGCGCCGGCAGAGGGAACCGCTGCAGCGCCTCGCGAGCTGGAAGGCCGACGTCACGGATGAAGCGAGTCGCGTCGGGAGATTTGGTAGGCACGCGCAACGTACCCTGGCCAAGTTCCTGGGCGACTCGCAGGTCGTTGAAGGTCCTCGTCGCCGTAGCGATCCGCTTGTCGGCCCGTTTGATTTTTCGCTCCAGCGTCCGCCTCTGACGCGCCACGTCGGCGGCCTGCTCAAGGCCCGGCTGGCGGCGCGCCGCGACGAACGCCCGACCTTGCGGCGAGCGTGACCATTCTTGCCGAACCCGCAGCCCAATCTCGGCCCGTCGCAACTCGGCGCGCGCCCTGGCGATCGCATTGAGCTCCGCGTGTTTGGCCCAGATCATACGCGCTGGATTTCGCACCCATTGAACCAGCTGCAGCCGTTTCGAGCGGATCGTCTTCACCCTACCCTCCGTCCTGGCCAGGCGAGCCTTCGCCAGGGCGCGGGCACGCGCCGCATCGGCCGTCAGCTGCCGCTCGATCTGCAGTGCCGTCGCGATTTTCGGCGCGGCCAGGGCCGCGCGCTCCGCCGCCCAGCCGTCACGCTCGGCGACCATGCGATCGCGCACTTTCCCGGCTTCGGCGACCAGCTTGGGAAGCGGCACGGAAATCGTCGGCGCCGCCGCCGCGATCCGGTCGGCCGTCTCTTGAAAGTCGAGCCGGATCTCGCGCGCCTTGGTGTTGCGCGCCCTGACATCGCGATTCTGTGCGCCTCGTTCAGAAGCGATGTTCTTCCGCTCCAGAGCAGTTGCACTTGGCCCAAGGTGGACCGTCGGTGCGCGGTCGACGCCGCGTTCGGAGAGGCTGAGGTGAGAGACCTGCGGGGCGTCCGGCCCCAGGTGCCGTCGAAGATGTTCGTTCTGAATCGTGGCCCAGCCAGCACGCCATTCGCGGACCATTTTTGGGCTCCACCACTCGGGAGGTTTCCGACCGAATCCCGTCGGCCCCACCGCGCGCGTCGTGACCAGGATGTGGGCGTGGAAATTGCGGTCATCGCCGTGCTTGCCGGGCCTGTGCATCGCCACATCGGCGATCATTCCGCGAGCGACAACGTGCTCCGACACGAACTCTCGGACCAGATCCTGACGCTGCTTGAAGTCGAGTTCATGGGGCAGTGAGAGCAGCAACTCCCTCGCGGGGACGGCGTCCCTTCGCCGCTCCTCCATCTCGACCGCGTTCCACAATGTTTGACGATCCACGTAGGCGGCCGGCGCATCCGCCGGCGTCACGATCGCAGCAAATTCGATGTCGTCCTTGGCCGCGAAATCGAACTCCATCGCCAGGCGATCATCGACCAGCCGCGCCCCTGACCGGTAGGCGGCGGCGGCAACGGCGGAACGGCCGGCGGCGCGCTGGATGGTCTGAACGGCCAAACGATACTGAGCCACGCTACTCCCTCCTTGACCGCCGGGCGGTCGGATCGCTAAGGGCCCCGGCCCTTGGCTCACACCCCCGGCCGGCGCGAGGCCGATCAGGGGTTTGAGGGTGTCGGGCGGAGCCTGACCGCGGGGGTCGATGGGCGTAGCCCACGCGATCCGTAACTGCGCCATTGTCCACAATTGACCTGACCGCCCTACGATGGCCCAAGTTGGCGCATCTTGGTGGTAAACGCACATCATGTTCCTTTTTAGCAGATTGAGCCCTTCACAGCCCGATGCCCGAAAAACGCCAGCGCAACGATCGGCGCTCGAAGTACCGCCCTCGATCGGAGGCGCATAAAAAGCGGCGCCGGGAGCTTTGGGAGGCTCGTGCCCAAGACCGGGGGCTCACATCTCGGCTCTCCGAGGAAAAGGCGCTGAAGGTCCGTCTGGACGAGTTGGAGAGCGCCTTGCTGGACGCCGGCAGGAGCGGCGTTCACAGCAGACGCCATACCCTCCCGCTCGAGCAGATCAAGGACGACGACCAGCGATTCCACGTCTTGAAGGCTCGCGTTGAACGCCTCGAAGCCCTCTGGTCGATCAACCAGCGCAAACGCCAAACGCGCGGCAAGATCATCATCGGTGGGGCGCTGCTTGCCGAGGCCGCCGATCAGATGACCGAGGGCGAGTCTGGGCTCCTGCAGCGTCTCGTCGATATCGTTGATCGGCGTGTCGAACGGGTTCGCGACCGCCTCACTGTGCGCGAGTTGCTGGGCGATGTGCCCCTGCCTCTGCGACAAGGTGGCGGGGTCGAAGAGGGGGTCGACGAGGCGCTTGCGGCGACCGGCGAGGGCCTGCCGGATTTCGACGCCATGGCGCTGGCGTCGGCGATGGCCGATGACCCCGACGACGCGCTCCTTCCCAGCGATATTGACGCCGACTACGCGGATCTCGATGTCTCCTGGGGCGCCACCGGCTAACGCCCTTCGCCGCTCGTTCGACCGTCTGAGCGCACGAAGATCGCCCGTGCTGGATCGATGGGCGAGCCGTCGTCCCCACCCGGCGACGTGGTCAATGCCACCGTCGTCTGAGGCTCCTCGGCCGGCCTATCCGGGGCGGCCGCGGCCGGCGGAAACGCCCGGTTCTCGCCGACGAAGATGCCCCCTCCCGCCGCCATGAGAACGACATCCGAGGCGACGCGACCACGCCCGTGCGGTGTGTCGGCCGCCGAGCGGCGGTCCCCTCCCCTCCCCGCTTGCACGTAGAAGCTATGGGCGCCGATCACCGCCGACGGCGTCGCCCCGCCGAAGTTCACGAGGCTGGCCGCCACCTGGCCATTGGCCGCGCGAACCGCGACGATCCTGGGGTTCTGGAAATACTGCGCGCCGTTGGTCAGATCCGGCAGCCGGCCATCGAGCGCCAGATTGATGATGGTGTCGATGCGGGCGCGCTGGGCGTCCGAGACCGCGCGTAGATTTCGCCAGGTTCCGCCGGCGCGCAGGACGGGCTCGAACTGGTGCGGCGCATTCAAGACGCTGTCGACGCTCGCACCCCATCGCCCGCCTTGGAGCCGGTTCAGGATCGTATAGACGACCGCGGCCAGGCCGCTGTCGCCCTGGTTGGCGGCCTCTGCATAAGCGACGCGGGCAATACCGTCTCGAGCATCGCCAATGTCGATCGTGCTGGCCAGCGACGCCGCCCCGATCGCCGGCCGCTGGGCCGCTTGGGCCGCGGCGGGCGCCGCGATCGCGGAGGGACAGTTGACGCCCTCGGGCAACGCCTGGGGCGTCGCCCCATGGGCAAGCAAGGAGCAAAGGCCCGCGAGGGCGGCGGCTTCCATCAGGCGTCCCCGTGTTGGTTGGAGGAGGTCATCAAGGGTTCGAAGACGCCCACGATCTCGCCGATCTTCACCGGGCCGTAGTAGCGGCTGTCGAAGCTGTTCGGGATGCGGCTCGAGAAGACGAAGAACTCGCCCTTCCCGAGCGCTCGGCAGCCCCGCCATTGAGGCAGCGACCCGCCGCGAGGGTCATCGGCAAGCACCGGCGCGCGCCAGCGCCCGTTGATCGAAAGAGCGCCCTCCCGTGTGCAAACGACATCGCCCTCCCCTGCCGCGATCTGCTTCAGGATCGGAACCCGATGGAGATAGCCCATGCGATCATCGGCGTATGGGAACGCCGCAGCCGGCGCGTGAAAGGCGATGATCCTGCCCGTCGCCGGCGCCGCTGCGGTGCGAATGTAGAGGCCGGTCGGCTCGCTGGCGGAACGGTTCCAGAGGACCGACGGCTGCGGAACAAAGCCGGCGAGCGCCGCGGCGGCGACGCATGGCAGGACCCCCCAGGCGAGAATCGCTGGGGTCAAACGCCGGCGTGTCTGCTGCAATCTCATTCCCGTGGTCCCCCAAAAAAGCGCCTGATCCGAGCCGAAGGCTCGTCTGCGCCGGGGGCCAGATTGGGGCTCATGCCCGGCGTTTGTGGGCTAACGCGCAGCCCTTCAGTTGTCGGGGTATCAGTGACCGGGCCGGGCGGCGCGGTCACTGATACCCCGACAATCTACGAAGTTGCCAATTGGCAACTCAGGCCTAGGGACGCAGGCGATCCAATTCGCGCTCGAAGGCAAGGCGGAAGTCCTCGTTACTGGCCTTGGCGTCGAGCGCCAGTTCCAGCACGACCTTCTTCGGGCCCTTCTGAGCCAGGGTGAACAGCACCGCGCCCGCCTCGTTGGTGATGACCAAGCCGACGGCGCGAGGCTCGCCGGCGTTCGCGGGCTGGCCACTGGCCGCGCGCTTGAGCGCCAGGATGACCTTGGGCGCCTCGAGAGCCCCCTCCCCCGTCTCACGAGCCGCCGCCTGCAGCGCAGCGATCCGCTTGGCTTCGGCCATGACGCGCGGCCGCGTGGCGGCGACGGTCAGCAAGGGCTTGATCTCGCGTGCGTGGTTCTCGCGAAGCTGACGCACATCTCCGAACGCTTCGATGATGTCGGTTGGCAGCTTGGCCAGATCGAGGAACCGCGACAGCCAGGTCTTCGAGACCTCCAGCCGCTCGGCCATCCGCTGGGCGACGCCTCCGTAATAGGTCTCCACGGCGTTGCGGTAATCCAACGCCCGCTCGTAGTCGCAGATGTCCTTGCGCGAGCGGTTCTCGACGTCGGCCAGGCGGAACGCCGCCTCATCCGAAAGATCGCGCTCCTCGATCAGGAAGCGGATGTCGCGATGCTCGACATTGCGCAGATGAGTCACCGACCAGTGCCGCCGCGCCCCGCAGATGACCTCGTAGTCGAAGGCTGCATCGTTCTCGACCCGACGAACAATCGCCGGAAACTCCTGTTCACCCTGTGCCCGCAGGCTTTCCAGAAGATCAGCGCAGGCCGTCTCGCTCAGGAGGTCGTAGCGGCGGTTGTGCCGCGCCCATATCCGGCAGCGCTCGGGATCCACCAGCTTGAGGGTCTTTTCCTTCACATCGCCCGCAGTCACGCGGGCAAGGCCGGTCATTCGACTTGTCAGGCGCTCGGGCGCGCTCGTCTCGCGCGCCGGCGTAGGCGTCGGGGTTTCGGTGACCGGCACGTCGGCCATCAGGCCCGCCAGGATCGATCGGTTCTTGCCCGTGGTGGATGCCATGACCGCCCTCCCCTACCCCAATCCCTGCCGCCGCAGCTCGGGCCGATGGCTCGGCCAGGCCTTGCGGATTAGAAGCTCGATTTCGCCGTTGAGACGATCGAGATTGTTGCGGCAGCGCTCATGGGTCTTGGTCGCCGCCCCAACGATCTCGTAGACCGTGCGAAGCTGAACATTGGCGTTGTCGATCTCGGCCGAATCGAGAAGCGACGCCGTCAGCAAGTCCGCGCCAAACACCGCCGCCATCATCTCCCGGATTTGGATGTGGGCGCTCTTACCCTCATCGACCTTGGTCGCGACCACACGCAGAAAATGGTAGCCGCGGGCGCCAAGGCCATGGTCTTCCAGCACTTCGAGCGTCTCGACGATCATCCGCAGAAAGTGGGCCGTTGACGCGAAGTCGACGGTCGACGGCGGTGTCGGGATGAGGAGCGCATTGGCCGCTCTGAGTACGGCCAGGGAAATCATGCCCAGCGCCGGCGGCGGGTCGAGGAGGACCACGTCGTAGTCCTGGGCGAGATTTTCGACGCCGCGCCGCAGCCGGTCGAGAGCGGCGGCATTGCCGCGAAGCCGCGCGGCGGCCTCATATTCCGCCTGGTAGAGCCCGAGGTTGGCCGCGAGCAGATCGATGCCCGGCCAAGCGGTCGGGCGAAGGCCATACCGCAGGTCGGGCTCGCCGCCGTGGCGGAAGAACGGCAGCAGGGTCTCCTCGTCGTCGATGTCGATGTCCGGGTTGAACCCGAAGATCGTGGTCGTGCTGGCCTGGCTGTCGCAATCGATGACCGCGACCCGGTAGCCCTTCAGGGCCAGATACTGGGCGATGTGGCAGGTGAGGGTGCTCTTTCCGACCCCGCCCTTGAAGTTCTGGACCGCCAGCACGATCGGCGGGTCGCGTGGCCCCCGGCGCGGCCGGGTGTCGAACACATCGCGCATCTGGTTGATCTCGGCGAGGCTGTAACCCTCCCGTCGGCCCGTCCTGCCGAGCCGGGGAGCCGGCAGACGTCCGTCGGCCTCGGCCTGACGGATGGCCTCGGAGGTCCGACCAACCATGTCGGCGGCTTTGGTGATGGTGAAGCGAAGATCGACGATCTTTTCCTCACCGGGCGCGAACACCGTGGCCCGCAGGCGCTGAATAACGTCGTCGGCCCGCCGGTTCAGGGCGGCCATGGCGTCGAGCAGGACCGGCCCGGTCTGAGCGGGTTCGGCTAGCGCAGCGATCGCCATGGGCCCGTCCTTTGCAAATTTCCGCCGTGTTAGCCGGATTTTGCCAAGCTCTGGGGCCGATACAATGAAGAGTGTCTTAACAGCGACCTGAGCCTGAACCATTCAAGGTTCAAGGCGACAGGTCGCCCGCCTTTCCGCCGCGCCACGTTAGATGGAATCTTAGGGATGAAGTTAAGACAGGTTAGGCGGCGCCGAACCGGCCTAAAAGCCTTGTCTCATAGGCCTTTTCTGAAACGACCGGTCACCGAAACCCCGATGGGATGGTCACCGAAACCCCGTGATCGCGGTCATCGATCCCCCGTGGAAAAGGTCACCGAAACCCCGTGCCGCGCCCCCGACGACTGTCGAACATCGCATCGACCTCCAAGGCCCGCGTGTCTTCGCGGGTCCGGCGCGCCGATTCGGTCTTGAGGCGCTCCAGGTCCGCCTTGATCTCCGCCCGTTCAACGGCGTCGCGACGGATGAAATGGATCGCAGGCGAGTTGTCGGCGGTGTTGACGAAGCTCAGCTCGTAGTCGGGCAGATCGTTGGCCGTGACGATCCGCTTGAGCAGATAGGTGAACTGCTTGAGCGGGCTCTCGCTGCCGGTCTTGTCGTGCAGCACACTGATTCGGCAGGTCCAACCGGAGGGCTGGTCGCCAGCGTGCTTGCGGGCGATCCGATAGATGGCCCGCTCGACCCCGCCCGAGAGGGCGAAGTAGTCAGGATGGAGGGTGAGCAGAGCCCGATCTCTGATGAGGCCTTCATAGACCCAGTTCGATAGGGTCAAGGTCAGGCCGCGCGCAGCGCCGGTCTCCGAATCGACCTCCATGGTCCATTCATCGAGCCAGCCGAACTGGGCGCGCTTCTGACGCTTCGGCGCCCGCACCGAGGTCTGGATGGTCGTCGCCTCGAGGCGTTGCAGTGCGGCTTGGAGTTCGCGGTAGCCCTTGCCGCCAGTGTCGCGTCGGATCGCCTTCAAGAGGTCATAGGCCGTGGTGTGCAGCGTGCGGGGCAGATCGTTGCTGCCGGCCTCCCGCATCTGGTTGATGCGTGACGTCGCCCAGATCAGGATGTCGGCATCCCAGATCGTGGCGATGCCGAAGGCCGGGTTGGCGCTGACATGAACCCAGACCTCGCCGTCCGGGCTGGTGTATTCGATCGGCTTCAGCCGCTTGCGCTTCGACAACGAGAAGAACGGCCGCTCCATGAGCTCGCGCTGATCCTTCAGCGGCAAGCCATTCAGGCGCGGCACAAAGAGATCGAATTCCTGCTGTCGAATCGCGCGTTTGGACATGACGGACACCATATTGCACCGACCGCGGCGGGAAGGGCAGGGCGTCCCGCGCCGCATGGGAACACCCGAGTTGCCAATTGGCAACTTTGCCCGAAGGCGCCCGCCCGGCGGACCGGGCGGGCTCTCCAGCTAGTCCTCCTCGGAGGCCGGAGCGGCTTCAGGCCGGTCCAGCGACCTCAACTCGTGCTGCGGCGTGGCCACGACGACCTTCGAGAAGAACCGTTCCTGACCGCCCTTGTCGGTGTAGCGGTCGTGCCGGATCTCGCCCTCGACGAAGACCTTCGAGCCCTTCGGCAGGCCGCGGGTTTCGAGCCAGCCGACCGTACCCTGGTTCCAGATCTCGACCTGGTGCCAGGTCGTGTAGTCCTTCCGCTCCCCGCCCGCCTTCGTGTAGCGGCTGGTGGCTACGCGCAGGGTGGCGACCTTCTTGCCGCCTGAGGTGGTGCGAACTTCCGCTTCGGCGCCGGTGAAACCAATCAGTTGGACCTTGTTCAACATTGTCTTTCTCCATCTGCCGCCAGGGGAATTCCCGGCGGCTCGCGGTCCCTGCCGCGATCACGCGACCTGCAAGGGCGGGGAGGAGGGACAGGCCAAAGCCCGGATCGGTTGGAAGCCGGCCTGCACGGAGCGCAGCGGAGGAAGGCCGGAGGGTCCATCCGGTCCGCCACGCGCAGCGGGGTCGGCTTTGACCTGGACCGCCCCGACCTAGGTTGACGTGATTGATCGCGCGGGACCGCAGCCCGCCCGGATGACCAACGGCTCGGAGATGACCAGAACAAGCACCACGAGCGGGCCGTCCGACGCGGATCGTTCAACACAAGGCAGAAGGATGCCGTCCGCACGTCCAATTGACAGACGATCGGCGGGGAGGGGAGGGGACTATCTCGGCCCAAGTTGGCCAACCTGGAACCGGCTCGGTGCTGACGCGCCCCAGGGGTGAAGAGGGCCGGTGCGTTCGGCCAGGGCGTCCGGATGACGGAGAAACCTTGAGGCATAGGTGTCGGTTTCCCTGGTCTAGGGCCACCGCCGCGGGGCTGCGCAGGTCGCGGGTTCTCCAGGTCGGAATCGGCACGTGGGAGATTTGCAGGGCCAAGCCCGGAACGCCGGTCGGTGCATTCGGATAGATATCGCCGCGGTCCCGCTCGCCGGCGACGGCGATGGTCAACCCTAGGGTCTCGATGGTGGCAAGTTAGCCCAACGCCGCCTCATTGTGGAACGGCTCGATAGGCAGCTCGCCGCCGCCGGAGAACGAATCGCTAACCCCAACAGCGAGTGGCGAACCCCTCTCGATTTACCAAATGTTGGATTCCGTTCGGCGCTTGTTCCTACCTCGCCGATGCGGGTGCACGGCAACGGTTGCTGGGCCGGAGGTGACAAGGTGACTACAGCGCTCAGACGCTCGTCTTCCACAAGCGGCTGGGACGATGGAGGCTGAAAAACGGGGGCGGGACACCGGCTGGACTTCGACTCATATATGGTCGTATATATACGCCGTTGTGGCCCATTACGGCCATTTCATGAGACTTACCATGCAGTCGTCGGCACTGGAGTCATTGCCTGCAACGGTGCGCCGGTCGTTAGCCAAGCTTGGGGCTGACATCGCCACCGCAAGGCGCAAGCGCAATCTGACCACGTTGATGATGGCGGAGCGGATCGGCGCCGCCAAGTCCACCTACCTGAAGGTAGAGAAGGGCGATCCTTCCGTTTCGATGGCCATCTACGCCATGACGCTCTTCGTTCTAGGATTCGGCGAAGCAATCGGCGACATTGTCGATCCCGGTCGCGACGATGTCGGCCTGCTGCTTGACATCGAACGTCTGCCCAAGCGTGTGCGGCCGCGGAAAGCGCCCACCGCGCTATGAGGCGGACGATAGGCATCGCGCTGGGCGAAAACGCCCGCAGCCTCGGGACTCTGCGGTTTGATGCTCAGGGATCGCGGGAGAACGCCGCGTTCGCCTATGACGACGCCGAGTGGCTTGCCGCGGCTGACCGTTTCGCGATCGGTCCTGGCCTGCCCCTCGTGGCCGGCCCACAGTTTCATCGCAAAGGACGCCTCGGGTCCGTCTTCCACGGCGCGATCGCCGATACCGAACCCGACGGCTGGGCGCGGCGCGTGATCCTGCGCGACCACGCCAAACGGCGGCAGGAGGCTCGGCGTTCAGGCGAGGGCGGCGAGGGTGGCGCGCTCAATGCGCTAGACTTCCTGCTGGCGGTCGACGACGCCAGCCGAGTCGGCGCCTTGCGCTTCAGGGACGAGAACGGGGTCTTCCAGCGCGCCACCGAGGAAGGCCGGCGGACCGCCCCGCCGCTGATCGAGCTCGGCATGCTGCTATCCGCGTCGCGGGCCGTGGAGACCAACAGCGAGACGGCGGCGGATCTGCGATTCCTGAGAGGTCGCGGGACGTCTCTGGGCGGACAGCGGCCGAAATGCACGGTGATCGACGCCGATGGCCGGTTGTCGATCGGCAAATTTCCTAGCGTGGCCGACGATCGCGCGGTGACCAAAGGAGAGATTCTGGGGCTGCGGTTAGCCGCAGCCGCTGGAATCGATGCCGCCCAGGGCCGCCTGGTCGAGAGCGAAGGGGAATCGGTGGCGCTGATCCGGCGGTTTGACCGCCCTGATGGAGGTGGACGGCTGATGTACGTCTCCGCCGCCACCATGCTCGGTGTCGAGGCCGAGGCCGGAGAGCACGCCTATACCGAGATCGTCGACGCGCTGAGGGCGAACGGCGCTTCACCACAAGCCGATACCGAGGAACTGTGGCGGCGGATCGCCTTTTCGATTCTCATCACCAACGTCGACGACCACCTGCGCAACCATGGATTCCTGCATATTGACCGCGGGCAGTGGCGGCTTGCCCCGGCCTTTGACCTCAACCCGTTCCCGGAACGGGCCCGCGAGCTGAAGACCTGGGTGTCAGAGGAGGCCGGCCCGGAGGCAACGGTCGAGGCGCTGATGTCGGTCCTCCCGTATTTCCGGATCGCACCGCTCCGGGCGCGGGAGATTCTTCGGGAAGTCGAGCAAGCTGTGTCCCAATGGCGCGCCGTGGGCCGCGGCTTCGGCATGAGCGCGCACGAACTCGACCAGTTCACCGACGCGTTTGAGCACGGCGAGCGCGAAGCGGCTCGCAACGCGAGCCGCTGACGACCGTCGCCGCGGCTAAGGGTTCGTCAAAACCGCACCAAGCCATACGTGAAATATGGCTTTCTCCGGCAATCGAGCCCTTGCGGCCGGTGTTCGCAGGCCGCGCTAATGTCCGAAACCGAATGGCGCCCGCCGAGGCGGGCGCCAGGCCGAGCTTCAGTGGCGCACCCAGCGGAGCTTGGCGCCGTGGATCATCTGGGAAAAGTGGGAGATCGCTGCGACGTCCAGCTCAAATCGTTCGGCGGTGCGTTCCTCCACCTGGTCGAGCTCCTCGAGGATCGCCAGGGTGTCCCAGCATTCCGCGATCACATACCAGCTTCCGGTGTCGTAGAAGTCGTGAGCGTGGTTCAGAACCGCTTGCGCCATCGCCATGTTCGCCATTGTCGTCTCCCTCTCGCGCTGATGGATCGGCGGGTCGTTCCCGCGATCTCGCGACCGCCCTGGGCGGGGAGGAGGGACAGGCCCAAGGCCGATGCGGGTGGAAGCCGGCCTGCACGGAGCGCAGCGGAGGAAGGCCGGAGGGTCCGCTTGCCTTCGCCTCGCCTGGCGAGGTTGCCTTTGGCCTGGACCGCCCCGCCCTAGGTTCGTGAGATGGATCGCGGACGAGCCGACCGTTCAGCGCCCTCGCCAGAGGAGACGGTCACTGCCTGGTGACGGCTTCCCTCGCGGCTTCCACGCATCTGGTCAGACACGCCGAGGACGAGACCCGGCCGGTGCGGGGGCTGGGGCATCAGATCATCGCTGCGACGCCCTGGAGCAGGAACGCATTTGCCGCGGCCGATGGACCGCAAACGACACTGCAAGGAGGGGAGGGCGGTCGCGTGTGAACCGACGGAACACCCCGGGCACTGGCTTGCCGATTCCGACCGACTTTTCGACCCACGAAGTGCGGCGGCCCGAAGGCCGCCGCTGACGCGGGCCTAAGCCCGCGCCTTGATCATGACGTGCCGGATGCCCTTCTCGGCCGCTTTCTGGCCGAGGTTGAGAGCTGGCCCGAAAGGCTTCATCCCTTCGCCGCGCTGCGGGTTCAGCGTATTGGCCAGAGTGAGGACACACACCGGCTCGAGTTCAAGCATCTGGTCGTTGGCGCGGAAGGGGGCGGCTCGGCCGTGCTTGTCGAAATCGGCCTTGGCCAGGACCAGGGTGACGTTCTTGGACTTGGCCCACTTGATGGCAAGCTTCTCGGCGCCCTTGGCTCCAGTCGTGGCCAGAGCCATGTCGGGCCACTGGGTCTGGGCCCAGTTCAGGGCGTCGAAGATCCTGTTCGCGTCATCCGCTGTATCGGCCATCGGCGAAGCTCGGAAGGCGATGATGGTCGCGCCGGGATCGGCTGCGGCGTGCTTGCGGGCCTTCCTGGAACGAATGGCGTCCCGTGCTTCGATCAGGGCGGCCGTGGTGCGCGAGGCCTTCACGCTGCCCCTCCAGGGCGTCCAGACCTCGCCAGTCGCGGATGTGTAGCTGGCGGCGGCGGAGTCCCGGACGAATTCAATCGCCATGGTGGCGACGTCTGCGGCGCGGGCTCTTCTGGTCGCCTCCTGCATCTCGGTATCGGCAATCTCCGATCCGTCGAAATCGCGGCTGAGCCGGTTCAGGTCGTCGCGAGCGCGGTCTGCCTCGCGTTCGATGCGCTGGCCCGCTGAGTGGAAGGCGCCGATCAAGGTCTCCGAAACTATCGACTGGAAGTCTTCCAGGGCGGTGTCGCTGAAGACATCGAGCACCTCGTTCATCAGGGCGTGGCCGAGTTGGGACAGTGCGTCCTCGTGGGGATGGGGACGGGGATCATCGAGCGTCAAGGCCTGGGCCTCGAAGTTGGTCATCTGACCGGTCACGAGGGCAGAGAAGGAGGTGCGTTGCATTGGGGAAGTCCCTTTCAGTCGTGGGAGTGCGGAGCCTGTCGGCTCGCTGACCGCCTCGCGCCGACGGCCCGACGCGCCCCACAAGGGCTTTGAGCGCAGCGTCCCTTGTGGGGGGCGGCGGACGGTGGCGAGGTCACTAGAGCTGAGAGGGCTTCGCCCCGACACGACGGGACGCCTCGCAACTCGCCGGTTTCTCCCTCTTCCCGGCCAATGACATCGGAGCGAGCCAGGCCGTCGCGCAGTTCACCCTCGCTGCCTGGCCCACCCCTAGGCGGCAAGGCCGGCAAGAACCCTGCGAACGATCGGGTCGCGGTCAAGCGGGGAGGCCTTCCCAGGTCGGTGAGCTCGGCGATGATGGTCGGCGCAGTACGGGCCATCGCCGGGGGCGTCCTCGCCGCAGAAACTGAAATCGGTTCCGTGAGGGTCACCGATCGGCCACTTGCAGATATGCCCGTGAAGCTGTGCCATCGACCGGACCCGCCCGGGTCCCTCGAACTGAAGCACGACCGGCTCTCGCTTGGCGCCTGTGCATGGCGGCGCGGCCAGGCACCCTGGTGGCGGGGAGGCTCTGCGGACAGCACGGGCGGCCCGGACGCGGGGTGGCGCGTTCCCGCCCGCAACCCGGCCGGAAAGACCCAGGCGATGGATCTTGCCGATGACGGCGTTGCGGGTAACGCCGCCAAGCTGTTTGGCAACCTGAGAAGCGCTCAGTCCCTCAAGCCACAGGGTCTTCAGACTCTCGACGCGAGGGTTGGTCCAGCCGGTGTCGGACATGGGAATGATCCTTGTTGCCGCGCTCCGATTGAGCGCACCCAACACGGCCCTGCCTTTCCCCTCCCAACGGCGCGGGCTCGCCGCCCCAGGCTCGGGATTGGCTACATCAGCCCCAGCGCCTTGAAGCTGGCCACCTCGACGCGACCGACGACGACATGGTCATGGACAGCGATGCCCAGAGCTCTCCCGCCATCGACGATCCGCCTCGTCATCTCGATGTCGGCGGCCGAAGGCGTCTGATCTCCGGAGGGATGGTTGTGCACCAAGATCAGGGCCGAGGCTGACAGCTCCAGCGCCCGGCGCATGACCTCGCGCGGATAGACCGGGGCATGGTCTACGGTGCCCTGGTTCATGATCTCGTCGGCGATCAGCTGGTTCTTCTTGTCGAGGAAGAGAACGCGAAACGCCTCGCGCTCGCAGTGCGCCATGGTGAGCTTCAGATAGCTGAACAGCGCGGTCCAGGAGGAGACGCCGAAGCGGGCCGGCAGCTCCGCCGCGGCGAGG
>DATCCB010000039.1:0-3383 GCA_036511515.1 Caulobacteraceae bacterium | reverse complement strand
AGCCTCCAGGTCCACATACGAGAACAAGGCCCCAGATCGACTGTCCGAACCGCGCATCACGCCTCTCCTCGAAGCACTTCGGGAGGGAGTGAATCATGCCGAGTCCGGTCGCGCTACCGACTTCTTCAACAGCCTGCTAGGGGATTCACGCGTCTCGCGGACAGCGTTGTCGCCGCCTTGCGCCCCCTCCGTCACGGCGCAAGAGCGCCGCGCCACCTCCCCCGCATAGGCGCGGGTGAGGATGGATTCGTCCTTCCCCGCCCCGATAGCGCGTCATCTGGGAACCCAGGCCATTGACCAGCAGGACGGTCTCGGCCCGGTCGTCGCCTCACGCCGCTCGCGCCTGAGCGTCGAGGCCAAAGCAAGCGAGACGTATGGTCTTCGGAACCGGATGTTCGCCCGCTTCGTAGTAGCGCCACATTCGGGGGCCGATTCCGACGGCCGAGGCGGCTTCGGACTGGGTCATGCCGTGGCCGGAGCGCCATCTCCTGAGCCAGACGGCGCCTTGTTCCAGGCTCAGCCGCCAGATCGTATCGGACGAGATTTCCATATCCTCGGACCAATGAACCGACCATCCCCAGTCGCCCACCGACACCGCTTGGAAAGCCTCGCACTGTACGTGTTGCTACACGTGCCCACGCGGCGCCTCCGGGTCGTTCTGACCGCTCCCGGAGGCCCCGTTGTCTCTATTGCGGAGGGTTCGTCCCGGCCGCGCCCGCGGAGGTGTCAGGAGTCGACGGGTTGGCGTTCGTGTCGTTCGACATCGCGCCGGTCGTATTCGAACTCGTCGGGCCCGCGGGGGCGCCGGCCGCTTGGGTATCGCCGTTGGGCATCAATGCGGCGGTGTTGGCGGCCGTTCCGGTGGAAGCGGTGGCGCCCATTGACGCCATCATCGCCGTGCGCTGCCGGGGCGAGGCTTTCATATAGTCGCCCAATTGGCTGTAGGGGATCGGCTGGGATGGCGCGGCGTAGCTGCCGCCGCCCATGCGGGTGCGAGCCGATGCGCCGCCCGCGGCCATCAAGGCCACGGCCACGCCGACGAAAAGTACTTGGGTCTTCATGTCTGTTGTCTCCAGATGGCGGCCGGGGACGCCGCGCATACTGGCTTAACGGCCGAGCGGGCGTTGTCGTTGCCTTGAGGGTAATGAAAAGGCCGCCTGTCGCTGGCCCTGGTCTGGCCAACCGTGGAGGCCAGGGTCTATTACCCCTTCCGTCAAGCGCCCAAGACGCAAACAGGCCCATGCCCGGCTCGAAGCCCGCCCTGCTGATTGTCCAGCCGCATCTGGGGATGCTGACGCCGTTTTTCGAACCGGACTTCACTGTCTGGCGGTTCTGGGAAGGGCCGCCGGTCGAAGCTGTCGGCGTCATCGAGGCCCTGGTCGTGGCCGGCGAGTTTCCGGTCGACAAGGCGCTGGCCGAGAGCCTGCCCAGGCTCGGCCTGATCGCCGTGTTTACCGCCGGCTATGACGGTCTCGACGTCGCGTGGGCCAAGGCGCGGGGCTTGAAGGTCAGCCATTCGCCTGGGGTCAACCAAGAGGATGTCGCCGACCACGCCATGGGCTTGATCCTGGCCGCCTGGCGCCGGATCGTCGACGGCGACAGGATGCTGCGGTCGGGGGGGTGGAAATCCAGCGACAAGATGCGCACGCCGTCCCTTGGCGGTCGCAGGCTCGGCATTGTCGGGCTGGGCGCGATCGGCGAGGCGGTCGCCAGGCGCGGCGAGGCCTTCGGACTCGACATCGCCTGGTGGGGCCCGCGCGAGAAACCTCAGGCGCCGTGGCCGAGGGCGGAGAGCCTGCTGGCGCTGGCGGCCGATTGCGACATTCTGGTTGTCGCCTGTCCCGCCACCGCGGAGAACCGCGGCATGGTCTCGCGCGCGGTCATCGACGCCCTTGGCCCCGAAGGCCTGCTGGTCAATGTCTCCCGCGGCCAGGTCGTTGATGAAGACGCCCTGATCGCAGCGCTCAAGGCGGGCCGCCTGGGCATGGCCGCCCTGGATGTCTTCCAGACCGAGCCGACCCCGCCGGGGCGCTGGGAGGGCGTTCCCAACACCGTGCTGACCCCGCATACCGCCGGCGCCACCTCCGCCGCCGTCCCCAAGATGATCGCCCTGACCCGAGAAAACCTGCGCCGCTTTTTCGCCGGCGAGCCGCTGGCCAATCCGGTGGTGGAATAGTTCAGGCGCGAGTCGCCTCGAAGGTCAGCACGCGATCGTTGGCGCGAGGCGCTCGCCGCCGATCATAGCCACCGACCACGCTGATATTCGAAAATCCCGCCGCGCCGAGCGCCAGGGCGAACTCGTCACGGCCCCAATAGCGCTGGGTCATCGGTTCGAGTTGGGATTCGATCAGTCTGTTGTCTCGCCAACGGTCATAACGAAGATGGGATGTCTCCCGCTGAGCCAGCCAATCTGTCGTCACCCGACGCGCTTCGATGGTCAGGAGGTCGCCGTTGTCAGCCGTCCAGCTGCGTCGGCCTTCCCCGCTTGCGGCCAGGGTCGCCAGCGACTGGATGTCGATCGTCAACAATCCTCCCGGCGCCAGATGAGCATGGAAGCGGCGCAGGACCTCCATGGCCACGACGAAGTCGTCGATCAAGGTGAACGAGCCGGCCGGCACGAGGATCGCCGCGAACGCGGTCTGGTAGGTGAAGTCCTCGAACCGCTGGAGGCTGAGATCGGGAGCGAATCCGCGCTCGGCGCACAAAGCCTTGCAGCGATCCAGCATTTCGGCGCTGGCATCGAAGCCGGCGACATCCCGCCCCGCTTCAAGAAGCGGCAGCAGCGTGCGTCCCGACCCGCAGGCGGGTTCCAGGATCGGGCCGTCAATCGCGGCAAAGCGCTCCAGGTGAAAGGCGGTGTCGGGCATCGACCCGATCGGCTTGTCGAGATCATAGATTTCCGCGGCGATGGCGCCGTAACGATTGGTCGTGGTGTTGGGGGAAGAAAACATGGGGTGCTCGCATGATGGCCGCGCCGCGAAAGCAGCTTGGCGTGTTTTTTCAGGAATAGGTTCAACGCGCGTTGGCTTCGGCGTCGAAATGGCCTGCGCGATGCGCGGCGCTTATGGCGAGCTAGGCCTTCATGCCCGCGAGATTATCCCATCGGCCGGCGACAGCCAAGCGGCGACACGGTGGGGCATGGGAAATCCGGCGCAGTTTCGCGTCCGGCGTCGAAGGGGCCTGCGGTTTTTCGTCACCGCAGCCGTTATGCGACCTAGAGCACTTTCCGACCAGACTGGTTCGGCCCTGCGCCCCTTCCGTCACGGCGCGACACGCGCCGCGCCACCTTCCCCGCTTCGCGGGGCAGGAGTTTACCAATTCCTCACCCGCGAAGCGGGGGAGGGGGACCGCCGGCTTGAGCCGGTGGTGGAGGGGGCGCGGCG
>DATCCB010000038.1:0-13437 GCA_036511515.1 Caulobacteraceae bacterium | reverse complement strand
CCGGTGGTGGAGGGGGCGCAAGGCGGCGATCAAGCTGATCGGAATTCGCCCTGACGCAAGGCCATTTCGCGCCAACCCCTTCTAAAATCTCGGGCCGTCGATGGCGGCGTCTATGGCTGCGGCGACGGCGTCGACAGGCGCCATGCCGTCGATTTCTATCAGCTTGCCGTGGGTCCGGTAGTAGGGAAGCAGGGGGGCGGTATCGCGGTTGTAGGCGACAAGGCGCTGTTCGAACGACCGGGCATTGTCGTCGGCCCGCCCGTCGCGCGCGAAGCGTTCGGCCACACGCGCCTTGAGGGCCTCGTCGTCGACCTTCAGGCGTATGACCAGGTCGATGCGGTGGGCGCGGCGCTCGAGCATGGCGTCCAGCGCCTCTGCCTGGGCGAGCGTGCGCGGAAAGCCATCGAAGATCGCGCCGCCGGCGGCGTCGGTGTCCGGCAGGCGCTTTTCAATCAGGTCGATGACGCAGGCGTCCGGAACCAGGTCGCCGCGGCGCATGATCGCTTCGACGCGCTGGCCGAGGTCTGACCGCGATGCGATCTCGGCCCGCAGCATGTCGCCGGTGGAAAGCTGCAGCATGCCGCGGCCGTCGACCAGCCGCTTGGCCTGGGTGCCCTTGCCGGCCGCCGGCGCGCCAAACAGGATCAGATTCATGCCGCCCCCGCGCCCCCTCCACCACCGGCTGCGCCGGCGGTTCCCCTCCCCCGCCGCGCTGCGCTTGCAGGGGAGGAATTTCTAAACTCCTGCCCCGCGCAGCGGGGCGCGATCAGCGCCGTGACGGAAGGGGCGCAAGGCCCGTCCAACATCATCGCCGCGAATCCTACCGCCGGCCGCCGCGCAGCTTGGATTTGCGGATCAGGCCTTCGTACTGGTGGGCCAGCAGATAGGACTGGATCTGGGCGACGGTATCCATGGTCACCGAAACCACGATGAGGATCGAGGTGCCGCCAAAGGCGTAAGCCCCGGTGCTGCCGGCCAGGAACTCCGGCACCAGGCAGACGATGGCGATATAGACCGCGCCGATCAGGGTCAGGCGGGTCAGTACATAGTCGATGTATTCCGCCGTCCGCTTGCCCGGCCGGATGCCGGGAAGGTTGCCGCCGTACTTGCGCAGGTTCTCCGCCGTGTCGTCGGGATTGAACACCACCGAGGTGTAGAAGAAGCAGAAGAAGATGATCATCACCCCGTAGAGGCCCATGAACAGCGGCTTGCCGTGGGTCATCTGGCCAACCGCCAGCGGCAGCCACTGCGCCCACTGCGGCAGCTTGGCGGTCGACAGGAAGCCGAGCGCCGTGGCCGGGAGCAGCAGCAGCGAAGAGGCGAAGATCGGCGGAATCACCCCCGAGACGTTGATCTTCAGCGGCAGGAACGAGTTCTCCCCGCCCATGATCTTGTTGCCGACCTGGCGCTTTGGATAGACGATCAGCAGGCGCCGCTGCGATCGCTCCATGAACACGATGGCCAGGACGATGACCACGGCCAGGATCATGAAGCCGAATATCGACAGGCTCTTGGAGGAATCGACCCTGGCCTGTTGGAACAGGGTCCACACCGCCGGCAGCAGCCGCGCGACGATGCCGGCGAAGATGATCAGGGAGGTGCCGTTGCCGACGCCCCGGCTGGTGATCTGCTCGCCCAGCCACATCAGGAACATGGTCCCACCGGTCAGGGTGACGACGGTCGAAAGGATGAAGAAGATACCCGGCTGATCGACGATGCCCGGACTGTTGGACAAGCCCACGGCGATGCCGAACGATTGGAAGACGGCCAGCACCACGGTCAGGTAGCGCGTGTACTGGTTCAGCTGCTTGCGGCCCGCCTCGCCGCCTTCCTTGCGCAGCTTCTCCCAAGGGGGATAGGCGCTGCCCAAGAGCTGGACGATGATCGAGGCCGAAATGTAGGGCATGACGTTCAGCGCGAAGATCGCCATGCGCGACACCGCCCCGCCCGAGAACATGTTGAACATGCCAAGGATGCCGCCCGACTGCTTGCCGAAAGCCAGGGCGAACTGGGCGGCGTCGATGCCGGGAATGGGCACGTAGGTGCCGACCCGGTAGATGATCATGGCGATCAGCGTGAACCAGATGCGCTTGTGCAGCTCGGTCGCCTTCTGGAAGGCGCCGAAGTTCATGTTGGCTGCGAGTTGCTCGGCGGCCGAAGCCATTTCAGACCCTTTGGACTAGAAGGCGAAGACGGTTCCTAGCACAGGCCGCCGCGCCCCCTCCACCACCGGCTCAAGCCGGCGGTCCCCCTCCCCCGCTTCGCGGGTGAGGAATTTCTTAAACTCCTGCCCCGCAACGCGGGGAAGGTGGCGCGGCGCGTGTCGCGCCGTGACGGAAGGGGCGCAAGGTGGCTACGCCGACGCCTCCGCGGCTTCGACCTTCCGCGGTCGGGTTTCGGTGAGTTTGCCGCCGGCCTTTTCGACCGCGGCCCTGGCCGAGGCGGAGGCGGCGTAGACGGTGAGGTTGAGCTTGGCGGTGAGCGCGCCCTTGCCGAGCAGCTTGACCCCGTCCTTGGCCCGGCGCAGCACGCCCGCCGCGATCAGCACCGTCGCGTCGATCGGCTTCTTCGCGTCGAGCTTGCCCGCCGCGATCGCCTGCTCGAGGCGCCAGAAGTTGACCTCGGCCAGATCCTTGGCGTTGGGATTGTTGAAGCCCCGCTTGGGCATGCGCATGTGCAGCGGCATCTGGCCGCCTTCGAAATGGGCGATGGCGACGCCGGAGCGGGCCTTCTGGCCCTTGACCCCGCGGCCGGCGGTCTTGCCCTTGCCGGAGCCGGGACCGCGACCGACGCGCATGCGCTTCTTCACCGAGCCCCGCGCGGGGGAAAGTTCATTGAGCTTGGTCATCTCGCCTTCTCCGGCCCCACCACCTCGACCATGTGGGCAACCTTGGCGATCATGCCGCGGACGCTGGGGTTGTCTTCCAGGACCGCGGTGCGGCCGATGCGGTTGAGGCCCAGACCGACCAGGGTGGCGCGCTGGTCGTTCTTGCGCCGAATGGGGCTCGCCGTCTGGCGAACCGTGACCTTGGCCATGTTCAGGCGCTCCTAATTCTCAAGCTTCGGCCGTATCGGGGCCGGCGCCGTCGGCGCGGCGACCGACGATCTCGGCGACCTTCTTGCCACGCTTGGCGGCCACCTGGCGCGGCGAGGCCTGGACCTTGAGCGCTTCGAACGTGGCCCGGATCATGTTGTAGGGATTGGACGAGCCGATCGACTTGGCGACGACATCCTGGACGCCCAGGGTCTCCAGCACCGCGCGCATCGGTCCGCCGGCGATCACCCCGGTGCCGGCCGGGGCCGAACGCATCATGATCTTGCCGGCGCCCCAGCGGCCCGCGCCGTCGTGATGCAGGGTGCGCGATTCACGCAGCGGCACGCGGATCATGGTCTTCTTGGCTTCCTCGGTGGCCTTGCGGATGGCTTCGGGCACCTCGCGCGCCTTGCCATGACCAAAGCCGACGCGGCCCTTCTGGTCGCCGACGACCATCAGGGCGGCGAAGGAAAACCGCCGGCCGCCCTTCACCGTCGCGGCGACGCGATTGATGTGGACCAGCTTTTCGACGATCTCGCCGTCGCCGCGCTCTTCGTTCTTGTTGCGGTCGCGCCGGTCGCGGCGATCGCCGCCGCCGCCTTGTTGAGCCCCACGGGCCATGCTGGTCTGCCTCTCGCCTTAAAAGTTCAAGCCGGCTTCGCGCGCCGCTTCGGCCAGGGCCTTGATCCGCCCATGAAAGATGTAGCCGCCGCGATCGAAGACCACGTCCTTGACGCCAGCGCCGACGCCGCGCTCGGCGATCAGCGCCCCGACCCGCGCGGCGGCGGCCTTGTCCGACCCCTTGGCCGGCTTTTCGCCCTCGAGCGACGAGGCCGCGGCCAGGGTGACGCCCCGCCTATCGTCGATGATCTGGGCGTAGATGTTTTTCGACGAGCGGAAGACAGACAGCCGCGGCCTGCCGCCGGCGAATTTCTTCAGCCGCGTGCGCACCCGGCGGGCGCGGTGCTTGCTCATGTCACGAATGGAAAGAGCCATTTGCCTTACTTCTTCTTGCCTTCCTTGCGGCGAACCTGCTCGCCGGCGTAGCGCACGCCCTTGCCCTTGTAGGGCTCGGGGGGCCGGATCTTGCGGATGCGCGCGGCGGTCTCGCCGACCAGCTGTTTGTCGATGCCGGCGATGCGGACTTCGACTGGCCGGGGAACGGCGAAACTGACCCCCGGCGGCGGCTCGATGTTGACGTCGTGGGAAAAGCCCAGCTGCATGCTCAGCGCGTGGCCCTTCATCGCCGCGCGATAGCCGACGCCGACCAGCTCGAGGGTTTCCTCATAGCCCTTGGTGACGCCGACAACCATGTTGTTCACCAGGCTGCGCGAGAGGCCCCACATGGCGCTGGCCCGCGTGCTGTCGTCCCTTGGCGTGAAGGTCAGCTGGCCATTTTCCTGCGCCGCGCCGATCTCGTCGGTCAGGGTCCAGGAAAGCTCGCCCTTGGGTCCCTTGACCGAGACCTTCTGGCCGTCGATGGCGACGGTGACGCCGGCCGGCACCAAAATCGGGTTCTTGCCGATGCGCGACATGTCAGTAGACCCGGCAGAGGATTTCGCCGCCGACATTGGCGTCGCGAGCGGCGGTGTCGCTCATCACGCCCTTGGGCGTCGAGAGGATCGAAATGCCAAGGCCGTTCTTCACCGGCTTCAGATCGCCGATCGACGAATAGACCCGGCGGCCGGGCGTCGAAACGCGGCTGATCTCGGCGATCACCGGCTCGCCGTCGAAGTACTTCAGCTCGATCTCGAACTCAGGAAACGCGCCCGGCTTCTGGACCAGGGTGAAGCCTCGGATGTAGCCCTCGGATTCGAGCACCCCCAGCACGCGCTCGCGCATCCGCGAGGCCGGCGTGGTCACCTTGCCGCGCTTGCGCATGGCGGCGTTCTTGATACGGGCGATCATGTCGCCGATAGGATCGTTGACCATCGTCCTAAACCCTCCTCACCAGCTCGACTTGACCAGGCCGGGGATTTGCCCCGACGAGCCAAGGTCGCGCAGGGCGATGCGGCTCATCTGCATTTTGCGGTAGAACGCGCGCGGACGGCCGGTGATCAGGCAGCGGTTGCGAAACCGCACCGGCGCGGAGTTACGCGGCAGCTTGGCCAGTTTCAGCCGCGCGGCGAAGCGCTCTTCCAGCGACAGGCTCTCGTTTTCCGCCGTCGCCTTGAGCGCGGCGCGCTTGGCGGCGAACTGTTTGATCAATTTCTTGACCATCGCGTTTCGATTGACGGCGCTCTTCTTGGCCATGGCTTGGTTCTTTCTTTTTCCCGGTCTGGCGTCAGGCGTTGAACGGGAACTGGAATTCCTTGAGGAGCGCGCGTGCTTCCTCATCGGTTCTAGCAGTGGTGCAGACGACGATATCCATGCCCCAGACCTGGTCGATCTCGTCGTAGTTGATCTCGGGGAATACCAGGTGTTCGCGAAGGCCCAGCGCATAGTTGCCGCGCCCGTCGAAACTGGTCGGCTTGAGACCCCTAAAATCCCTGACCCTGGGCAGGGCGATGGTGATCAGCCGGTCGAGGAACTCGTACATCCGGTCCTTGCGCAGGGTGACCTTGGCCCCGATGACCATGCCTTCGCGCAGCTTGAACGCGGCGATGGAGGTGCGGGCCTTGGTCGGCAAGGGCTTCTGGCCGGTGATCGCGGCAAGATCCTTCATCGCCGAAGCGGTCTTCTTCGAATCGGCCACGGCTTCGCCGATGCCCATGTTGACGACGATCTTGTCGAGCCTGGGGATCTGCATCTCGTTCGAGTAGCCGAACTGATCCTTCAGCGTCTTGCGGATGCGCTGGCGGTATTCGGCCTTCATCCGGGGCTCATAAGCTGTCTCAGCCATTGATCGCCTCCCCGGTGCTCTTGGCGAAACGCACCTTCTTGCCGGCCTCGAAGCGGAAACCGACGCGGCTGGCCTTGCCGGCCGAATCGGCGATGGCGACGTTGGAGAGGTGCACGCTGGCTTCCTTGGTCTTGACGCCGCCCTGGGGGTCGCCCTGCGTCGGCTTGGTGTGGCGCTTGACCAGGTTCAGGCCGCCGATCAGCACGCGGCCGTCCTTGGGCATCACCTTGGTCACGGTGCCGGAACGGCCCTTGTCCTTGCCGACCAGCAGCACGACGCGGTCGCCTTTTCTGATCTTGGCGGCCATCACAGCACCTCCGGGGCCAGGGAAATGATCTTCATGTGGTTCTTGGCCCGAAGCTCGCGCGGCACCGGCCCGAAGATGCGGGTGCCGATGGGCTCGGACTGCTTGTTGACGATCACCGCCGCATTGCGGTCGAAGCGGATCACCGAGCCATCCTTGCGCTTGATCGCCGAGGATGTGCGCACCACGATCGCCTGCAGAACGTCGCCTTTTTTCACCCGGCCGCGCGGGATCGCTTCCTTGACCGAGACGACGATGCGATCGCCGACGCCGGCATAGCGGCGCCCGGCGCCGCCCAGCACCTTGATGCACATCACGCGCCGCGCGCCGGAGTTGTCGGCGACCTCGAGATTGGTCTGCATCTGGATCATCTAAGGCGACCTTTTCCTTAAACCTTAAGCCGCCGCCGGAGCGTCGGACTTGGGAAGCACTTCCCAGGTCTTCAGCTTCGACTTGGGCGCGCACTCGACGATCCTGGCGAACTCGCCGGCCTTGAAAGCATTGGCCTCGTCGTGGGCGTGGTACTTTTTCGACCGGCGGACGGTCTTTTTCAGCAGCGGGTGCAGAAAGGTGCGCTCGACCTTGACGACCACCGTCTTGTCACCCTTGTCGGAGACGACAACGCCTTCGAGAATTCGTTTTGGCATCTTGGACTATCTCTTCTCCTGGGCCTGGGGCGCGTGAGCGCGAAGGACCGTCTTGATGCGCGCGATGTCACGGCGGACCACCTCGACGCGATGGGTCTTCTCGAGCTGGCTGGTGGCGGCCTGAAAGCGCAGGTTGAACTGCTCCTTCTTCAGCTGCAGCAGCTGCTCGACGCGCTGATCGTGCGACAGGCGCCGCACATCTTCGATCTTCATTGGACGACCTCCGCCGGCGCGGCGATGCGGGTGACGATGCGGGTCTTGACCGGCAGCTTGGCGGCGCCCAGGCGCAGCGCCTCGCGGGCGACCACGTCGGTGACCCCGTCGACCTCGAACATGATCCGGCCGGGCGCCACGCGCGCGGCCCAGTATTCCACCGCGCCCTTGCCCTTGCCCATGCGCACTTCGGCCGGCTTGTCGCTGACCGGCACGTCGGGGAAGATGCGAATCCATACCCGGCCCTGGCGTTTCATCTGGCGGGTGATGGCGCGGCGCGCGGCCTCGATCTGGCGCGCGGTGATCCGGTCGGGCTGGACCGATTTGAGCCCATGGGAGCCGAAGTTCAGCGCGGAGCCGCCCTTGGCCAGCCCATGGATCTTGCCCTTGAACTGCTTGCGGTACTTGGTCTTTTTAGGTGACAGCATGATCTCGCCCTTGAACTCTTATGCGCCGGGCTGATCGCGGCGGTCGCGGCGCGGCGGGCGGTCGGGGCGATCGCCTCTGCCACCACCCTCCCCGGCCGGTCCGGATTCGGAGGCCAGGCGCTTGTCCAGCGCCATCGGATCGTGCTCGAGCACCTCGCCCTTGAACACCCAGGTCTTGACCCCGATGATCCCGTAGGTGGTCTTGGCTTCGGCGAAGCCATAATCGATGTCGGCGCGAAGGGTGTGACGCGGCACCCGGCCCTCATGATAGGACTCCTCGCGCGCGATCTCCGCCCCGCCGAGGCGCCCCGAAACCTCGACCCGCACGCCCTTGGCGCCCAGCCGCATGGCCGATTGCAGCGAGCGCTTCATGGCGCGGCGGAAGGCGATCCGGCGTTCGAGCTGCTGGGCGATGTTCTCGGCGACCAGCTGCGCGTCGGTCTCCGGCTTGCGGATTTCGACGATGTTGAGGTGCACCTCGCCCTCGGTCATTTCCGAGAGATCCTTGCGCAGCTTTTCGATATCGGCGCCCTTCTTGCCGATGATCACGCCGGGGCGCGCGGCATAGATGGTCACGCGGCACTTCTTGTGCGGCCGCTCGATGATGATCCGTGAAACACCGGCCTGGTTGAGGCGCTTCTTCAGCTCGCGCCGGACCCGCACGTCGTCGTGCAACAGGCGGGCATACTCCTGGCCGGTGGCGAACCAGCGGCTGTCCCACGTGCGGTTGATGCCCAGGCGCAGGCCGATCGGATTGACTTTCTGGCCCATGTTAAGCTGCCTCGCCTTGTTCACGCACGACGATGGTGATCTCCGAGAACGGCTTTTCGATGCGGGTCGAACGGCCACGGGCCCTGGCTGAAAAGCGCTTCATGATGATGTTCTTGCCGACGAAGGCCTCGGCGACGATCAGGGAGTCGATGTCGAGGTTGTGGTTGTTCTCGGCGTTGGAGATCGCCGATTGGAGCGCCTTGCGCACGTCGGCGGCGATCCGCCTTGGGCTGAATTCGAGTTCATTGAGGGCGCGCTGAACCTTGAGGCCGCGGATCGAGGCGGCGACCAGGTTGAGTTTGCGCGCGCCGGTGCGCAGGGTGCGCACCTTGCTCATCGCTTCGGCGGGGGCCAGGCGCCGCTGCTTGGCCTGCTTGCTCATGGCTTTCTCTTGGCCTTCTTGTCGGCGGCGTGGCCCGGGAAGTACCGGGTAGGCGCGAACTCGCCCAACTTCATGCCGACCATGTCTTCGCCGACCAGAACGGGCACATGCTTTTGGCCATTGTGGACGCCGAAGGTCAGGCCGACGAACTGCGGCATGATCGTCGAGCGCCGCGACCAGGTCTTGATCACGTCCTTGCGTCCCGACGCCTGGACGGTCTCCGCCTTCTTCAAGAGATAGCCGTCGACAAACGGGCCCTTCCATACCGAGCGGGTCATCGGGCCTTCCTCAAATGGCGGCTGCGAATGATGAATTTGTCCGTGGTCTTGTTGGAGCGCGTCTTTGCCCCCTTGGTTGGCTTGCCGGATGGGGTGACCGGGTGGCGACCGCCGCTGGTCTTGCCCTCGCCGCCGCCATGCGGGTGGTCGACCGGGTTCATGGCCACGCCCCGCACGTGCGGACGGCGGCCCCGATTGCGAACCCGGCCGGCCTTGCCCAGAACCTCGTTCATGTGATCGGCGTTGGAGACCGCGCCGACGGTGGCCATGCAGCCGTCCTGGACCATGCGCAGCTCGCCGCTGCCAAGGCGGATCTGTGCGTAGCCGTCGCCGCGGCCAACCAGCTGGGCGTATGAGCCCGCCGATCTGGCGATCTGGCCCCCCTTCTGGGGTTTGAGTTCGACGTTGTGGATGATGGTGCCGATCGGCATGGAGCGCAGCGGCGAGGCGTTGCCCTGTTTGACGTCGACCTTTTCGGCGGCGACGACTTCGTCGCCGGCCTTGAGGCGCTGAGGCGCCAGGATGTAGGCGAGCTCACCGTCCGCGTACTTGATGAGCGCGATGAAGGCGGTGCGATTGGGGTCGTATTCGAGGCGCTGGACGGTGGCGGCCACGTCCCATTTGCGCCGCTTGAAGTCGACCAGCCGATAAAGCCGCTTGGCGCCGCCGCCGCGGAAACGCACCGCGATGCGCCCCCCGCCGCCGCGACCGCCCGACTTGGTCAGGCCCTCGACCAGGCTCTTCTCAGGGCGGCCCTTGTGAAGCTCGGAGCGATCGACCAGGACCAGCTGGCGGCGCGACGGCGAAGTTGGATTGAACTGTCTGAGCGCCATGTCCCTAGAGCCCCGTTGTAATGTCGATGGACTGGCCGTCTTGCAGGGTCACGATGGCCTTCTTGACGTCCGAGCGGCGGCCCATGCGGCCGCGAAAGCGCTTGGTCTTGCCCTTCTGGACCAGGGTGTTGACCTTGATCACCTTGACCTTGAACAGCTCTTCGACGGCGGCCGCGATCTCGTCCTTGGTGGCGTCCTTGGCGACCCGGAAGATGACCTTGTTCTGCTCCGACAGCAGCGTCGCCTTCTCGGTGATCAGCGGCGCCAGGATGGTTTCGTAGTGGCGGGCGGTGGCGGCCATCACAGCGCCTCCCTGGGTTGGAACCGCTGGGTGATGGCCTCGACGGCGGCCCGGGTCAGCACCAGGGTATCGCGGCGCAGAACATCGTAGACGTTCAGACCGGCGTCGGGCAGCACGTCGACGCCCGGAATATTGCGCGCCGCCAGCTTGAAGTTGGCGTCCACCTGCGGGCCGGCGATGAACAGGGCGCTCTTCAGGCCCATCCTCTCGAACGTCGCGCTCAGGGCTGCGGTCTTGGGATCGTCGAGGGCGGCGTTGTCGACCACCACGATCGACCCGGTCTTTGCCTTGGATGAAAGCGCGTGTCGGAGCGCCAGGGCGCGAAACTTCTTGGGCAGGCCGATCTCGTGGCTGCGGACCACCGGGCCGTGCGCCTTGGCGCCGCCGACGAACTGGGCGGCGCGGCGCGAACCGTGACGGGCGCCGCCAGTGCCCTTCTGCTTGTACATCTTCTTGCCGGTGCGCGAGACCTCGTTGCGCACCTGGATCTTGTGGGTGCCGGCGCGCCGCTTGGCCAGTTGCCAGGTGACGCAGCGCTGCAGGATGTCGCCGCGAATGGCGGTGATGCCGAAGATCTCGTCCGGCAGGTCGACTGAGCCGCCGCCCTTGCCGCCATCGAGCTTGATCACGTCGATCTTCATGTGGCGTCGCCCCCATCGGATGCCTGCGGCGCGTGGGCCTGATGGTCTTCGCTTTCGGCGGCGACGTTTTCGCCGGAAGCCGCGTCGGCGGCCGCGCCCTTGATGGCCCCGGGCCTGGGCGCATTCGCGGGTGGCGCGATCTTTATGGCGTCGCGGATCCGAACGAAGGTCCCCTCGGTCCCGGGAACCGCCCCCCTGATAAGAATAAGACCGCGCTCCACATCGACGCGGAACACGGTCAGATTGAGAGTGGTGACATTGTCCTGGCCCATATGGCCGGCCATGTGCTTGCCTTTGAAGACCTTGCCGGGGTCCTGTCGCTGGCCGGTCGAGCCATGGGCGCGGTGGGATACCGAGACCCCGTGGGTGGCGCGCATGCCGCCGAAGTTCCATCGCTTGATGGCCCCCGCGAAACCCTTGCCGACCGTGAGGCCCGCGACATCGACTTTCTGGCCGGCGAGAAAATGGTCGGCGGTGAACTCGGCCCCGACGTCGATCAGATTGTCTTCGGAGACCCGGAACTCAGCCACGCAGCGCTTGGGTTCGACCAGGCTCTTGGCGAAATGACCGCGCATGGCCTTGGAGGTGTTCTTGGCCTTCTTGGCGCCCGCGCCCAGTTGCAAGGCGACATAGCCGTCCCGCTCGCGCGTGCGCTGAGCGGTGACCTGACAACCCTCGAGGCTGAGCACGGTCACCGGCACGTGGGTCCCGGCCTCGTCGAAGAGGCGGGTCATGCCGAGCTTTTTGGCGATTACGCCGGTGCGCATTTGCCTTCCTCGTCTACAGCTTGATCTCGACGTCGACGCCGGCCGACAGCTCGAGCTTCATCAGCGCGTCGACGGTCTGCGGCGTGGGATCGACGATATCGAGCACGCGCTTGTGCGTGCGGATCTCGAACTGCTCGCGCGACTTCTTGTCGATGTGCGGTGAGCGGTTGACGGTGAAGCGTTCGATAAGGGTCGGAAGCGGAATCGGCCCGCGAATGGTGGCCCCGGTGCGCTTGGCGGTGTTGACGATCTCGCGGGTCGAATGGTCGAGGACGCGGTGATCGAAGGCGCGAAGCCTGATGCGGATGTTCTGACGGTCCATATCGTTCTTTCAACTTCCCTTTGAGGCGTCAGAGCCTCGCGTCCGCCAGACCGTTTCAAAGACCAGCCGGCGCGATCCCAAAAGGGACGCCCGGACGCAAAAGCCCGCAAAAACGAAAGGGCCCGCGCGGTGCGCCGCGAGGGCCACTGATCTGGGTCCACCCGAAAAAGGGCGTGGCCAGCTTCGTTTCGCGAACCGCGTCTGCCTCAACAACCTGATGAAAGTCGCAAGACACAGCCGGTTCAACGAAGAGGCCGCGTCCTATCCCGCTGGCCCCTTGCCGTCAAGGGCCGGGACGTGAGACTAACCGTGCCCAGGTATCGGCCGCCCTCAAGGCATTGCGGGCGGACGCGGGCTGGACGCCGCTTCAAGAGGGTCGTTAAGTCTTGCGCCGCACGAGGAAGACCCCCCGCAACGCGCTCGCCCTCGTTCTCTCGGCGGTATTTCACGTAGTCATCCTGGTCTTCGTCGCCGACGAGGTGGTCAAACCCTACACCCTGCCCCAGTTCGCGCCTCAGCCGCTGGACGTGCGCATTGTCAATGTGCCCATCGTCCAGCCACCGCAGCCGCCTCCGCCGCCGATCATCCCGCCCAAAATCCTGCCCAAGCCGACGCCGGCGCCGCCGCCCAAACCCGCGCCAGCCAAGCCCGCTCCCCTCAAGCCCGAACAGCCACGACCGCAGCCGGTCACCCCGCCAACGCCGACCCCGACGCCGCCAAAGCCCACACGGCCCAAGCCGGCGCCGGCCAAGCCCTCGCCCCTGCCAACGCCCGTCGCGCCGACCCAGCGTCCCGCGCCGACCCCCCGCCCGGCCCCGTCGCCGACCCAGCCGGTGACGCAGGCGCCTGCGACGCCAAAACCGGGGCCTCCCAAGCCCGCTCCGGCGGCCGTGGTCACCACCCCGACACCTCTCAACGTCCATCGGCCAGCCCAGGCGGCCCCGCTGAGCGTGCCCAGCCTGCCCCTGGCGCCCGCCGCCGGTCAGCCTGGCAAGCCTGGCGCGGCCGCCAGCAGCGGTCCCGCGGCCTCTCCGCCGGCGGCCGCGGCGCCCGGGACCAACGGGCCGCGCGCCTTCCCCTATGGCGTCATGCCAAGCGGCGGCCCGGGGCTGCGCGGCACCCTCGTCGGTTGCGCCAACGCCGCCGCGGTGGGTCTGACCAGCGAGGAGCGCAATCGCTGCAACGAGCGTTTCGGCGGCGGACTGGGTCACGCCCCGACCCTCGATGCGATTTCCCCCGCCAAGCGCCGCGAATTCGATGACGCCGCGGCCAAGCAGGACGTCAGCCGCAGGGAGCGTGACAGCACCGCCTTCGGCAGCCGCCAGCTACGCGGCGGCGGCCCAGAACCTCTGGCCCCCTGGACGCCGGGAACGCCGCCATAGCGGTGAGCAAGATCTCGTCCTCGGATCTGTTCGAGGCTTGGAGCGAGTCTTTCAACACCAAGCACACCAAGGACACGAAGAGCACAAAGGATAAGAAGTTGCGCTGCGCGCGAAGCGCGGAATCATCTCTTACTTGTTCGTGGTCTTGGTGTTCCTTGGTGATCTTGGTGTTGAAAACCGGGTTTGCCTGCTGCGACGGACGCCGGCGGGTTTTCCCATCAGGTTGATCGCGGCCTTGCGCCCCCTCCACCACGCCGGCTGCGCCGTCGCGGTCCCCCTCCCCCGCAGCGCT
>DATCCB010000037.1:0-17478 GCA_036511515.1 Caulobacteraceae bacterium | reverse complement strand
ACGCGGCGACGAGCGCCTGATGGTCGGCCGGCGACATCGTCGTCCACGCCGGTCCGACCGCGAAGCGGGTCATCAGCGGCAGGTCGAAGGCGTGTTCGACCGCCGGCGCGAGCTTGGCGTAACGGCCTTTCGGCCCCAGAGCGCGCCCGTCTTTCATGGCCTCCAGCAAGGCGCGATCGAAGCCTTCGATCTGGCTTACCGCGGGATCCGACGACGCCGCGCGGGCGGCCGGGACCCCGATCAGCGAAGCGGCGATCACAGCGGCCAGCAACGGCGCAACGATGAGGATTGGCGATTTCAAATCGGAATCAGGCCGCGGAGCGCGCGTGTTGGGTAATTTCATCGGCAAGGCGGCCGCCTAGCTCGGCCATATGGTCGAATTGCGTCTCGAAGACGCCCAGCCCCTGGGTCAGCGAACGGATCTCGGCGATCAGATCGTGGCGCTCGCTCTGCGGCAGAAAGGCCTCGATCCGCTCCCACCCGGGCCAGCCTTCGCGCGGAACAAAGCCGAGAATCTGCCCACGGCGGACAGACAGCGCTGAGGTGACGTTCGAAATGGCGGTCGATGGCGCATAGACCACCAGCTTCTCGATGGGCTCCAGGAGGATCGAGCCGCAGGCCTTGAGGCCCTCCTCGATGCCGACACGCCCGGCAAGCCTGAAGGCCATCTCGGAGGAATCGACGCTATGGGACGATCCGTCGACCAGGGTCACTTCAAGGTCGACGACCGGAAAGCCCAGCGGTCCCCTGGCCAGGCCGTCGCGCACGCCCTGTTCCACGGCCGGAATCCATTGGCGAGGGACGACGCCGCCGGTGATCCTGGCGATGAAGTTGAATCCGGTCCCCCGGGCGAGAGGCTTGATCTCGATCGTCGCGTCGCCGAACTGACCGTGTCCGCCAGTCTGTTTCTTGTGCCGGCCCCGCTGGGTGTGGGATCGGGTGATGGTCTCGCGGTATCCCGTCTTCGGCGCGGCCGTGGCCACATCGACGCCGAACCGCCGCTTGAGCCGCTCGAGCGTCAGGCGCACGTGGCCCTCTCCCTGTCCCGAGATCAGCACCTGGTGGCTCTCGGCGTCGTGGACCAGGACAAGGCCGGGGTCTTCGTCGATCAGCTTGGCCAGCGCGCCGGAGAGCCGCACGTCGTCCTTGCGGTCGGCCGCGGAAATCGCCAGCGCGTAGAGCGGCGCGCGGGCTTGGCGATGCGGCGGCGCCTTATGGGCCTGATGGCCGATGGCGATCAGCTGGCCGCTGTGGGCCTTTTCGAGTTTGCCGATAGCCACGATCTCCCCGACTTCGCCGGCGGCGATCTTTTTCAGCGCCGACCCCTGCACCGCGAACAGCCCCCCTGCCCGCCCCCGTTCTCCATCCGGCAGCGTCAGGTCGGCGCCGTCGGCGAGGCGCGCCCCGAACACGCGTGAATAGGCCAGCTTGCCCGCCTGCCCGGCATGGCTGGTCTTGATGACATAGGCGCTCGGCCCCTCGACGCCGAGCCTCGCCGCCGCCTGTTCCGGCGCCGGAGCCTCATGGCGGAGCGCCTTCAAGAGACGCCGGATGCCAAAGCCGTTGAGGGCGGAGCCAAAGAACACCGGTACGATCAGCCCTTCGTTCATCTCGCGAACCAGATCGGCGAACACCAGGTCGCGAGCGGGGTTCACGTCCGACAGCAGCTGTTCCATCAGCGTATCGTCGAAATCGGCCAGTTGTTCGAGCATGTGGAAGCGTGCGTCAGGCTCACCGGGCGCCAGGTCCGCCGTCAACTCGACCCCTTCGGACGCGGCGCCGGCCCGGTAGACGAACGCCCTTTCAAGCGCCAGGTCGACGTATCCGGCAACATGCTCGTCCTTGAGCACCGGAATCTGCCTGGCGACCAGGGGGACGCCGCTCGCCGGGGCCAGCGCGGCGAGCAGGTCGGCCAGAGTCCCTCTCGCCTGGTCCATCTTGTTGACGAAGAGGGCGCGCGGGACGCCCAGTTGCTCGAGTTCGCGCAGCACCGGCTGGAGTAGCACCGCCTTGTCGGCCTCCGGCTCGATGACGATCAGCGCCAGATCGACGGCGGCCAGCGCCGGGTCGGCTTGGCCCAGGAGTTCCGCGGACCCTGGGCAGTCGATCACGCCATAACGATCGCCCATGAATTCGAAGGCGGCGAAGTTGGGCTCGACCGAGTGCCCGCGCGCCCGGGCTTCCGGGCTGGAGTCGCCGACCTTGTCCGCGGTCGCCGATCCGGTGCGCCTGTCGACAGCGCCCGCCGCCAAGAGCATCGCCTCCAGCAGCGTTGTCTTGCCGCCGCCTGTTGGACCGACGATAGCCAGGGCGCGCGCGGCGCCGCCATTGCGGGTGGGCATGTCTGCTCCTGCCAAGGCCTTGAGGCCGACCGTAGCAGAGACGCCGGTCTGACGGCTACCGACTTGGACTCGGAGTAAATCCTCCCGCAAACCGAAGGGCCGCCTCGCCGAAACGGCGGGCGACCTTTCGTTGAACGGAGCGTGGGTTCAGCGATCCTAGCGCTTTTCGCCTTGCGGCCCGCGGCCCTGCGGCGCCCTGGCCTGAGGCGCCCTGGCCTGAGGCGCCCTCTGGACCGGGGGGCTTCGCATCTGCATCTGCGGCCGTGGACCCATGCCTGCCTGATGCATCGGGCCCGGCGCCCCACCGCCGAAATTTCTCGGCCGGAAGGGCTGGCCGCCATTGAACGCGGCCGCGCGCGTGGCCGCGTGAGACACACGGGCCTGATAGTTGGCCGCACCGCTCGGGCGACTCCGGGTCGCGGGCCCAGAGGTCGATTTGGCCAGGTTTTGCCGATAGTTGGCGGGCCCGCGCGCCGCGCGCTGATATCCGCCGGGAGCGTTGGACGTCGCGGTCATCCGGACCTTGCCAGGGCCGGCCCCGCTTCCCGACGCGGCCTGCCGAGCGGAACCCCGGCCGCGATTGCTGGCCGGGTTCTGCGCCGCGACCGCGCCAGGACCACGCAGCACGCCGGGCCGCGCCGTGGCGGCGATCGGCGGTCGCCCATGATTGACGCTGGCCAGGAGGCTGTGATTGGCGCCGGCCAGCTGCTGGTGCCGCATCTGCACCGAGGTCGGCGCGATGTGGCTTTCCCGCGAGAAGGCTGCCTGTTGAGAGGTCGGCCTTGCCGCGACGCCGCCGGCGCCGCCGTTGTAGCTCACATTGCTGACGCTGCGCACCACCTGCTTGTTATATATGTTGGTGATGTTGACGTTAGTGATGTTATTGACCGAACGATTGTAGTAGAAATTGCGTCCATGCCAGTAACCGCCTTCGTATCCGAAGCCGGTATAGCCAAATCCGTAGGCTATACCGCCGTAGAATCCGACGTGGGGTCCCCAGTAGCCGTTGTGGAAGCCATAGAAGCCATTATCCCAGCCCCACCACGCGGGGGTCCACAGATATCCGAACTCTGGCGGCTCGACCCAGGTCCCTGGCACCCAGTAATAGTCATAACCGTTCCAGGCCCAGAAACCTGGCGTCCAGATATAGCCGTATCCCGGGATCGGCGGCTGAATGTAGATCGGCAATGGCGGGGGCGCGAAGCCGACCCGGACCGAAAGCAACGTCTGGGCGCTGGTCGCGGCTGGAACGGCGCAGGCCGCCGCGCCCAGCCCGATCAATACGGCCAGTGAAACTGATCGAAATCCACTCATGGCATGGCTCCGTCGGGCTTTAGGTTGCGCGCGCCAAACGCGATCGGCGGGCGGGACAATGAAACGCAGCACTTCAGACCATGAAGTGTAGGCACACCCTCCATGAACGTCGGCGCGACACGGCGTTTATCCGAGGTTCATGGCGCCAGACGATCGAAATGGCGTCGCGTCGCAGACAATCTTCCGCAAACGGCGATGGGTCAAATCAGCGGGGCCTTGCTTGGCGGCGTCAGCGCCATCTCCAGGGCCAGATGGGCGGGATCGTCATCGGCGCCCTGCGGCGCCCCTCGGCGCTGGTCGAGTTGCGCACGGATGCGCGCATGAACATCCCGACTGATCTTGTACTGCGAGCCCAGCGCCAGGGGGGCGATGTAAAAGAGCGGCACCAGGATCCCGCCGATGACGCCAAGACGGGTGACCATGGCGCCGTTCAGCAGATGAACGTCCGCCTTCACCGGCCAGTGGATGATTTCCTGCAGCAGGAACCCGCCGATCAGCGCGCCAACGCCGCCGGTCGCCTTGCCGGAAAAGGCCAGGGCGGCGGCGAAGATGCCCTCCTGTCGCCGGCCCGTGCGCAACTCCTGCGCATCGAGCGTGTCGGCCAGCATCGAGGCGAACATGATGCCCAGAAGCGTGCCCAGGAAGGTCTGCACGGTGGTGTTGGCGACCAGAATGGCCAACAGCGCCGGCTGACCATTGTGCGGCAGCAAGCCGAAAATTCGCAGGCCCACAATGCCGATGCCATCGATGACCATCAGCGCGAAGCAGAGAACCAGCAACGGCTTCTTGTCGAGCCAGCGCTGCAGCGCGCCGACCAGGGCGAAGGCGGCCAGGGCCCCGACGATGGCGATGCCGAACCACTGCAGCTGGTTGGACGTCAGTCCCCAGAAGTAGGTCGACATGTAGATGTCGAGCGTGCCGGAGGTCCCGCCGATGCCGGCCGCCAGCAGCGAGCCGATGAACAGCACCAGGAAGTCGCGGTTGACCAGGGTGCTGAGCAGTTCCCTGACCACGCGCATGGGGCTGAACCGGGGGGTCGTGGCCACGGGCTGGAGCAGGAAGGGAATCTCTCGCCGGGTCAGATGGGTGGTGATGAAAACCGTCGTGAACACGGTCAGGGCCAGGGCCGGGCCAAACAGCCGGTAGCCGTGGGGATTGAGCTGGCCGATGGGAAACGCCGGACTGTTGGGGAACACCAGGCGATAGGTGAGGAAGGTGAACACCAGTCCGCCCAGCGCGCCGATGGCATAGCGGTAGGTCACCACCGCCGTCCGCTCGCGGTAGTCATCCGAAAATTCGGCGTAGAGCGCCGTCCAAGGCACGATGAACAGGCTCATCGAGATGTTGGTCAGCACCACCGCGCCGAACAGCCAGAAGGTCAGGAGGGTTTCGGAAAGGCCCGCCGGCGGCGTGAAGGCGAGAAACAGGCCGACGCTCAGCGGCAGGGCCGAGAGATACATCAGCGAGTGACGCCGTCCCAGCCTCGTGCGCAGGTTGTCTGAAATCGAACCGATGATCGGATCGAAGACGGCGTCGATGATCAGGCCCGCGCTGATCGCGAAAGAGGCCTGCAGCGCGTGCAGTCCCAGCACCTGATTGTAGAAGAACAGCAGAAACGCGCCGAAGGCGAAGCTCTTGAAGGTGTCGGGCAAGGCGCCGATGCCCTGGAACACCTTGGTCGCGAACGTCAGAGGTCCACGGCGGACCTCGGCGCGAAAATAGAGCGGTTCAGAGGAGGTCATCGGCGGCCGGGTCTCATCAGGGAAAGCGAAGATCGCGCCGAACACCCGCGCTCTGGGCAGGGTAAGCATCACGAGGCCAACGAGCGAGACTCAAAGTGACCGAGGCTCAAAATATCGTCGCGCACCCCTCACTCGCGGGCGGCGCGCGGTGGACATTGCCGGTCGAGCCAAGCACCTTGGCGCGATGGCCGTGGTTCGTGACGCCGTGCTGCCTCGTGATGCGGATATCATCGCCAGCATCGACACCAGCTTCACGACGAGCCAGATCTACCGCGTTGAAGTCGTCGGCGATGACATTCGCCTCAATCTAAGCGGTCTCGATGCGCCACTCACAAAGCGCTTTCCGCTCGACGACTTGGCCAGTCCGCACCGTCCGTATGATCGGTCCTGGATGGCCATGGACGACGATCGCTGTGTCGGTTTCGCCGCTGTTTCCTATGCCGCCTGGAACCGACGCCTGGTGCTTTGGCACCTCTATGTCGATCCGTCCCACCGAAGGCTCGGCATCGCCCGCACGCTTCTAGAGAGCATCGATGCGCATGGCGCTGCGTGCGGCGCCCGGCACATCTGGCTGGAGACGAGTTCGGTCAACGCCCCCGGCGTTGCCGCCTATCGCGCCTTGGGCTTTGCGCTGACCGGCGTCGACCTCACCCTCTACGAAGGCACGCCAGCGCAGGGTGAGGTCGCCCTGTTTTTCTCCCGCGCCCTGCCCTGTGGCTAGTGGATAGAATCTGACGCTTGGCGCCCGCCCCCGACCTTCCTTACCCTGCGCGGGCCCACGCTGGGCCTGCCGACAAGCAGACGTTGCCAAGGTCTCAGGAGGGTGGAAATCTGGTGTTGGCGGCCCCCGTCGAACGACTGCTTTGCGCCAGAAGCGGTCATTGCCTCAAGGCCGCGAAGCAGCCGTTCCGAACGGGAGACGTTCTAGCTCCTCTGCGCCCTAAGCTGCTGGCGTCTTCACTGCCGCGCTGGCAGTGGGCCGATAGAGAAGGCTGCCGTCTCCGCCCGTGTGGTGAGGCGCGTCTTGAGGCCGCCGAATGCGCCATAGAGCTTCAGATGGTCCGCACCGTATTGCGGGTGCGCTTCCGCCCAGGCTGCCAGGGCGACGGGATCGTCCGGATCGTACCCATAGTGCAGCCCGCGCTGGAGCAGCCCTTCGCGGCATACGTCCCAGCTCAGGTCGAGCCACACCAGCGCCGTTGCACGGCTCAGGACCACCTGCGCCAGTTCCCCATAATCGCCCACGCCCTCGATCACCCAGCGGGGGCCGGCCGCTATGGCGGCAGCGAGCGCCTTGCCCTCGCCCTCGCCCAGCAGTTCGCTGTCACGCCGCCGGTAAACATCGTCGAGGTGGTGGGTCGCAAGGCCAAGGGCCGCGCCGACGCGCCGGGCGAAGGTGCTCTTGCCCGATCCGCCGGCGCCGATCACCCACCAACGCGTCTGGCCACTCCAGTCTGCTTTCTCAGGCACGTCGCCTCCCTGCGGAACACGATAGCCCACCCCAGTGGGGCGCCACTACCCACACGCCGACGCACGCCGGATGCCTTGCTGACATCGCAGTAGGGTCGAAAGTCCCCGTTCCAGCCGCGCTGGGACCCTCGCTAACTTCCGAGCAGAGCCAGGACCGGTCGCGCCCGCTGGCCGAGACGAATGACTGCATTGGGTCGCGTGCTGCCGGTCAGGTGCGGCCAGGAACCCGACATTCACCGTCGCGCGGGCTCCGGTGCTCGCAGCGGACGCGATCAACGGCGGTTCGGGGAGGAAAGCGGAAGTTCACCAGTGCCAATGATGTGGGACTGGACTGGCCGTCCGACGATGGAACGTTCGTGGGCTGCGCTCGCGGCGGCGAATGGGTATCGTCAGGAGCACATTCTGCGGAGGCCCCCAATGAATCTGTCGGATCTTGCAGCGGTTGGCAACTTCGTCAGTGGCATCGCGGTCGTAGCTTCACTTGTGTTTCTATATTTCCAGGTGAGACAGCTGAACGCGCAGGCAAGACAGGCCGCAATCAACCAGCAGGCGATGATGAAACTCGCTCGTACAACTCGGGTCATGGAGGTCAATGCGCGCATGGCGAGCGAGTCCTTCGCCCAGATGGATTTGAGAGTCGCCCGAAACGGCAGCGACGTCACCGCCGACGATGTGACGCGCTTCTGGGCTCATGCACGGTCGGTGTTCCAGAACGGTGAGGACACCTTTGCGCAGCACCGTCGTGGCTTGGTGCACAACACTGATTTCGACAGTTTCAAGAAATCTTTCGGATGGAGCCTGCAGACTCCCCAGCTAAGGCTATCCTGGGAACGGCACCGAGCAATGTACGATGAAGGCTACGTCGACTTCGTCGATCGCCTCGTGTCGGAGGCGCCGCTCGTGCTGGTCGCGCCAGACATGCTTAAGCGGTGGCATGCGGAAATGGCCGAGGCGATCACGCTCGCCGGTGCCTCGCCTCCGGTGACCAAACCCCGGCCACGCCGCCTTTCCGGAGCGGCCACGCAAGCCCCATCGAAGGGCTCGAAGCGCTAGCCAACCCGCTCCCTGATCCACGCTGACGACTCCGCAATCGCCGGGGCGCCAGCGCTGAGCTGGGCGAAGAACGGCCAGATGTGGACCATATCCGGCCAAATGCGCACGGTGACGTCCACCCGCGCTAGCCCGGCGGCCTCAGCCAGTTGGATAGAGTCGCTCATCAGCACTTCCTCCGAGCCCACCTGAATCAGGATCGGCGGCAGGCCCGCCAAGTTGGCGAAGACGGGCGACGCCAACGGGGTTTTCGGATCACCCCTGCCGAGGTAGGCGGCCCTAAAGTCGTCGACGAGCTTCTGGCTGTTGAGGAAGTCGGTGTCGACCTTGGCCAGATAGGCTTGGCCGGCGTTCTGCATGTTCGCCCACGGGCTGATTAAATGCAGTCCGGCTGGCATAGGCAGACGGGCGTCCCGGGCCGCCACGCTGCAGGCGACCGCCAGACCGCCGCCGGCGCTGTCGCCTGCAATCACCGTCCGCGCCGGGTCACGGCCCATCGCCAGGAGGGCGCGCCAGGCCGCTACAGCATCTTCAACGGCGGCTGGGAAGGGATGTTCAGGCGCCAGGCGGTAATCGACGTTAAAGGCGGTCGCGCCGGCGGCGAGCGCCATTTTGACCACCATGGTCCGGTGACTGTCCATGCCGCCTAGGCAATAGCCGCCGCCGTGCAGATAGAAAATCGTTCGGGTGGGGTCGGCGCCGGCGGGAGTGATCCGTTCGGCCGGAACACCGCCCAAGGTGAGCGGTGTAAGAGTCACGCCGTCCGGAACGGGGGCCGTGGCGCCCATGGCGTCCATTCCGACGCGGCGCTCGGACCAAGGCGGATCCGGCATGCCAGGCGGTGGCGCGAGCGAGGCGAGCCAGGCCGCCATCGCCGCGATCTCGGGGTTTCGCCACTTAGGCATGACCGCCAATCCTCGTCTTATCGTTCATGGCAACGGAGTGGGCGTTGCCGAAGTCCCGTCAAGTCCGCATCGTCCTTCCACAGCGTCACTCATGGCAGACGTTTGGAGCGACTGGCTTCCAAGCCTTTCAGCCGGAACCCAATGTCCGCTCCTGGAGCGACGCTGACACAGGGAACTGGCGCTTGACCCGGAGTCCGCTGTGGGTCCGGACTCGGCCGTTCGCTCGTGGGCAGGAAGCGGACGTTGGGGCCAGGCGCGACCGGACTCAAATTTCAGATTTTGACCACTAGATCGGCCAAGCGCTGGAACTATGGCTCAATCAACGCCGCCCGACGCTGCGCAAGGACGGCGACGACCTCCTCGTGGCGTTTGCGGTCGATGCGATAGAAGAGCAGCAGAGCGGTGGCGAGGGTCGAAATCAGGGCCACGATGGGGCCCGACACTATGGCCAACCCGTCCAGCGTCGCAGGGGCGATGTGCACCGCGGCGGCATTGGCCAGATGCTTGGGAAAGGCGATCAGGTCCAGGCTGACCCCGCCGATCAAGGCGCCAAGACCGGTGGCCGCCTTGCCGGCGAAGCCGAGGCCGGCGAAGTAGAGACCCTCCCGCCGGCGACGAAACAGAAAGTCGTGCTCGTCGGCCGCGTCAGCCATCATCGAGGCGAACGATATGGCCGCGAAGGTCACGCCGATGCCGGCGATGAAGCCGTTGACGGTCAGCGGCATGACCACCGCCGCGCCGCTCAGGGTGAAAAGATGCAGCGCCCGCAGGCCTGAAAGGCCGCCCTGCACCACCGCCAGGATCAACAGGCCGGCGATGACCACGGTGCGTTTTTCCATGTGGCGCGAGAGCAACGGCGTCAGGGGCACGCCGACCAGCAGCCCCGCGAAATAGCCGAAGGTGGTGATCTGGATCTGGGCCGGAGTCATCTTCCAGACGAAGACGTTCATGTGCACGCCGAGCGTCGCGGCGATGCCCTGGGCGACAAAGAACAAGACCGAAGTGGTGAACAGCAGCCGAAACGATGGGTTCTTGAAGATCTCCGCGACCTCGCCGGCAAACCTGCGGTGCATGGCCACCGCGTCGATGGGCGTCACCGGCAGGCCGGCGGCAAACCGGCGGATGCCGATTACCGAGACAGCGCCTCCGGCGAGGACGATGATCGCCGTGGTCCAGGCCAGGGGCGGATAACCCGCCGGCCGGAGCAGGCCGCCCTTGCCGGCCAGGAACACCGAATAGCCGAGCACGACGGCGAACAGGGCCCCGAATATCGAAAACACCGTGCGCCAGGCGACGACGCTGGAGCGTTCGGCGTAGTCGTCGGAAATCTCCGCCCCGAGCGCGATGAACGGCACGTTGAAGGTCGATGTCGCTCCACGCAGCAGCAGGGAAAGGCCGGTCAGCCAGGCGAACAGCCCATAGCCGCCAAGTCCGTGAGGCGGCGAGAACAGCAGGCCAAGGCCGATCGCCACCAGTGGCGCGCCGATGATCATGAACGGGATGCGCCGGCCCCAGCGCGAGCGGGTGTTATCCGACCACGACCCCAGCAGCGGATCGACGGCGGCGTCGACGACGAGACTGATCGCCGCCGCCGCTCCGACCAGCGAGCCGGAAAGCCCAAGCACGGCGGTGTAGTAGAAGAACAGGAATGTGCCGACGACGGTCGACGCGACGCCGTCGACCAGCTGGCCCATGCCGTACGCGGCCTTGACCGGGGCGGTTACGGGGGCCTTGACCCCCGCCGCGGCGGCCGGCTGATCGGGTTGACGGCTCAGGAAACGCTCATCATTTCCTGGAAATTGCGGCTGTAGAACTGCTCCTTGGCGGCGGCGTCGACGCCCTCGAAGGTGCGCTCGAACCGGCCGATCGGATCGGTGGTGCCTTCCGGATGCGGATAGTCGCTGGAAAACAGAAAGAGCTCGGGTCCGGCGTCGCGGATCATCCGTCCGACGTCCTCGCCGGGAAACGGCGTGAACTTCACCTGTCGGCGGATATAGTCGCTCGGCTTCAGGCTCAGCCCCTCGACCGACGGGTCGCTCTTGCGGAACGCCCGGTGGGCCAGATCGAGCCGGCGCAGGAAGTCGGGAACCCAACCGGCCCCCAGCTCGATCACCCCGCCGCGCAAGGCGGGGAAGCGCTCAAAGACGCCGTCGAAGATCATCGCGCTGAGGAACATCTGCGGGGCGAAGGAGAGGACCATGTAGTCCTTGACCCTCAGGTTTTCGCCGCCGCCCAGAAGGTCGGTCGGCCGCGGCCGGCCATTGTTCTCATAGGCCTTGGGCAGCACCCGCGACCCGGCGCCGATGTGCAGGACGAACGGGATCCGACGTTCAGCGAGCGTCCGCCAGATCGGGTCGAAATCGCCATGCCCAGGAGACCGTTCAGCGCCGGGGGACGCCGGAATCCAGAAGGCGCCGACGCCCATGGCGATGCCTTGATTGACCTCCTCGAGCGCGCGGGCGGGATCGGCCAGGGAGACCTGGCCCACCGCGATCAGACGGGAATCCTCGTTGCAGAAGGCACTCATCGCCCGGTTGTGGGCGCGGATGCCGCCGTAGAGAATGTCCGGGTCATCGGAGGACAGGTACTGGGTGGCCGAAAACGTCGAAAACACCAGTTGGCCGTGGAAGCCGAGATCGTCCAGCGCCTTGCGGCGCTCGGCGATGTCGAAGGCGCCGTAGGCGGCCCAGCCTTTAGGCCCGGCGATGACGTCATGGTCGATCAGGGCCGTCTTGCCGGCGTCGGCGACGCGAGCCTGGGCCTTGGCGATGAAGCCGTGGGTGGCGTTGCCGGCCGCGCCAAGTTTCAGTTCCGGCAGGCGGCCGGCGATCTCGGGGTCGGCAAACCGGCTCACCCAGTCGAGGGTTTCGAGAATGTGGCTGTCGGCGTCATAGCAGACGCGGCCGGCGGCGTAGGTCATTGGCGGTATTCTCCCAGGGGTCGCGCCATCTTTTCGTGGAACGTCGACCCATCGAAAACCGTAGCCGAAGCCGCCGCCGTCGACAACGGTGTCAGCCCGGCAGGCGGAAGAGGACAAACCCGAAAGGGTTCAGTGGCGTATCGCCACGGACAATCTCGCCGTCGATACCGAACGAGGCGACCACGGTTGCGTCGGCCGGGCCTTCAAACCGCGTCGCCCGCCCGGCCAGTTCGAAAACGCAGAGCAAGCGCTCGCCGGCCTCCTGGCGCTGGAAAGCCAGCACGCCGGGGGGTGCTGTCACCACCCCCGCGGCGCCGCGCTGGAGCGCAGGCAGTGATCTGCGCAGGCCAACAAGCCATTTGGTGAAGGCCAGCATGGAGCCCGGATCGTGCTCCTGCTCGGCGACCGCGAGGGGTCGATGCGCCGGATCGATCGGCAGCCAGGTCTCCGCGGCGTCCGAGAAACCCGCGCTGACGCCATCCGCCGTCCACGGCATCGGCGTGCGCGCGCCGTCCCGGCCCGCTCCTCCGGTATAGGCGGCAATGGCGAAGGGGTCGCGCAGGCGGTCGAACGGAACCTCCGCCTGAGGCAGGCCCAGCTCATCGCCCTGGTATAGAAAGATGGTCCCGCGAAGGCACAGCAGCACCGCCAGCAGAACCTTGACCTGCGCCGCGCCGCCGGAATGGGCCATACGCGTGGGAAAGCGCGGCACATCGTGATTGCCCAGCGACCACGACGGCCACCCCGGCGCCCCCGCCCACGAGTTCAACGCCTGCGCGAACAGCTCTGGCGTTGCCTGGGGACCCAGCAGATAGAAGCTATAGGCGGTGTGCAGGTGATCTGGCGGCGTGGTGTACCCTTGCTGCAGTTCCACATCGACGACCTCGCCAACCGTGAAACGGCGCTCATAGCTGTCGGTCAGGGCGCGAACCCGCCTGAGGAACGCCAGGGCCTGTGGCCGCGAGCGGTCATGGAGGTGGCGCTGAAAACTCGTCGGCATCGGCGGGCTGCGTCGGTGGGACGCCGCGGGATTGTCGCGCAGCTCCTTGTCGTGAAAAATGAAGTTGACCGCGTCCAGGCGAAAACCATCCACGCCCCGATCAAGCCAGAAGCGCGCTACGTCAAGGATGGCGTCCTGGACCGCCGGGATCCAGAAATTGAGGTCTGGCTGCTCGACCAGGAAATTGTGCAGGTAATACTGACGCCTGAGCGGATGCCATGTCCACGACGGCCCCCCGAACACCGCCAGCCAGTTGTTGGGCGGCGAGCCGTCGGCCCTGGCGTCCGCCCACACGTACCAGTCGGCCTTGGCGTTGTCGGGCGAGCCCGCGCTCTCCAGGAACCAGGGATGCCGATCGGAGGTGTGCGACCACACCTGGTCGATGATCACCTTCAGGCCAAGGGTGTGAGCGCGCGCCAGAAGGGCGTCGAAATCGGCCAGGGTCCCGAACAGGGGATCGACGTCGCGGTAATCGGCCACGTCGTAGCCGAAGTCCTTCATCGGCGAGGTGAAGAACGGCGAGAGCCAGATCGCGTCAACGCCGAGACGCGCCACATAGTCGAGCTTTTCGATGATCCCCTTGAGATCGCCGACGCCGTCGCCGTTCGCGTCGGCGAAGCTGCGTGGATAGATTTGATAGATGACCGCCCCGCGCCACCATTCGACATCCGATCTCGTCAATGGCGCTCCTTCGCGTGCCTCTGCGGTCCGCGGCCCCGCAAGACTAGGCGGCGACGCACGCGTCAGCAAGCCGGCCGCCCAGCAGGTGGCCGCCATCGTCCCGACCCTCAACGAGGCCCTCAATATCCAGGCGATGCTGCGGGAACTGGCCGACGCCGGCTTCTCGCCCATCGTGGTCGCCGATGGCGGCAGCAAAGACGGGACGCTCGAACGGGTCCGCGGACTGCCTGGCGTCACCGGCCTCATCGCGCCGCGCGGCCGTGGCGCGCAGATGAACGCGGGCGCGGCCGCCGCCAACGCCGATCTGCTGGTCTTCGTTCACGCCGACACCCGGCTGCCGGCCGAGGCGGCCACGATGATAGCGCACGCCCTTGCCGACCCGCGCGTAGCCGCGGGGAGTTTTCGCCTCAGCTTCGACAAGGCCCATCCACTGCTGGCCATTTCCTCCTGGTTCAGCCGTTTCGACAGCTATTGGACGACCTTCGGCGATCACGCGCTTTTCGTCCGCCGCACCGCGTTCGACGCGGCCGGAGGCTTTCCCGACTGGCCGATGCTCGAAGACGTCGAGCTGCGCAGACGGCTGTTGAAGATCGGCCGGTTCATCAAGCTGCCGGCGTCGGTGGTTACCTCGGCGCGACGGTTCGAGACCGATGGCGTAATCCGCCGCCAATTGAGCAACGGGGCGATCCTCGTCTTGCATGGCCTGGGCTTTTCGGCACACAGACTGAAGCGTTGGTACCGGTAGGTTTTCAAAGGACGAATTTTGCGCATGGACAGAGCCCTTCCCCAGCCGACGCCGGAAACCCAGCACTTCTGGGACGGCTGCAAGGCCGGCGAGCTTCGCCTGCAGCGTTGCAACGCGTGCCGGCAAGTCTATTTCCCGCCGCGCCCGTTCTGCCCGGCCTGCGGTTCCCGCGCGGTCGAGATCTTCGCGGCCAGCGGCCGGGCCAGCCTCTACAGCTATGTGATCAATCATCGCCCGCGGCCTGACATGGGTTCGGCTCCCCACTCGATCGCCGTGGTCACCCTGGAAGAAGGGCCCAGGATGATGACCAACATCATCGACTGCCCTCAGACGCCAGAGGCGCTGCAGCTCGACATGCCGCTGGAGGTGGTCTTCCAGACGTTCGGCGACATGGCCCTGCCGCTGTTTCGACCGGTCGCCGGGCGCCCGGCCAAGGCAGCGGCCGCCGCCGCTTCCGAGCCTATCGCGAACCGCGCTCTCGCAGGGGCCGACGCATGAAACCGCGTAGCATTGCCGTCGTCGGCGCGGCCGAGACCACGCGTCTTGGCAAGATACCGGACATGTCGGTGATCGGCCTTCACGCCGACGCCGCGCTCAATACCCTGGCCGACGCGGGTATCAAGGCCTCCGACATCGACGGCATCGCCACGGCCGGAGAAAGCCCCGTCGCCCTGGCCCACTATCTTGGCATCACGCCGACCTGGGTCGATGGCACCAGCGTCGGCGGCTGCTCGTTCATGCTCCACGTCCGTCACGCCGCGGCGGCAATCAACGAGGGCCTGTGCAAGACGGTGCTGATCACCCACGGGGAGAGCGGCCGTTCGCGCGTCGGGACCGGTGGCTTTGGCGGGCGCGCCGGCTCCAGCCTGATGGGTCAGTTCGAGATGCCGTTCGGCGTCACCTCGCCGCCGACGATGTTCACCATTCCGGTGCTCCGCTACATGAAGACGCACGGGGTGACGGAAGAGGATCTGGCCACCGTCGCCGTCATCCAGCGCGAATGGGCGGCGATGAACCCGCGCGCCAGCTATCGCGAACCGATCACGGTCGACGACGTGCTGAACTCGCCGATGATCGCCTGGCCGTTTCGGATGCTGATGTGCTGCCTGGTCACCGACGGCGGCGGCGCCCTGATCCTGACCAGCGCCGACCGCGCCCGCGATTTCCCGAGTAAGCCGGTCTATGTGCTGGGAACCGGGGAAAGCGTCGAGACGCCGATGGTCAGCCAGATGGAGGACTTCACCAGCTCCAAGGCCTTTCGCGTTTCCGGCAAGAAGGCGTTCGACGAGGCCGGGATCAGCCACGGCGATGTCGATCATCTGATGATCTATGACGCCTTCGCCCATCTGCCCCTCTACGGCCTCGAGGATCTCGGCTTCTGCAAGCCCGGCGAGGCGGCGGCGTTCATCCGCGATCGCAACACCGCGCCGGGGGGCAAGCTGCCGCTGAACACCAACGGCGGGGGCCTCTCCTACATGCACTCGGGCATGTACGGCATGTATGCCCTCCAGGAGAGCGTCCGCCAGATGCGCGGCATCGCCCCAGCTCAGATTCCAGGCGCGAAGATCGCCGTAAGCCACGGTGTCGGCGGCATGTTCGGCGCCGCCGGGACGATCATCTTCGGCAACGAGGCATAACCGGCGGGCACGAAGCGTTTCGGCGGGGAACTTCATCCGCGGAGCGCGCCGCTGTTCACTGCGGACCGTTCAGATAGGCTTCGCGGCCGGCGCGCCAGAACAATTGCCATTGCCTTTGCGGATCTGGGCCGGGGTCCGGCCAGCCGTCGCCGGTCCAGCGGCTCCAGTCGGGGGTAAGGCCGAGGTCATCGCAGATCGCGGCGACGGTCTCCTTCAGGGGGCGGTGGACGAAGGCGTCGTAGCGCTCGCCCTCGGTGAGGCGCTCGTAGAGGACATCGAGCATTTCGTAGGCCGGATCTGGCTGATCGATCTCGCGGTTGACGACATCGTAGACCGCATCGCGAACCTTGTTGCGGTAGGCGGAGGGATAGTTGCGCGGGAATCTCTGCCGGTGGCGTTCGTCTTCGTCCACCTCCTCGTAGAACGCGTTCTGCGCAGCGCGGTCCCTGGCCCCGGCCAGGTACGCGGCCAGGTCCTCCTCGACCTTGGCCTCGAGAGCCAGGGTCAGGCGCACGGCGCGCGCCAGGCGGCCAAAGGTGTCAGCCGGGTCCTGGCGCGGACGTGGCGTGGGGCCAGGGACGCATGCCGCCGCCTCAGGCTCACGCGGCGCCTCCATCGCGCGACGGGTCAGTTCGCGCGTCAAGGCCATGCCGAGCTCGGCCAGTTCCCGCAGCATGGCCAGCCGCTCCTCGGCGCGGGCGACGCGCGGATCGGCGGCTACGGCGGCGGCAGTTTCGGCGTGTTCCAACATCGACCACTGTATTGCATATTGCAATCACCATGTCAATCCACGCAGCGCCAAATTCTTCCCCCTCTACCTGCTAGTCGATTCACACATCTCGGCGACCGGCCTTCCAAACACCTCTCCCAATGGGAGAGGGAGGGGCCCGCGTCCGTTAGGGCGTGGGACGGTGAGGGGTTACGCGGCCCGCATTCTAACCCCTCATCTTCCCACCGCCTGCGGCGGCGGGCCCCTCCTTCTCCCTGTGGGAGAAGGTTTCTTGCGGCGCGCCGTGTCTATGTGTGCATCCCCTAGCCCCTACCTGGGGGAAGTGGCTCGGCGCGCCTTCGCGCCGGGACGAAGGGGGCCTTGCAGCGGTCGCAAAGACCCCCTTCCCCCGCTTCGCGGGTACTTCCCCCAAAAAGGGGGAAGAATGTCCTGCACCTAAATCAGGCCTTTTTCGCCGTTCTGGCGGCCTTGCGGGCGGCGGTCTGGGCTTGGGCGGCTTTCACGGCGGTCTGGCAATCGGGGGAGACCTGATCGAGGCGGGTCTTGACGCAGCGCATGACGGCGCCGCGCTTGGTCCCGTCCGAGGCGCTCGCGCAGAGCTTCTGAAAGTCGGTCTCGCAGGCCAGCTTGACCTTCGAGGCGGCGGCCTGTGCGTTTCCGGCGACGACCAGACCGGCGGCCAATACGACCGCGGCGATTGAACGAAGTTGCATGAATTAGCCCTCCAGCGAAGAGCGCCAATGCGCCCCGGCCCCATCTAGAACAAAACGCGAACGACTTGGCAAGGGGGGCCGTCGTATGGCAGGGCTGCGAACTTGGGTTAACGCGGTTTACGGCTGGTCGTCCGGCTGAATCTATGAAGGCTCGCTGATTCGGAGAGCCTCCATGGATTTTTCGCCGCCCGAGCTTGGAGAGCGTTCGCGCCTTCGGGTGCTGCTGGAG
>DATCCB010000036.1:0-13253 GCA_036511515.1 Caulobacteraceae bacterium | reverse complement strand
AGCCGGTGGTGGAGGGGGCGCAACGCGGACCTTGGTCCATGGCGGGTGATCCCAGCATGCCCATCGCCGACCTTACAGAGGCCGGCGCCGCGGCGGAACTTGCCTCCTTGGCCGATGAGATCGCCGCTCACGACCTGCGCTATTTCCAGGATGATGCGCCCAGCATCCCGGACGGCGATTACGACGCCCTGAAGCGTCGCAACGGGGCGATCGAGGCACGATTTCCACAGCTGGTCCGCGACAATTCCCCAAGCCTGAGGGTTGGCGCCGCGCGGGCGGAAACCTTTTCACCGGTCGAGCATGGGCTTCCCATGCTGTCGCTCGACAATGCTTTTTCCGACCAGGATGTGATCGACTTCGACGCGCGCGTGCGCCGGTTCCTGCGCCTGGGCGATGAAGAGGTCGCCTATACAGCCGAGCCGAAGATCGACGGCCTGTCGGCCTCGCTGCGCTACGAGCAAGGCGTTCTTATCCGGGGCGCCACGCGCGGCGACGGCCGCGTCGGCGAAAACGTCACCGCCAATCTCAAGAGCCTGGACGACATCCCCCATCGCCTGAACGGCGCGGGGTGGCCCGAGGTGATCGAGGTTCGCGGCGAGATCTACCTGGGCCACGACGACTTCGCCCAGATGAATGCCGACGCCGTAGCCGCCGGGACGCGCACCTACGCCAATCCGCGCAACGCCGCTTCGGGGTCGCTGCGCCAGATCGACCCCCAGGTGACGGCGTCGCGCCCGTTGCGGTTCTTCGCCTATGCCTGGGGCGAGGTGAGCAAGCCATTTGCGCAGACCCAGGCCGAAGCGCTCGAGGCGATGGCCGCCTGGGGGTTCCAGGTTACGCTCCAGGCGGAGCGGGTAATGGGCATCGAGGGTCTGATCGGCGCCTATGGGCGTATGGAGCGCGACCGGCCAAGGCTGGGGTTCGATATCGATGGGGTAGTCTACAAGGTGGATCGGCTCGACTGGCAGGGGCGGCTCGGCTTTGTCTCGCGCTCCCCCCGCTGGGCGGTGGCGCGGAAGTTCCCGGCCGAGCGGGCGCGCACCGTTCTCGAGGCCATCGACATCCAGGTCGGCCGCACCGGGGCGATGACCCCGGTGGCGCGGCTGAAGCCGGTCACCGTGGGGGGGGTGGTCGTGGAACGCGCCACCCTGCACAACGCCGACGAGATCGCCCGCAAGGATCTGCGCGTCGGCGACGCGGTGATCGTCCAGCGCGCCGGCGATGTCATTCCCCAGATCGTCGGCGTGATCATCGACGATCGGCCACCGACCGCGACCCCCTTCGCCTTCCCTGATCGGTGCCCGTGCCCGCTGCACACCAAGGTCGTGCGCGAGACCACCGCCTCTGGCGCCGACACCGTGGTCCGCCGCTGCACCGGCGAGTTCGCCTGCCCGTTCCAGCGCATCGAACATTTGAGGCACTTTGTCTCCCGCCGCGCCTTTGACATCGAGGGGCTTGGCATCAAGCAGCTGCAGGCCTTCTTTGAGGAGGGCCTGATCCAGGCGCCGGCCGACATTTTCGCCTTGGCCCGCAATCCCCAGGCCCTCGAAGCCCTGCGCGCCCGGGAGGGTCACGGCGAGACATCGGTCGCCAATCTTCGCGACGCCATCGAGGCGCGCCGGACGATCGATCTCGACCGGTTCATCCTGGCGCTCGGCATCCGCCACATCGGCGAAACCACCGCCCTGGTGCTCGCCCGCGGATATGGAGATGCGGAGACCTTCCTCGCCGCGATGGACAAGGTCGCAAGCCGCGACGCCGACGCCATCGCCGAACTCGACGCCTTCGACCAGGTCGGCGCGGCGGTCATCGACGCGTGCGGCGCCTATTTCGCCGAGGACCACAACCGCCGCATCGTCCAGGCGCTGGGGGACGCCCTGATCATTCGGCGGGCCAAGGCGCCGGCGCTGGATTCGCCGATCGCCGGCAAGACCGTGGTCTTCACCGGCTCGCTGGAAACCATGACCCGCGAAGAAGCCAAGGCTCAGGCCGAAAGCCTCGGCGCCAAGGTCGCCTCGTCAGTCTCCAGACGCACCGACCTGGTGGTCGCCGGGCCGGGAGCGGGATCCAAGCTGAAGAACGCGGCCGACCTTGGGGTCGAAGTCATCACCGAAGAGGCCTGGCGCGCGCTGGTGGGCGCAGATGGCTAGGGGTCGCGCTTTCACCTGAAAGCAGCGGGCCGCTTGGAATCTCACCGCTCGGGGGCCAAGGTTTGCGTGAACCGTTCCTGTTTGGAGTGAGCCGTGCCCCGGCCCAAGACTGAACGAAGGTTGACAGCCGTCTTCGCCGCCGATGTGGCCGGCTATAGCGCGCTGGTGGCGAAGGATGAACCGCGGACCTTGGCGCAGTTTTCCGCCCATGTCTCCGAACTCGTCGGCCCGACGGTTTCAGCGCATGGCGGGCGGCTGATCAAGACCATGGGTGACGGGGTTTTGGCGGCCTTCCCGAGCGTCGTCGATGCGCTCGCGTGCGCCATCGCGGTCCAGGACGGTATGAACAGTCGAAACAAGGAAACGGCGCCGGAGGATCGGCTGGAGTTCCGCATCGGCCTTCATGCGGCCGACGTGGTCATCGAAAACGGCGACATATTCGGCGAAGGCGTCAACATCGCATCGCGCCTGGAGGGCCTCGCGGATCCGGGCGGCATCTGCGTCTCGGCGCGCGTACACGAGGACGCGCGTGGGCGCCTGGACATCGGCTTCGAGGACGCCGGCGAGCAGGTGCTGAAAAACATGCCGCGACCGGTCAGGGTCTATCGGGTGGCGATGAGCGGCGGCAAGGCGGTGGGGCGGCCTGACCACGCCCTGCCGCAGAGACCATCGATCGCCGTGCTGCCGTTCCAGAACATCAGCGGCGATCCCGAGCAGGAATACTTCGCCGATGCGATCACCGAGGACATCGTCACGGCGCTCTCGCGCTGGCGCTGGTTCTTCGTCATCGCCCGCAACTCGAGCCTGATTTACAAGGGCCGGGCGGTGGACGCGCGCCGCGTTGGCCGCGAGCTCGGCGTTCGCTACCTGCTGGAGGGCAGCGTTCGCAAGGTCGGCGAGCGGGTCCGCGTCACGGCGCAGTTGCTGGACGCGGCCACGGCGACGAATATCTGGGCCGACCGGTTCGACCGCGACCTGGTCGATCTGTTGAGCCTGCAGGATGAGATCACCGAAAAAGTCGTCAACGCCATCGAGCCGGCGATGCTGCACAGCGAAAACGCCCGGCTGGCTCACAAGAGCCTGAAGGACTACACCGCGCTCGACTGCTTCCAGCGGGGGATGTGGCGCCTCAACAAGGTCTCCCTCGACGGCTATCATGAGGCCCTGACCCTGTTTCGCGAGGCGATCGCCCGGGACCCGCAGCTGTCGCTGGGCCATATCGGATTATCGCGCATCCTGTACGGCGGGGCGATCTACGGCTGGTCGACGAATCCCGACGAGGATCTGAAGCGGTCGCGCCTGGCCGGCCAGACCGCCATCAGCCTGGACCCCACCGACGCCCATGCCTATTTCGCCTGCTCGGGGGCGTCACTCTATCTTGGCAGGCACCACGAGGCGCTGGAAACCGCGCGCAAGACCGTCGCGCTCAATTCCAACTTCGCCTACGGCCATTCACGGCTGGGTCAGGTGCTGATCTATAGCGGCCATCCGGGCGAAGCCATCGAGCCCATCGAGCGGGCTCTGCGCCACAGCCCCTTCGATCCGCAAATGGGCGGCATGCTGGGGACTCTGGCCCTGGCCTACTACCAGTCGAAGGATTACCCGCAGGCGGTCGAGCAGGCGCGCGCCTCGATCCAGCACGACTACGCATTCGCCAACGCCATACTGGCGGCCGGCCTCGTTCGTCTGGGCCGGATCGACGAAGCGCGCGAGGTTTTTCCAGCCGGTCTTCCCGCCCGCGAGGCCAGGAACGGACCGCGCTTGGCTAACTACGCCAATGCGGCCGACCGAAATCACCTGCTCGAGGCGCTGGCGGTGGCCAACCCGGCAAGCTTGGACCGCTAGGCCGATCCCTCAGTCCTCGCCGTTGCTCCGGGTCGGGTGCGGATCGGCGGGATAGCGACTGCGGTAGTGGATGGTGATGCCGCACGGCGATTCCCACACCGACATCTCGAAGTCGTAGGCCGGGGCCCAGGCCAGGGTGATCGGCTTGGGCGGATGACTTGAGAGCGCGTGGTAAATCACGCCGCGAATAGCTTCGTTGAAGCTGCCGGGAAGTTTATCCAGATATCCCTGAAAGGAATTGTGAAGCTTAGTGTCGCGTTCGACGACGAAACTGGCGTCCAGGCGCTTACCCGGGGCGAACATGTCAGCTTTCTTGGCCGATTCCTCTATGCGATCTTTGTGAAAGGCATGGTTGAAATGGCTGACCAGCTTTTGATACATCGGCATTGGCTACCCTCCCGTTGTCCCACGCGGCCCAACCTATCCGTGTTGTCGGGCGAATGCGAACCTTTCGACATCTGTGCCGTGGCACACTTGGCCCCTTGGGAGTGGAACTCAGATAGAGTTGATTTAGGGCCCATAACGTCATACGTTATGAAGCGATGATCCGCAGCTTCCGCGACCGCGAAACACGCAAGGTCTGGTCGGGCGAGCGGTCTCGGCGGCTACCGGCCGAAATCCAGGATACGGCCCTGCGAAAGCTGCGCCTGATCAGCGCCGCTAGGGTGCTTGAGGATTTGCGCGTCCCTCCTGGAAATCGGCTGGAGGTCCTCACGGGGGACCGTCGCGGCGAGCATTCAATCCGGATCAACCAGCAATGGCGGATTTGTTTTAGGTGGATGGATGGAGAAGCTGAGGATGTCGAAATCTGCGACTACCACTGACGACGCTGAGCGGCTCGCGAACCCGACCCCCGGCGCTGTCTTGATGGAGGAGTTCCTTAAGCCTCTTGCCATGAGCCAGACAGCGCTCGCCGGGGCCCTCGGCGTGCCGCCCCGGCGCATTAATGAGATCGTACTTGGCAAGCGCGCGGTCACCGCCGATACCGATCTTCGCCTCACTCGCTACTGGGGCATGACGCCGGGCTTCTGGCTGCGCCTGCAGATCGATCACGACCTCATGCAACGGCGACGTGAGCTGGGGAGCAGCCTGGAGCGTATCAAGCCGCGGGCGGCCTAGCTAGCGAACGTTGATTGGATGAGTCAGCCCTTGCGCTGGACGCTCCCGAAAAACGAAAGACCGTAGCTATGAAGACTCTGATTTTGGCTATCGCCACATCGGCGCTGCCAGTATGTGCTTGGGGCGGTCGCCACGGGCCTGATGGTCTCGGTCCACCTCGATAACCACCGTTAATCAAGCCGTGGCCTGACACTCTCAAAACGGGGTGTCAGGCAAACGGGGCGGGTCAGCTCGTTCTTCCGCGCGCGCGTCGCGAAGAACGGGCCTGATTAGATCCATTCAACGATCTCGGGCGCCTTTCAGATCGGCGCGCACGCCGCCTTCAGCCATGCCGTCACCTCGGCCGGAACCTGCGGCCCGATGATCTCCAGCACCCTGGCGTGATAGGCGTTCAGCTGGCTGCGTTCTTCCGCGGTCAGCATCCCGCTGTCGACCAGACGCCGGTCGATGGGGGCGAGAGTGAGGGTCTCGAAACCGAGCATCGGCCGCTCGCCGCCTTCGATCGGCGCGGCGGGCGTGACCACCTGAAGGGTCTCGATGCGGATGCCGAACGCGCCCTGCTTATAGTAGCCCGGCTCGTTGGAGACGATCATGCCTGGCTCGAGCGCGATGGCGTTGGGCAGCTTGGAAATGCGTTGCGGCCCTTCATGGACGCCAAGGTATGAGCCGACGCCGTGGCCGGTGCCGTGGTCATAGTCCAGGCCCGCCGACCACAGCGGAACCCGTGCCAGGGCGTCGAGGGCCGAGCCGGTTGTGCCGGCCGGAAACCGCACGCGGGCCAAGGCCAGATGGCCTTTCAGCACCAGGGTGAAGGAGCGGACCATTTCCGCGGTCGGCTCGCCGATAGCCACCGTGCGGGTGACGTCGGTGGTCCCGTCCAGGTACTGGCCGCCTGAATCGACCAGCAGCAGCGAGCCGCGTTCGGCGTTGCGCTTGAGCCGGGTGTTGGGGTGGTAATGGACGATGGCGCCGTTGGGGCCGGCCCCGGCGATGGTGTCGAACGACAGATCCTTCAACGCGCCGGTGGCTTCGCGAAATCCCTCCAGCTTGGCGACGATTTCCAGTTCGTCGGGGGCCGAATCCTGGGCCTCGGCAGCCATCCAATGCAGGAACCGGGTCAGGGCCGCGCCATCGCGCCGATGGGCCGCGCGCGCGCCCTCGATCTCGACCGGGTTCTTGCGGGCGCGGGGCAGGGCGCAAGGGTCGGGGGCCGAGATCAGCTGCGCGCCAACGTCCTTCAGCGCCTCGAAATACCATGCCGACGAGTGTGCCGGATCGACCAGCACCGGCTTGCCGGCAAGATCGCTCAGGGCGCCGGCGAGGTCATTGGGGTTCTCCAGGCGCACCTGGTTGCCGAGCCACGCCGGCAGGTCGGCCGTCACCTTGCCCGGATCGAGAAACAGCCGCGCGGTTCCATCCGCGCCGAGGATCGCCTGGGAGAGCGGCAGGGGCGAGCGGATCACGTCGCCGCCGCGGATATTGAACAGCCAGGCGATCGAGGCTGGGGACGTGATCAGGGCCGCCTCGGCGCCGGCTGCCTTGAGATCGGCGCCGATCCTGGCGCGCTTGGCGGCCGAATCCTCGCCGGCGTACTGCAGCGGGTGGGGCGACACCGGCACCTGGGGCTGAGCCGGCCGCGCCGCGCCCCACGCCTCGTCGAGCGGGTTGGCGTCGACGGCCTTGAGGTCGGCGCCGGCCTTGGCGGCGGCGGCGCGCAGCTGGCCAAGCGCGTCGGGGCTGTGCAGGCGCGCGTCATAGCCGATGGTCCAGCCCGGCTTCGCCGCTTCGCGAAGATACTTAGGCACGCCGCCTTCGACCAGATCGCGGATCTCGAACAGCGCCTCGTCGACCTGGTCGCGGACCTGCAGGGTGTAGCGTCCGTCGACGAAGATCGCCGCCTTGTCCTTGAGGATCACCGCCGCCCCGGCCGAGCCCGTGAACCCCGTCGCCCAGGCCAGCCGATCGTTGGCGGCCGGCAGATATTCGTTCTGATGCTCATCCTCGTGCGGGATCAAGAAACCGTCCAGCGACTGCGCCGCCATCGCCGCCCGGATCAGCGGCGCATGGTCCCGGCCAAACGAACGGTCGGTCGTCTCCTCGAAGCTCTGGCGCATGGCAGAGACTTAGAGCACCGCGGGCGGCGAGGCAAAGACGTCAGGCGCGGGTCTGGTGGACGAGAAAGGGCCGCAGCTTCATCCACTCGGTCTGCTTGCTGGCGAGGGGCAGGGTGTGGGCGGGGCTGCTGGATGGCAGGGTTATCAGCGCGGGACAACTGCTGACGCCAAGCTGCTTGCGGCCGATCTGGGAGGCTTTGGCGCCGTTGAAGGCGATCACCGTCAGGCAGGGCAGACTCGCGACAAGCGCATCGAGGGGCGCCGGGGTGTGGTTTCGGATGGCGCCATCGAGGCTGCCCATCCGCTCGGCGGATTCAATCACGTCCCAAAGCCCGACCCCCGCGGCCAAGACCATGGCCAGGCGCTCGCGATAGGGCGCAGCGTCCAGGTCCATCCCGATCACCGCGCCCATCAGCCGCCAGAACTGATTTTGGGGGTGGGCGTAGTACTGCGCCGCCGCCAGGGAAGCCTCTCCGGGCAGGCTGCCCAGGACCAGAACCTGCGTCGCCGCATTGACCACCGCGGCGAAGGCGGCCTTTCGCACGGCTATAGCGACGTTCCAGCTTGCCGCCGCGCCAAGGCGCCTACTGCTGGTCGGGCGGCGGCGCGCCGTCGGTGGGCGGGGTGTTGGGGCCGCCGTTGCGCGCGTTGGCGTTGGCGGCGGCCTCGGCCCTGGCGCGTTCGGCGGCGGCGCGGTCGGCCTGGGTCTGAGCCTGGAGCTGCGACGTCTGCACGGCGGTGGTCTGAGCCTGGGCTGCGGCCTGAGCGTTGGCGGCGTCCTGGGCCTGGGCGGCCTGTGCCCCCTCGGCGATCCCTTGCGCACGGCTCTGATCGGCCGCTGCGGCGGCGATGGCGGGATCGGTGGCGGCGGGATTTGTCGCGGCCGGGTTCCTGTTCATGACCATGAAGGCGACAGCGATGATGGCGACCACCGCGACGATGCCGGCTATCCACCATGCGGCGGCATTGGAGCGCACCTGAGTGCGGCTGACCTGGGTGGTCGCCGCGGTGACTGGATCGTAGGTGGTCCGCACTTCGGTGGTGCGCGGCGCTTCGGGATCGATGTTGGTCATGGGATTGCCCTCCATGAGGTCTCAAGGCCTCGATGATCGGACAAACGCGGCCCCAATGGTCAAGGTTCCGTCGCTGCTACCGTCGCCGCAGGATCAGGGTCGCCCAGGCGTCGCGGTTGAGCCGCCGCTCGAGACGAAATCCGCGCGCCAGATAGGCGGCGCCGACCGCACGGGCTTGCGAGCGCAAAAGGCCCGACAGGATCGCGGTTCCGTCAGGGGCGAGTGCGCGCGCGATATCCTGGGAGAGCGCGATCAGGGGGCGGGCGAGTATGTTGGCGAAAACGAGGTCATAGGGCGCGGGGGCGGCCACCGCGCGATGGGCCAGGCCGTCGGCCCAGACGAAGCGGGCGTGGACCTGGTTCAGCCGCGCGTTCTGGTTGGCGATGCGTGCAGACACCGGATCGATGTCCGTGCCCACCACGACGCGCGAGCCGGCGCGCGCCGCGGCAATGGCCAACACCCCCGTGCCCGCGCCGACATCGAGCACCCTGGCGAAGGCGCGGCGCTTCAAGAGGGCGTCGAAGGCGATCAGGCAGCCGACCGTTGTCCCGTGATGGCCGGTGCCGAAGGCCGCGCCCGCCTCGATGCGCAGGGCCACCGCGTTGATCGGCCGGCGTCCCAGATCGTGAGCGCCGAAAACGAAGAACCGCCCCGCGCGCACCGGCGGCAGCCCCGACAACGCCATGGCCAGCCAGTCGGCGTCGGCAAGGGCCTGGGTGGTGGTGGCGAGAGCGGGAAACCGCCGCAGACACGAGCGCAGGGCCCGGGCCTGCGCAGCCGAGGTCGGGTAGGCGTCGATGCGCCAGGCGTCCCTGGTCTCATCCTCCTCGATGATCGAATAGGTCGCGCCCTCCAGCACAGGGTCGGCGTCGATGGCGGCTTCCGCGGCCTGGGCCGCCCCCCGGGGGCCTCGGGCGACGATCTGCACGGCCGGCTCGCTCATCGCTCGTCCTTAGTTCTCCCTCCCCTTTATGGGGAGGGAAGATCGCGCAGCGATCGGGTGGGGAAGTCAGACGCCATCGACCGACCACAATTCCAGAATTCCCCACCCCGACGGCGCTACGCGCCATCGACCCTCCCCATAAAGCGGAGGGAGAGCGGCGCGCGGCATGATTGTTGAACGACCGTTTCGCAAACCCATGCGCGGAGCGGTTATTTCGTGTCCTTCCTCGGCATTTCGATCCGAAACGAGACGCCGCCGATCCAGCGGGGCGGATGGCTCGACGCCATGCGCTTCGTCGTCGCCAGCCTGATCATCGTCCACCACTACCAGCTGGCCGCCCCGATTCCCCTGGCGTCCCTGCATCCGGTGTTCGAGCGCGGCTATCTGCTCACCGACTTCTTCCTGATCGATTCGGGCTATGTGCTGGGCCGCGTCTACGGCCAGAGGGTCGGCGCCGGCCAGATGAGCTGGGCCGACTTCTTCCGCAAACGGGCGGTGCGGGTCTGTCCGGCGCACCTGTTGATGGCCAGCGCGCTGTTCATCTTTGTCGCCGCGTGCGGGGCGCTCGGCTTGGTTCCGCGCCACCCCGAATGGTTCGATCTGCGCCAGTTTCCGGCCCAGTTCTTCCTGGTCCAGGCTTACGGCGTCCCCGGAGGCGCCGGCTGGAACGCGCCCAGCTGGTCGATTTCCGCCCTGCTCGGCTGCTACCTGTCGTTTCCGCTGCTGGTCCGCGCCTTCGGGCGCTCGGGGCCCGGCAAAGCGTTGGTAATGGGCGTGGCGGCTCTGGCTATAGCGGACCTGCTGACCACGCGGCTGCTCGGCTATCCGGTCTACGAGATGCCGCTGCGGTTCGGGTTTTTCCGCGCCCTGCCGCTTTTTTTCCTGGGCATGGCTCTGGCCAGGGTTTCCCAACGCGTGCTGATCCCCACCGGCGTGGCGCGCGTCATCGGCGTGGCCAGCCTGGCCATCCTGGCGGTGCTGCAGGTGTTTGGGCCGTTCAGCCTGATTTCCCTGACCTTGATCGCGCTGATGATCATCGCAGCCGGGGCCATTCCAGTCATCCGCCGCTCGCCCCTGGTTGAGAAGGCGGCGGTGATCTCATTTTCGATGTACATCACCAACGAGGTGTTCCGGATCGGCTACTTCGGGGTGGTCAACGCCCTGGAGGCGCGCGTCACCATGCCGGCGCCGGCCCATTGGGCGTTGTGGTTCTGTGGAATGCTGGGGGCGCTGGCCTTTGCGGTGGTGTTCCACTTCCTGATCGACATGCCGAGCCAGCGCTGGCTGCAGCCGAGGTTCGGTCCCCGCCGCGCAAAAGTCCGGAGAGAGCCCGCTCCGCGCGAGCCCGCAAGCCAGCCGATCACGATTTAGGCGCGGGACGCGGAACCAGGCTCAGCGCGGGCGCCGCCGCCCGCCGGCGGGGGGCTTTGCGCAACTCCATGGCCAGCTTTGTCCCGGTGGCGACCAGCAGGATCCACTCGAGACTGTTCTGCTTGAGGATGACGCTTTCGGAAAAGCTCAGCACCAGAAAGGCGCCGACATACATCACCGCCCAGAAGCCGTCATTGCGGGAGAACAGCCGCCGAAGCGCGGCGCCGGCGGTCAGGGCGAAATAGATCGCCGCCAGCGCCGTCCCCACCTGGCCCAGCTGCAACATGACCTCCAGCCAGCCGTTGTGGGCCGCCGGAACGTCCCAGTTCGCCTCGCGCCGGATCAACAGCGCCGGGCCGAACCGATCGTGCCAGAAGGCCCCATAGCCATAGCCCAGATGCGGCCGATCGGCGATCCGCCGCATCACCGCGGTCCACACCCCCGTGCGGCCGGTGAGGGTCGGGTCCTTGCCGAGGGCCGTGAACAGCACCGAGACGTCGGTCATTGCGGTGATCGCCAGGGCCACGGCCAGAACGCCGGCCGTGAATGCGATGACGATCGCCACGGCGGGCCGGCGACGCGATGCCTGCAGGCCAAGCGCCGCGCCGCTGCCGCCGATCAGGCACACGAAGCTGGTTCCGGACCGCGACAGGATAACCAGGCCCAGGCAGGCGACGGTCGAAACGATCCACACCCCCCGCAGGCGCGCGTCGATGAAGGCGCAGGCCAGCGAGGCCAGGGTCCCGGTGACCATCAGGAAGCCCAGCTCGTTCTTCTCGGTCCACAGGCCGCGCCAGTCTCCGGCGTTGACGCCCTGGTGGATGCCGAGCGTCGGAAAGGCCAGGCAGATGACATAGCTGCCGATGGCCAGAAACAGAAAGGCGCTGGCGACCACGCGCAACAAATCGCGCCAGCCGAAGCGGCAGGCAAGGTAGAGGGCCATCAAATCGTTGAACGCCAGGGCCTCGACGCGCCGCAGGGTGATGTCGGGCGCGATCGACCAGACCACGCTGATGGCCGCCAGGGCCAGCAGCGCGGCGGCCGGAGCGAAGGCCAGCGCCCCGTCGGCGATCTTTCGCCAGTGCCAGCCGCAAAGCAGCACCGTCGCCCCATAGACCGGCAGCCAGAGGTACCTCAGCCAGACGACCTCGTCGGCCTCGACCGTGGTCGGCGCATAGAGGAGCGGAAACAGCGCGCTGGTGCTCATCACCACCATGACGACGGCCAGGGCGATTTCGGCCGGGCCAGGACCCAGCGATCTGGAAGACGGCGAGGCGATGCTGATGGGTCCCTAAGATTATGGCTGCGATTCTAATCCCGCCGCCGATTCTAGGCGAGGGCCGTTGAACAACGAGACTGGCGCGGAGCTTGCACGCCGCACGCCGTGCGCGCCCGCTCCTGGAGCGCGGCGAACGGGAGACTGCGTTGGACCTGTTTGGCCGACTGAACCGGACCGCCGCCCGCTATGCCGCGGTCAAGACGCGTGCATGTGAGCCGTTCGCGCCGACGCTCAGCGTCACCTTCGACGATTTTCCGCGTTCCGCGTGGACCAACGCGCGGAAGGTTCTGGAGCGCCACGGGGCCCTGGCCACCTACTACGTCGCCGGACGATTCTGTGGGGCGAGTGAGAAGGGCCTCGAGTATTTCCAGGCCGGCGATCTGAAAGCGGTCATCGGCGCCGGCCATGAGATCGGCTGCCACACCTTTTCCCACATTCATGCGCCGCGCATGGGCGAAGCGCGGTTCGTGGCCGATTGCGATCGCAACGCCGCCTTCCTGGCGCCATTTCTCGGCGGCAGGCCCCTGGAGACTTTCGCCTATCCCTATGGCGACGTCTGCGTGCGCTCAAAACGGCTGGCCGCCCAGCGCTTTGTCACCGCCCGCGGCATCCGCGCGGACGTCAATGGCGGGTCCGTCGACCTGGCGCTGCTCGCCTCGATGCCGCTCGAGCGCCGCTCATGGAGCGCGGCCCGCTGGCGGCGCCTGGTCGAGGATGCGGCCGGCCAAGGCGGCTGGCTGACCCTGTTCACCCACGATGTCAGTGACGATCCAACCCCTCATGGCTGCACGCCGGCGATGCTCGATGAGGCGCTGACGCTGGCGCGCGACCACGGCCTGCGCGTTCTCACCGTCGGCGCCGCGGCCGCCCGTCTGCCGGTGCAAGCCCTCGCGGCCTAGCGCGTCGGCGGCAGGGCGGCTTTAAGAATGTCGCCGCCGACTGAAGGATAATCGGCGTTGGGCGGCGCGTAGGCGATCAGCGCCGCCGGCGGCGCGGGCGGCCAGCCCATGCGCAACGCGACCCGCTCCTGATGGGTCGCTACGCAGTCCGACGCGCCCATTGCCAAGCAGCAGCTGATCAGCAATTTCCATCGGGTCATTTGTTCACCTTGCCCAAAGCCGCCGCTGACATTCTCTACTCTTCCCCCTCTACCTGGGGGAAGTGGCTCGGCGCGGCTTCGCGCCGAGACGAAGGGGGTCTTCCAGCCGCCGCCAAGAACCCCCTTGTCTGTTTGAACCCTGGTAGGTTGCGGTGTCTTCCGGGACGTCCGCCTGGCGTGGAAGCGCCAGGCGGACAGCCGTCGGAGGGACCGAAATCCCCTGAGCTTGCGAGAGCTGCGGGGAAGCAGGGTCGCCGTCG
>DATCCB010000035.1:0-59199 GCA_036511515.1 Caulobacteraceae bacterium | reverse complement strand
GTCCATATCAATCGCACTTTGGCATCGGAAGCTCGTCTGGCCGGCCCCAGGATCGAACCCACGCCACCACCTCCTCGTGAGCGACCACCCTGCCTTCGTCCGCGGCCCTGATCCCTTCATCGATGGCCGCCAGCTGCCACTCCTGGAGTTCAACGAAATCTCTCACCGCCTGTTCGATCGCCCACGACTTCGGTCGATCCAGGGCCGCCGCGATGGCCGCGACCTTGTCGTTGAGTTCGGGCGCCAAGCGGACGCTGACGGGCAAGGATTTGGGCATCACAAACGCCTTCGCTACACTACCCTACACCGTATTGACGGGGCGAACGGCTCGCAAGTCCCCCGCCCAGTGGAGTTCGTCAATCGGTCATGCCATGATCGACTCTAGCATTCTGGGTGCCCGATGAACCTTGAGCCGCCCGCGAGCCAAGACTGGTCGCAACACTACCTTTCGAGCGGCATGTTCATATTCGCCTTGGGCATCATGTTCAGAAGATTGCCTGGAATCATTTTCCTGATGTCTCACCGATCGCTGAACGAACCCCTTCCCCAATTGATCGTCAGCGCCGAGCGGATCGGCGGCAACTTTATAGTTGCCGCCGGCCTAGTCGTTTTGGTCTTTGGCGTGGTAGCCAAGGTCAGATTGAACAGGCGCCCTTAGCTTCGTTCTAAGCCGGCTCCATGGCCTTGGCCCGGGCCGCGACGCCTTCGACATAGTCCCGCCTGGCGTCGAAGGATTTAGCGATGTCTTCGTCAGATTCCTGCAGGGCCTGAACATCAATATCAGCCAGGCCGATAATGCCCATCTCCGTGTAGCCGCTTCGGATGGTTTCGCCCCACAGGCCGATGTCCTTGACTATGGGCACGATGCGCGTGAACAGGGCCGAGCGGAACTGCTGCATGTAGCCGGAATCGTACATGTGCGCGGCGCAGGCAGCCGGATCGAGGCCCAGCGTCCGCCAGACTTCCACCGCGTCGAACCGGTCGCGCATCAGGTAACAGGCTTCGAGTAGGAACTCTTCGCGCTCGTCCCGCTCGGCCTGGGTGAGCTTGGGGTAATAGTCGCGAAGGGCCAGCCGGCCGAAGGCGACGTGGCGGCTCTCGTCCTGCATCACATAGGCATTGATCGCGGCGGCCAGCGGGTTCTGGGCGTGGTCGCGGATTTGCTGAAAGGCGGCCAAAGCAAGGCCCTCGATGACCACCTGCATGCCCAGGTAGGTCATGTCCCAGCGGCTGTCGCGCAGCACCTGATCGATGAGTTCCTGCAAGGGCGCCGTGATCGGATAGGCGACGCCGAACTTGCGCAACAGGCGGTTATAGGCCTCCACATGGCGCGCCTCGTCGATCACCTGGGTCGAGGCGTAGAACTTTGAATCCATGTCAGGGACCTGGGTGACGATCTTGGCCGCGCAGATCAAGGCGCCCTGCTCGCCTTGCATGAACTGGCTGAGGTTCCAGCCCTGGAAATGTTTGCGCACCCGGGCCTTGTCGGCCCGAGACATGCCCTCGTATTGCGCCATGCCGGAGATCGGCAGCATGGCCTCGGGAAGCTGTTGGGGGTTGTCCTCGTCCAGCTCCTGAGACCAGTCGATGCGGGTCTCAGCGTTCCACTGCATTTCGACGCCCTTGCGATAGAGTCCCATCATCGCCGCGCGGCCCTCGTCGTAGTCCCAGTTGAACCTCGCGTCGAAGTTCTGAGGGACCGACCACGTCGGGCCGTTGGGATCGATCACATAGTTGTCGCGGAACGCCATGGCAGGTCTCCTTGAGGGCGGATGGATTGCCGTTTCGTCGCTTGGCTAAGCGTGGATGCGCACCGGCATGTGCTCGTAGCCCTTGACGAAGCTGGACATCACCCGCTTGGGCTCGCCCATCACCTCGACGAACTTCCAGCGCTTGAGCACCTCTTCCCAGACGATGCGCAGCTGCATTTCGGCCAGGCGGTTGCCGACGCAGCGGTGGATGCCAAAGCCGAACGACAGGTGCTGGCGGGGACGGGGGCGGTCGATGATGAAGGCGTTGGGCTCTTCGATAGCTTGCTCGTCGCGGTTGCCCGAGACGTACCACATGACCACCTTGTCGCCCTTCTTGATGGTCTTGTCGCGCAGCTGAACGTCCTTGGTGGCCGTGCGGCGCATGTGGGCCAGCGGCGTCTGCCAGCGGATGATCTCGGGCACCATCGAGGTGATCAGCGAGGGGTCGGCGCGTAGTTTGGCGTACTGGTCGGGGTTCTCGTTCAGCGCCAGAAGGCCGCCGGTGATCGAGTTGCGGGTGGTGTCGTTGCCGCCGACGATCAGCAGCACGAGGTTGCCCAGGTACTCCATCGGCTCCATGTTCCGCGTGGCGTCGGCGTGGGCCATCATCGAGATCAGGTCGTTGCCGGGCTCGCTGTTGACGCGCTCGTTCCACAGGCGGGTGAAATAGGCGGCGCAGTTCATCAGTTCGGCCCTGCCCTCATCCTCGGTCATCACGTCGCTCTTGTCTGTGGTGATGATGTCGGACCACCAGGTCAGCTTGCGGCGATCCTCCCAGGGAAAATCGAACAGGATGGCCAGCATCTGGGTGGTCAGCTCGATCGACACCCGATCGACCCAGTTGAAGGTTTCACCGATGGGCAGCCCATCGAGGATATCTCCCGCCCGTTCGCGGATGACGCCCTCGAGATTGGCGAGATTGTGCGGCGAAACGATGGGGCTGACCGCCTTGCGCTGCGCGTCATGCTTGGGCGGGTCCATGGCGATGAACATCGGCAGCAGGAAATCCTGGTCCGGGTTGGCGATGGTGATCGCGCCCTGGGAGGAGAACACCTGATGGTCGATGTCGACGGTCATGATGTCGTTGTATTTGGTCACCGACCAATAGGGACCAAACTCGCTCTCGGCGCAGTAATGCACCGGGTCCTCGGCCCGCAGCCGCTCGAAGAACGGCCACATCGTATTGTCCCGGAACCGCTCGCCGAGACTGACGTCCATCGTCTCGAGCGGCATGGCGTAAGCCTCCGCCCTGGCATCTTTCAGACTTTCGACCGCGCCATCCGCCATGTGGGAACCTTTGAACTTGGGGCGATCAAAACCTACGAGCCGCCGCGACGCCCGGCAAACTGTTTCGCTAGGGAAAGAGCCGGTGCGTGTCGGTGTCAACCAAAGGGATCGTCGTTGGTCACGCCGCCGGCGAGGCCGTCAACGGCGGCCTTGAATTTCGGCCAAGCGGCGCCAGGCGCGTCGGACGCCAAGCGGCCGTAAAGCTGAGCCAGCGTTCCGCCCTGGCCGAGCGAGACCATGGTTGGGGCAACTTTTTCAAGGCTGTAACCCAGGCTCTTCAGCCACGACAGGAATGCCATGCCGCAGCCGGTGCTATCGGGGTTCTGATCGGTGGGATCGACGGCATTGACGAAATCAGGCTTGCCGTCCTGGGCCCACGTCGGAGCCGTGGCGAAGTCTGCCAGCGCATTGTTGCCAACCTGTTCGGCGCATTTGCGCGACAGAGCCTCGCCGGTGCTGACCCCGCAGAGATCGCCGCCCATCGAGCATTCGCTCAGTTCGGCTTCGAACAGGGCCGAGACGCGGGCCGAATTTGCGAAAGACGCGCAGACTTCGATGTCGGCGCCGGTTACGTAGTCGCAACCGTCATGGTCCGCTCCACCGGTCCCATCGGTCTTTCCACCCAGCGCGAAGACGATGACCCTGACGTTTCCATCGGCCGTGCCAAAAATCGCGTCGTTGGCCGAAACCACCCGGTCGGCGTCAGCCATCAGATCGCGGGCGTTTTTCAGCCCCGGCGCCCCCAAGGACGGATCGACAAACACCGTCACCCGACCGTCCGCACTGACCCCAACCTGCTGCGCTTGGCCCTTGTAACTTGGCCACGATGGCGAGGACGACGTCGGCGCGCGGGGCGCACCCTTGCGACGAGCCGTCGCTCTGATCGGGTGATGCATGACCGCGGACCTTGGGCTCTGGCCCCAGGGTGTCAAGCCCGGGCCGCGGGCGCCAGCATCCGGCGCGCCCGCCGCCGCCTTAGGAGGGCTTGCGGGTGAAGGCCGCGCTGATGATCAGGGTCACCTCGTCGCCGACCAGGGGAACGTACTTGGCCACGCCGAAGTCGCTGCGCTTGATCTTGCCTACCGCCTCGAACCCGGCCGTGTAGACCTTGTCCATCGGGTTGGCCCCTGAGCCATTGAACCGCACCTGCAGGGTGACCGGCCGGGTCACGCCGTGCAGGGTCAGATCGCCGGCGATCTCTCCGCGGTTCGGACCGCTGACGGTCAATTTGCGCGATGTAAAGGTAATGGCCGGAAACCGGCCGGCGTCGAACCAGTCCGGGCTTTTCAGCTCGCCGTCGAGGACCTGGTTGGTGGTGCTGACCGAATCGCTGGGAACCCGGACCTCGACGCGGCTCGCGGCGGGATGGCTGGGATCGATCCTGGCCGTGCCGGCGGCATGGCTGAAATCGCCATACCAGGTGGTGAAGCCCAGATGCGACACGCTGAACAGGATACGGGTGTGGCTGGGTTCCACCAGATAGTCGCCGCGCTCGACGTTGGCGAAACGCACATTGACCGGAGGGCCGGCGGGCGGCGCGGCATGGGCGGCGGTAACCAGGGCGATCGAGGCGGCCGCCGCCAGCAGACTTTTCAACAGGCGCATGTCGTGTCTTCCAAATCCCTGTTCGATGCTTTTCAACCCTGGCGGTATCTCCGCCGGCGCGGGGCGTCGAGGGCGCAAGCGCGAAGGAGCGTGCCGATGAACCTGCGAGTGCTCAATGGCGAGACTGTACGCGCCGTGCTCGGCATGGAACGCTGCATCCCGCTTATGCGCGAGGCGATGATGGTGGCGGCGAGCGGCGAGGCGGTTCAGCCCGTGCGCACGGGCGTGGGCGCCCCCGATGGCCGCGGCGGCCTTGGCCTGATGCCCGGCTACATCGCCCGCCCTCATCGGATTGGCGTCAAGGCGGTGACCGTTTTTCCTGGCAATCACGGAACGACGCTGGGCGCGCACCAGGGCATGGTCCTGCTCTGCGACGCGGCGAACGGCCGGCCGATCGCCATTGTCGAGGCGCGCGCCGTGACCGCCATCCGCACGGCGGCGGCGAGCGCGGTGGCGACCGACGTGCTGGCCAGGCGAAACCCCGGCGTTCTGGCTGTCCTGGGATGCGGCGATCAGGCGGCCGCCCATCTCGAGGCCCTGCCGCTGGTCAGAGATTTCGAACGGTTGGTGGTCTGGGGGCGTGACAGCCTCAGGGCCGCCGCCTTCGCCGCTGAGCAGTCCCATCGCCTCGGACGCCGGATTGATGTTGTGGAAAGCGCTCAGGCCGCGGTCACCGCGGCCGATGTCATCTGCACCACCACCGCCGCCACCGAGCCGGTGCTGCTCGGGGCATGGCTGAGCGCAGGGCAGCACCTGAACGTGGTCGGCTCCAGCGTTCCGACAACGGCGGAGGTGGACGGCGAGGCGGTCCGCCGTTCGCGCTACTTCGTCGACTATGAACCGAGCGCCCGGGCGCTGGCCGGGGAGTTCGCCCGCGCGGTGAAAGCGGGCGCTGTTGGCGACGAGCATATGCTGGGCGCCGTCGGCGCGGTGATCGCCGGGACCATCGCGGGGCGGCTGGACGAGGCGGACATCACCCTCTTCAAGTCGCTGGGCATGATCGCCGAAGATCTGATCGCCGCCGACTTCGCCGTCCACGAGGCCGAGCGTCTGGGCGTCGGTTCCGTCGTCGACTGGTAGGTCGCCCTGCCCCTTGTTTGCGGTCAGGTCAGAACGGGCGTGGCCGCTGAGTCTTTGGGAGGCGCGATGCCTCCGAGCCGCCAGGCCGCCGCCACCGCGGCTGCGGCGATCGGCACGGCGACAATGAACACCCACAAGCCGGCCGAGCGGGCCGTCGCGGCGGTCAATCGGTGTGACACTCCGGCCAGATTCGCCGCCGCCGCGGCCACCGCCGCCCCCGCGGCCGACCCTGTCAGGCGCACGGTGGTTATGCCCGCTGCGCCCAGGGCCCGCTCGCCGGTCGACAGCGAGACCAGGATCCGCTGGCTCATGAACGCCCATGACAGGCCAAAGCCCGCGCCCAGCAACACTCCCGCGGCGGCGATGGGGCCCACGTCCCCCCTTGGAAAGACGATCGCGCTGGCGGCGACGCCGGCCAAGGCGAGCACCGAGCCCAGCCGGATCAGCCGGCCGGGCCATCGCCCAACCAGGCCAGACACCGCGAGCCCGGCGACCGTCCACGCGGCCGCCTCGATAGCCGTCACATAGCCGGCCGCCAGCGGCCTCAAACCCGCCAGCGTCTGCAGCAGCGCCGGCCCATAGATCGAATAGCCCATCGAAGCCGCGGTCATCAGGAACTGCGCCGCGTAACCGGCCCCGACCGCGGTCGCCAAATTGCCCGAACCCCTCGGCAGCAGCCGCACCACGGCCCGCTCGTCGTACCAGACCATGGCCAGCAGCAGCCCCGCGCCCACCACCGTCAACGCCCCCGAACCCCCCGGACCCGATGCGACGTCAGCCAGGCCGATCGCCGCCACGCCCAAGGCGATCAGCGCCAGCTGAGACCAGGCCATGGGCGCTTCGCGCGTCACGGCCTCGCCTTTGGGCAACAGGAACGCGGCCGCGCCGGCCATCGCCACACCCTGGGCGGCGAAAGACCAGAAGGCCCAACGCCACAGACCGGCGTCGGCGAACACGCCGCCGACCAGCGGGCCAAGCAGGCTGGCCACGCCCCACACCGAGGTGATCGCGGCGTAGACGCGTGGCAGCGTGCGGTTGGGAAACATCAGGCCGATGGCGACGGAACTGAAGCCGACCACCCAGCCCCCGCCGATCCCCTGCAACACGCGGCCAATCAGGAAGCTGGCGATGTTCGGACCGCCGGCGCTGATCACGCAGCCTATGGCGTAGATCGCCGCCGCGGCCACGGTCGCCAGGCGCAGACCGAACTTCCGCGCCAGCAGGCCAGAGCTCGCCCCCGCCAGCACCGAGCCCAGCAGATAGACCGCCGTCGCCCAGCCGAAATAGGCGTAGCCGCCGAGAGAGCGGCCGACGCTCGGCATCACCGTGGCGGTGACCAGGGAATCGGCGGCATTGAGCCACACGCCAAGACAGATCAGCGCGAAACGGGGTCCTCGGCCCTGCGCCAGCACCTCCGTCCAGCTTGCGCCCCGATCCATATGGCTCGTTCCTCCAACACCACGCTGGACAGATGCGACCTATTTTGCAATCATTGGATTGTCAAATGGCCAACGCAACCGACGCCATCCTTTTGCTGATCAAGACCGCGGGCCCCTGTCACGCCGGGCGCATCGCCGAGCACCTTGGCGTCAGCCGTCAGGCGGCGCGCCAGCAGCTGGAACGGCTATACGCCGAGGGCCTCGTCGAACCGGCGAACATGCGCGCCGGCGTCGGTCGCCCGCGCCGCTCCTGGTCGCTCACCGCCAAGGGGGAGGCCCATTTTCCCGACGCCCACGCCCAGATGACGGTCGAACTGATCGATGCGGTGCGCGAAGAGTTCGGGGCTGCCGGACTGGACCGTCTGGTTTCGCGCCGTGAACAGGCGACAGCGGAGCGTTACCACCGCCTGGTCGACTCGGACCTGGCCCTTGAGGCGCGACTGGAGCAGTTGACCGCGCTTCGCCGGGCCGAGGGCTACATGGCCGACTGGCGGCGCGAAAGCGACGGAAGCTATCTGCTGGTCGAGAACCATTGCCCGATCTGCGCGGCGGCGGCGGCCTGCCAAGGTTTCTGCCGCGCCGAGCTGGCTCTCTTCCAGGCGCTGTTGGCCCCGGCCGAAGTGGCTCGCACCGATCACATCCTGCAGGGAGCGCGTCGATGCGCCTATCGGATCATCCCAGGGGGCCGCGCGTGAACGCGACCGAGCCCGAATGGGTCGACGCCGCCGCGCTCGCCGACGTTCAGGCCAAAGTTAAGCTCGTCGTCCGTCGCCAGGGGCGCCAGATTCTGCTCATCGATACCGCAGGCGGCGTGCGCGCCTGCGCCAACCGTTGTCCGCACCAGGGTTTTCCGCTCAGCGAGGGAGTGCTTACCGAAGGCTGCGTACTGACCTGCAACTGGCATAACTGGAAATTCAATCTCGACGATGGGCGTACGCTGGTCGGCGGCGATCGCCTGAGGACCTTCCCGGTGCGCGTGGAAGGTGATCGGGTGCTGGTCGACCTGGCGCCGGAAGATCCCGCCGCGCGACGCGCTCGCATTCTCGCCGGCCTCGAACGCGCCCTCGACGAAACCGATCAGGAGCGGCTGGTGCGAGAGAGCGCTCGCCTCGCCGACCTGAATGGCGACGCGGTCGCCGCGGTGGGGGCCGCCATTGCCTGGGCGGCCCCGCGATTCGAGTTCGGGACCACCCACGCCTTCGCCGGCGCCCCCGACTGGCTGGCGCTGCACGACGCCAACAGCACGGGATCCGACGAGAAGCTGGCGGCGATCGGCGAGATCCTTGGCCACATCGCCGACGACGCGCGCGGCGCGGGCCCGTTCCCCTTCCCGCCCGGCGAAGCGCCCTGGGATGAAGTCAAGTTCCTGGCCGCTATCGAAGCCGAGGACGAACCGCGCGCGGCGGCGCTGATCCGCGGCGCGCTGCGAGCCGGCCTAACGGCCCGTGACTTGGCGCCCAGCCTGTTTACCGCGGCGCTGGCGCACTACCAGGATTTTGGGCACTCGCTGATCTACGCCGTCAAGACCGTCGCCCTGATCGAGCGCATCGGCCCGCAAACAGCCGAGCTGCTGCTGCTGGCCCTGGCGCGCAGCCTGATTTTCGCCCGTCGCGAGGACCTGCTGCCGGAATTTCGCGACTACGGCGAAAGGCTCGCCGGATGGGCTCGCGCGGGACCAACCCCGCCGCCATTGCAAGCCGTCGCCTTGCGCGGGGGCTCGCCCAGAACGGCGATGACCACGGTCGCCGCGTGGAACGGCCGCCATCCGCGGCAAGAGATCTTTGCGGTCCTTGTCGAGGCGGCCGCCTGGGCTCTGTTGCACGTCGACTCCGCGGCGCTGACGCGAACCGACGGCAAGATCGCCGACAACGTCGGCTGGCTCGACTTCACCCATGCCTTGACGTTCGCCGAGGCCGGACGCGAGGCGACGGCGATCAGCCCGACCCTGTGGCCGCCGGTGCTGTTGCAGCTGGCCTGTTTCATCGGCCGAAACAGCGCCTGGCTCGATCCCGACATCGACGTCGGCGCCTTCGCGGTCGGCGACCCCCGCGGTTTCGTCGCCCAGGCCAAAGCGGGCCTGTTCGATCACGGGCGCGATGGCTTCATCGTCTCGGTCCATCTGCTCAAGACCCTGATGGCGGCGGAGGCGCTCGCCGGCGCCCTGCCCGACAGCGCCGCCGCGCTCTACGCAGCGATCAATCGCCTCATCAACGCCCCGATGAAGCGGCGCCATGTTTTGCGCACCGCCCGCCAGATGCGAGCCTTCGTCGCCGAGGAATAAGCCTCATGGCGTCGAATCGCTGGTAAGACGACCCATGGCCAAGGCCGCCCGAGAAGCTTCGCTGTTCGACGACGCCCTGGCGCCGGCGCACCTCGCATCGGCCTACTCGGCCAAGGATATCGAGGTTCTCGAGGGCCTTGAGCCGGTGCGCAAACGGCCGGGCATGTACATCGGCGGCGTCGATGAGCGCGCGCTCCACCACCTGTTCGCCGAGGTCCTCGACAACGCCATGGATGAGGCCGTGGGCGGCCACGCCAAGGTCATCGAGGTCAGTCTGGCCGCCGACGGGGCTTTGACGGTGAAAGACGACGGGCGCGGCATGCCGGTCGACCCCCACCCCAAGTTTCCCGGCAAGTCGGCGCTGGAAGTGATCATGACCGTCCTGCATTCGGGTGGGAAGTTCTCGGGCAAGGCCTATGAGACCTCGGGCGGCCTGCACGGCGTCGGCGTCTCGGTGGTCAACGCGCTTTCGGAAAGAGTCGAGATCGTCGTCTGGAAGGACGGTTTCGAGTGGCGCCAGACATTCTCTCGCGGTCGACCGACCTCAAAGCTAGAGCAGATCGCGCCCAGCAAGAGGCACGGCGCCGCGGTGACCTTCACGCCAGATCCGGTGATCTTCGGTGACGATGTCGCCCTGCGCCCGGCGCGGCTCTACCGGATGGCGCGCGCCAAGGCCTATCTCTTTCGCGGCGTTGAGATTCGCTGGCGGTGCGCGCCCGAGCGCCTGGACGCCTCCACGCCGGCGGAGGCAGTCTTCTGCTTCCCCGGTGGCCTGGCCGATTTCCTGGCCGAGAACATTGCCGGGATCGAGACCGTCACCGCGGCGCCGTTCGCCGGCCGGGTCGAGCGCACCGGGGAAGCCGGCGCGGTCGAGTGGGCCGTGGCCTGGACGCCGGCGGGCTTTGGCGACGCGGACGGCTTCCTGCACTCCTATTGCAATACGGTGCCGACGCCCGAGGGCGGCACCCATGAGGCTGGCCTGCGCGCGGTCCTCACCCGCGGCCTGAAGGGCTATGCCGAACTGACCAATGAGAAGCGCGGGGCCACGATCACCGCCGACGACGTGCTCGCCCAGGCAGGGGCGCTGATCAGCGTCTTTGTCCGCCACCCCGAGTTCCAGGGCCAGACCAAGGAGAGGCTTTCTTCCGCCGATGCCCAGCGCCTGGTCGAGACCGCGCTGCGCGACCCGTTCGATCACTGGCTGACCGCTCAGCCCAAGGCCGCCAGCGCCCTCTTGGCCTTCGTCATCGACCGGGCCGACGAGCGGCTCAAGCGGCGCAAGGACAAGGAAGTCGCCCGCGCGTCGGCGACGCGAAAGCTTCGCCTGCCGGGCAAGCTGGCGGACTGTTCGGGGCAGGCGGCGGATGGGACCGAACTGTTCATCGTCGAGGGCGACAGCGCCGGCGGATCGGCCAAGCAGGCGCGCGACCGGCGCACCCAGGCGATCCTGCCCCTGCGCGGCAAGATTCTCAACGTCGCATCGGCCAGCGTCGACAAGACCGGCGGCAACCGCGAGCTGGCCGATCTGATGCTGGCTCTGGGCGTCTCCGGCGGGGCCCGGTTTTCCGAGGAAGACCTGCGCTACGAGCGGATCATCATCATGACCGACGCCGATGTCGACGGCGCCCACATCGCCTCGCTCCTGATCACCTTCTTCTATCGGACCATGCCCGGCCTGATCCGCGCCGGCCGGCTCTTCCTGGCCCTGCCGCCGCTCTATCGCCTGAGCGGCGGCGGCAAGCAGGAGTATGCCCGCGACGACGCCCACAAGGACGAGCTGCTGGCCACCGTGTTCAAGGGCAGGAAGCCCGAGGTTGGGCGCTTCAAGGGCCTTGGCGAGATGATGCCGGCGCAGCTGAAGGAAACCACCATGGACCCGAAAACCCGCACCCTGGCGCGCATCACCCTGCCGCGCGCCGAGGCCGTGGTCGAAGCCCTGGTCGAAACCCTGATGGGCCGCAAACCCGAACTGCGCTTCCGCTACATCCAGGAAAACGCCGAGTTCGCGTCAGCGGACCTGGATGTTTGAGAGGTATCGGAACCGCGGCCGACTCCCCGTCGGAAAAGGCCTTTGAAGGCAGCCTAGGCGGGACTATTCTTATGGAGCGGTCATCGATCGGAAAGAGGTAGGGCGTGCCTGACACCACGACGCTTTCGGCGAAATTTCAGATCTCGATTCCCAAGGCCGTGCGGATTGCGCGCCGGTGGCGAGCCGGACAGAAATTCGCGTTCATTCCGAAGGGAGCGGGCCTGTTGCTGGTTCCCGTGCCCGGTCGCGACGAACTGGCCGGCATCGCCAGAGGCGCCAAAGTGGGGCCTTATCGCGATCGCGACGACCGGGCTTGATGCGCCTGGTCGATACCTCGGCCTGGATCGAGTGGCTGATCGACTCACCGACGGGACAATCCCTCGCCGCCTCCATCCCAGTGCAAGAAGACTGGCTCGTGCCCACCATCGTCCAGCTCGAACTGGCGAAATGGCTTTACCGTGAGGCCGGAGACGAGGCCGCCGACCCCGTTCTGGCCTTCACCCAGACCTGCCACGTGGTCCCCCTGGACACGAGGATCGCCCTCGCCGCCGCGGAGCTTTGTCGCGACCGCAAGCTCGCGACCGCCGACGCCATTGTCTATGCCACGGCCCTTGATCATGGCGCCGAACTGCTGACGTGCGACGCTCACTTTGACGGACTGGCCGGCGTCACCCTGGTTCGCAAAGTTCCCGCCTGAGCGGAAACCCCCGGCGGACAATAGTCTAGTTGACCTCAGCCCGAGAACGAGGCCTTTCGAGGTCGAATGAAGATCATCGACAATGTCTCGGATCTGTTTGGCGACGATCTGAAGGCGCAGCTGGCTGAGGGCAGCGATGTCTTTGTAAGCGCCGCGAGCTTCTCGATCCACGCCTTCGCCGCCTTGGAGAGGCCCCTGCGCGAGGCGCGGTCCTTCGAGTTCATCTTCTCTGGCCCGTCTTTCGCCACCGACCATGGCCGCGAGCGCCCGTCGCATCGCGAGTTCATCATCCCGCCGATCATGAATCGCCGCGATCTCGCCGGCTCGCCCTTCGAAATACGCCTGCGCAATCGGATGACCTCGCGAGCCCTCGCCAAGGATTGCGCTGACTGGATCAGGAAGGGGGCTACCTTCAAAGCCAATCCCGGCGCGCCCATTCCGCCGTTCCTGTGCGTGACCGGCGCCGCGGACTAGGGCGCGGTCTATACAGGCCTGAGCGGGCTGACCACCGCCGACCTCGGCTATCAGCCGGGACATCTGACGATGATCACCAAGTTCGCCGAGGCGGGCGCCGACGATCGCTACCGAGAGCTGTTTGCCGGGCTCTGGAATGAGCGCGATCGCCTTGCCGATGTCACCGAGGACCTGTGCCGCCAGCTCGAGCAGGTTTACGCCGAGAATTCTCCGGCGCGCATTTACCACCTGATGCTTTCGGTGATCTTTCGGTCCTTCCTCGAAGACATCAACGAAGATGTGTTGCCTAACGAGCGGACCGGCTTTCGCGACACGAAGGTCTGGAACACGTTATACAGGTTTCAACAGGACGCAGTGCTTGGCCTGATCAACAAGTTGGAGACCTACAACGGCTGCATCCTGGCCGACAGCGTCGGCCTCGGCAAGACGTTCACGGCGCTTGCCATGATCAAATACTATGAGCTACGCAACCGGACGGTGCTGGTCCTTTGCCCCAAGAGACTCACCGATAATTGGCTGACCTACAACAAGAACCTCACCACCAACATCCTGGCGGAAGATCGCTTTCGCTACGACGTGCTCGCCCATACCGACCTTCTGCGCACCAGCGGCTCGTCGATGGGCATGCCGCTCGACCAGGTGAACTGGGGCGCTTACGACCTTGTGGTCATCGACGAGTCTCACAGCTTCCGCAACGATGAGGCGACCCAGGAGCAGGGCGATGAGGACACCCGGTATCGAGCTCTCCTCAATCGCGTGATCCGGGCCGGCGTCCGCACCAAGGTGCTGATGCTGTCCGCAACCCCGGTCAACAACCGCTTCTCCGATCTGCGCAATCAGCTCGCCCTGGCTTATGAAGGCGACAGCCGCAGTCTCTCCGAGAAGCTCTCCACCGGCCAAAGTGTCGAGGAGATCTTCCGCCAGGCCCAGCGCGCCTTCAACGAATGGCAGGAACTAGCTGTCGACGAGCGCACGCCAGCGGCCATCCTGGAGCGGCTGGACTTCGCCTTCTTCGATCTGCTGGACAGCGTGACCATCGCCCGCTCGCGGCGCCACATCACCACCCACTACGACATGGAGGAAATCGGCCGCTTTCCGCAGCGGCTGAAACCTCTTTCCTACCGCTGCGCATTGACCGCGCGCGACGACGTCCCGGGCTTCAACGCCATCTATGACGAGCTAACCAAGCTGACGCTGGCGGTGTATGCGCCGCTCACCTACGTCCACCCGAGCCGCGCCGCCGTCTATGGGGAGAAATACGACACTGAGACCGCCACGAATACTCTGCGCCAGCAAGACCGGGAGACCTCGATCAAGGCGCTGATGCGGGTGAACCTCTTGAAGCGGTTGGAGAGCTCGGTCGAAGCCTTCCGCCTCACTCTGGGGCGGCTGTTGGCGACGCACCAGCAGACTCTGGACGCCATCGCACGGTTCGAACGCGGCGAAAGGGATGGCGGAACCTTGGAGTCGGCGCCCGACATCGACACTGACGAAGAGATCGAGGAGGCGGGGCTCGAACGGGGCCAGGTCCGGGTCGCCTTCGCGGATATGGATCTGGTCAGCTACAAACGCGACATCGCCGCCGACGCGGCCCTTGTCGAAGCCTTGCTTGACGTGATGCGGCGGGTGACGCCGGGCGACGACGAGAAACTGCAGCACCTCATCCGCTTCGTCGAAAACAAACCGCGGGCGCCCATCAACGAGGGCAACGGCAAGCTCCTGATCTTCACCGCGTTCGCCGACACTGCGGAGTATCTCTATCGCGAGCTCACCCCGGTTCTCCAGCGCGGCGATGGGCGGCAGATCGCTCTGGTCACTGGCGGCGGCGGACCAAAGACGACCCTGGGCCACGGCTACGACTTCAACGCCATCCTCACCCTGTTTTCACCCCTCTCCAAGCGCAAGGCGATGATTGCCCGCTTCAACGTCGAGCCGCGCGACATTGACATCCTGATCGCCACCGACTGCATCTCCGAAGGCCAGAACCTCCAGGACTGCGATATGGTGGTGAACTACGACATCCACTGGAACCCGGTGCGGATCATCCAGCGCTTCGGTCGGGTGGACCGGATCGGCAGCCAGAACGATCGCATCCAGCTGGTGAGCTACTGGCCGGACATCGATCTGGACGACTACATCAATCTCAAGGACCGGGTCGAAGGGCGAATGGTCATCGCCGACCTTTCCGCCACCGGCGACGACAACCCGCTGACCGCCCGCGAGAACGACATGCAATACCGCCGCGAACAGCTCCGCCGGCTTCAGGAGGAAGTGGTCGACCTCGACGATGTGCGCCAGGGGGTCAGCATTACCGACCTCGGCCTCAACGATTTTCGCATGGATCTCGTCAGTTGGGTGCGCGAGCATGGCAGCCTCGACGATGCTCCGCTCGGCATGCACGCGATCGTGCCGGCCAGCGACAAGCTCCCGCCCGGCGTGATCTTCTGCCTGCGCAATCTCGATGCGACGCCGGAACTCGCCCAGCACAACCGGCTGCACCCCAACTACCTCGTCTATGTGCGCGAGGATGGGCGGGCGGTGGTGCGCCACACCGATCCCAAAGGCGCGCTCGATCTGCTTCGCGGAGCGGCCAAGAGCCGGACGCAGCCGGACCCGGCGCTCTACACCCCCTTCAACCGGGAGACCGAGGATGGCCGCCACATGGAGCGGTATTCCGATCTGCTCAACGATGCGGTGCGCTCGATGGTCGAGGAAAAACAGGGGCGCGACATCGACAGCCTGTTCGCCAGCGGGCCGACGACAGCCTTGATCGGCGAGGTGGCCGGCCTCGACGATTTCGAACTGATCGCCTTCATGGTCGTGCGCGAGAGCCGCAAGTGAACGCGCTTTTCGAGTGGCCAAAAACCGCGCGCGTCGGCAGCCGCATTCCGCGCGAGGCGCTGTTCCGCCGGGCCGGTGGCGGCAAGATGGTCCGCGCGCTTTATGAGGCAGAGGTCGACCGTATCGTCTGGGCGTTCAAGCTCTTCGCGCGCAGCGTCAACCTGCCGCCAGGCGGCGACGTGGCCGAGATCCAGGTCATCCACGTCCACCTGCGTGGGCAGAAGCTCGACGACCGCGTGCTCGCCCACCTCGACAAGGCGCTCCTCCAGCACACCTGGTTCGAGCTGATCCGCGCCAGCCCCGACGGGCCGGAGGTGCAGGTCGCCGCCGCTTATAAGCGCCGCAGCGAGGCCGATGGCGGCAGGCTCGTCACCCTGGAGCACTGGCGCGGCGACTGGACGCCGGCCGATGCGCCGCGCGCCAAACTCCCGCCCGCCGTCACCCTCAAGGGGCTCTATGGCGGCCTGCTGCAGACTTTGTGGGGACGCGCTCCGCGATCCGGTGAAACCCTGCGCGAACAGGCGGAGCGCTTGTCGCTCGCCGCCGCTCAGGCCAAGGCTGTGGCGCGGTTGAAGGCGCAAGTCCGGCGCGAGGCGGACTTCGCCGCCCAGGTCGAACGCAATCGCCAACTGCGCGCCGCCGAGGCCGCCCTCAGGGCGTTGTCCGACACGCGTCGCGCGTGAATGCAACCTTGGCGGACGCCAGATCGGGGCTGGATTTTCGGGTGCTTATGGGTGAATCAGTGGGTGCATGATCAACACGACTTCGATCGTCATCACCCCTGAGATTCTGGCCCTCATCGCCGAAATCGATGAATTCAAGGGCGCCTGGCGTGCGCTCGGCGTCTTGGCGCCAGAACGGTTGTCGGCCCTGCGGCGCGTCGCCACGATCGAGAGCATCGGCTCATCGACCCGCATTGAAGGCAGCCGGCTCACCGATCGAGAGGTGGAGCGCCTGCTTGAAAATCTCGAAATCAAGACCTTCGCCAGCCGCGACGAACAGGAGGTGGCCGGCTATGCCGAGGTGATGGAGCTGGTGTTCACGTCTTGGCAGGATCTCGCCGTCACCGAAAACCACCTTCGCCAGCTGCACCGTGACCTGCTCGTCTACAGCGAAAAGGACGCCTGGCATCGGGGCGCCTACAAGACCACGCCCAACAGTGTCGCCGCCTTCGACGAGGCGGGCAGACAGATCGGAATGGTGTTTGAAACCGCTTCGCCTTTGGCCACGCCCCGCCACATGGAGGCGCTGGTTGCCTGGCTGCACGAGGCGCGGACGCAGCGGGCGCTGCATCCGCTGCTGATCGTGGCCGTGTTCGTGGTCGTCTTCCTGGAGATCCATCCCTTCCAGGACGGCAACGGGCGGCTGAGCCGGGTGCTGACGACGCTCCTCTTGTTACAGGGCGGCTATGGCTATGCGCCGTACAGCTCGCTGGAAAGCGTCATCGAGCGAAGCAAGGAGGCCTACTATCTGGCGCTTCGCCAAACCCAGGCCACGCTCGGCGCCGACAGGCCGGACTGGCAGCCATGGTTGAGGTTCTTCCTGCGCGCCCTGCGACAGCAGATGCGTCGGCTCTCGGAAAAGGTCGAAAGCGAAAGACGGCTTCTCGCGGCCATTCCCGATCTCTCCCTGCGCATCGTCGATCACGCCCGCGCCCACGGCCGGGTGACCATGGGCGTCGCGGTCGCCCTGACCGGCGCCAGCCGCAACACCGTTAAGGAGCACCTGCGCAGGCTGGTCGAGCGCCGCCATCTCGCCCAGCACGGGGCCGGCCGCGGAACCTGGTACAGCCTGCCCTGATCGGCGAGGGGACGCTTGCCTCAGGGCGCGGCCGGAGCCAGAACCGCGCGAGGCCTTGGGAGACGACGGACATCGCATGACCATCGAAAAGCTGTACGCCGCGACCCCCGACCTGACCCGGCAGAACATCGCCCGCCTCGCCGAGCTCTTCCCCGAGTGCGTCACCGAGGGGCCGGCAGGCACGGCGTCCGACGCCGGCGGGCCGGTGATCGATTTCGACCTGTTGCACCAGGCCTTGTCGGACCACATTGTCGAAGGTCCGCAAGAACGCTACCGCCTCGACTGGCCGGGCAAGCGCCAGGCCTTGCTCGCTGCCAACACGCCGATCGACAAGACGTTGCGCCCGATGCGGGAGGAAAGCGTCGACTTCGACACCACGCGCAATCTGTTCATCGAGGGGGACAATCTCGACGCGCTAAAGCTCTTGCAGGAGACCTATCTCGGCAAGGTCAAGATGATCTACATCGACCCACCGTACCACGGGCAAGGACTTCATCTACAAGGACAACTTCGCCCAGAGCCGCGAAGACTACGAAGCCGACAGCGGCCAGCGGGACGCGATGGTGCTTGCCGCCCGCGAGACCGGGACAATCGCCGGATCGTCGCGTCATCGCCTCTTCGGGGCGAGGGAGATTCGCGTTGCCTCTGGAAATCGTGCGGACTTGTGCTACATTGTAGCCCAGAGGTGATCCATGTCAGAAAACGCCGTTGTCCGCGCCCGCATCGACGGGCGCATAAAAGACGAAGCTTCCGTTGTGTTGAGCGCCATGGGCCTCACGGTGTCCGATGCCTTCCGGTTGATGATGATGCGGATCGCGGCCGAGAAGGCATTGCCTTTCGAGCCGCTGGTTCCTAATCCCGAGACCGTTGAGGCGATGTTGGCGGCGAGGCGCGGCGAAATGGTGACCGTGGGCGCGCCCGAGCGGCTTCTCGCGAGCCTGAATGCGGGAGACTAAATACTCGCATCGATTCAAGCGCGACTATCGACGCGAGAAATCGGGGCGCCATGCTCGCTCACTGGACGCGGCGCTGATGGAAGTGGTCAACCAACTTGCGGTAGACATTCCGCTTCCCAGGCCAAATTTCGATCATCCCCTCGCCGGGGATTGGGCGGGCCATCGTGATTGCCACATTTGACCCGATCTGATTCTCATCTATCGCAAGCCGGACGAGGAGACTTTGGAGCTCGTACGACTGGGATCGCATAGCGAATTGGGATTATGAATTGCAGATCGCCAGAGGTCGCGACGCCAAGGGTTCGACGGTCTCCCCTGTGATCCGACAGCGCCGCACGCGTATCGTCGCCACCCTGGGGCCGGCCAGCCGCGGGCCGGCGATGGTGCGCGACCTGGCGCGGCTGGGCGTCGATGTCTTCCGGCTCAACTTCAGCCACGGCGTTCACGCCGACCATGCCGCCGCGCTGAAGGCGGTGCGCGCGGCGGAGGGCGCGGTCGGCCGGCCGTTGGCGGTGATGGCCGATCTGCAGGGTCCGAAATTCCGCATCGGTCGCTTCGCGCGGGGGCATATCGACATCGCGCCTGGCCAGATGCTGCGCCTGGATCTGGATCCCGAGCCTGGCGACCGGCGGCGTGTCTGCCTGCCCCATCCCGAGGTGCTCAAGGTGCTGAAGGCCGGGTTGGACGTGGTGCTCGATGACGGCAAGGTGCGCCTGCGCATTCGCTCGGCGTCTGGCGATACCGCCCAGGCCGAGGTGATCAGCGGCGAGAGCTTGAGCGACCACAAGGGCCTGGCGCTGCCCGGCGCCCGGATTCCAGTCCCCGCCTTGACCGCAAAGGACAATGTCGATCTGGATTTCGCCCTGCGCATCGGCGTCGACTGGATCGCGCTTTCCTTCGTGCAGCATGCCGCCGACATGGCCGCGCTGCGCCAACTGGTCGCTGGCCGCGCGTGGATTCTGGCCAAGATCGAAAAGCCGGCGGCGATGGACGATCTCGAAGCGATCCTCGATGTCAGTGACGGACTGATGGTCGCGCGCGGCGACCTGGGTGTCGAACTCGCGCCCCAGGACGTCCCGGTGGCCCAGAAGCTGATCATCCGCGCCGCCCGGCGCCGCGGCGCGCCGGTGATCGTCGCCACCCAGATGCTGGAGTCGATGACCACCAGCCCGACGCCGACCCGGGCCGAAGCCTCGGACGTCGCCAACGGCGTCTATGAAGGCGCCGATGCGCTGATGCTGTCGGCGGAATCGGCCGCCGGGGCTTGGCCCCGCGAGGCCGTCTCGATGATGGACGCGATCATCCGCCGCGTCGAAGCCGACCCGATCTGGCCGAGCCTCATGCGCGCCGAGCATGGCTCGGACGCCGACGAGGATGTCGACGCGCTGATCGCCGCGGCCACGCGCGCGGCCGAGGCCCGGTCGACGGCTTGCCTGGCCGCCTACACGACGAGCGGGGTCACGGCCCGAAGGCTGGCGCGCGAGCGGCCCCGCCATCCGATCCTGGCCATAACCCCCGATCTGGCGGTCGCCCGGCGGCTGTGCATGGTCTGGGGACTCGAGCCGCGGGTCGCCGACCAGCCGCGCGGAATCACCGCCATGACCGAGGAGGCCGCCCACATGGCCGCGGACCTGGGGCTCGCGGCGACCGGAGCGCGGGTGCTGATCATCGCCGGGCCGCCGATGGGGGCGCCGGGGGCCGCGAACCTGCTGCGGATCGCTCATGCGCCGCGCGCGCGGGCGGGACTAGCCGTTTCCTGAGGCTCTGCTAGGAATGGGTTGGAGGGGAGACCGGCGCGAGGGGCGGCGGACTCCGAGGGAGGGACCAAGGGCGCCGCGCCGGCGTCCCTGACGCATGAACGAGCCGGCCGACTTTCATATCGACGAGCATGACGGCAAGCGTGCGGTGCTCACCGGCGACTGGACCGCCGTCGACATGGGCGCCGCGAATTTCCGTCTCGGCGAAGCGCTGAAAGGCACCGACAAGGTCGCCGTCGACATGACCGGGGTGCGCCGCTGCGATACCTCCGGCGCCTTCGAGGTACTGCGCGCCATCGCCGGCAGCGCGTCGGCCGGCAAGCTGATCGCCCCGTCGGCGGTGAACCGGCTGTTCGAGCTGGTTCATAACGCCACCAAGGCCGAACCGACGGTGCATCCGCGGCGGCGATCGTTCTACGACCTGTTCGACCGCCTGGGCCACGGCGTCGTCGACCTCGGCGTCAATGTCTTCGACACCCTGGTATTCAACGGCCATCTGCTGTTCGCCGTAGGCCGGGCCTTCCGCAACCCAAGACGGGTGCGCTGGGCGGCGGTGATATCCCTTGCCGAGCGCGCTGGCCTGGACGCCATCCCCATCGTCGCCACAACCACCTTCTTCATCGGCGCGGTCGTCGGGCTGCTTGGAGCCAACATGCTGCGCCAGTTCGGGGCCCAGGTGTTCGCCGTCGAACTGATCGGCATCGCCGTGCTGCGCGAGTTCAATATCCTGATTACCGCCCTGCTGCTGGCCGGCCGTTCGGCCTCCGCCTTCGCCGCCGAGATCGGGGCGATGAAGATGAACCAAGAGATCGACGCCATGGCGGTGCTGGGGGTCGATCCCTTCGACGCCCTGGTGTTTCCAAGGTTCCTGGCCCTGCTGATGACCATCCCCCTGCTGGTCTTTGTCGCCACCCTGGCCGGGCTGGCGGGCGGCATGGTGGTCGCCTGGACGGTGCTCGGTCTCGAGCCGGCGGCGTTCTTCCAGCGCCTGCTCGACAATGTCGGCGCCGCGAACTTCTGGGTTGGCATGTCCAAGGCGCCGGTGATGGCGGTGGTCATCGCCGGTATCGGTTGCCGCCAGGGCCTCGAGGTCGGCGGCGACGTTGAATCGCTGGGCCGGCGGGTCACCGCGGCGGTGGTCCATGCGATCTTCGCCGCCATCCTGATCGATGCGGTCTTCGCGTTGATCTACATGCAGCTCAACGTATGAGCACCGAGCAGGAAGCCGAACTGGACATGAAAGCGCCGCCGATCGAGGTGCGCGGCCTGACCTCCTATTTCGGCGACCACGTCATCCACAAGGACCTCGACCTGACCGTCTCGCGCGGCGATGTGGTCGGGGTGGTCGGCGGGTCGGGGGCCGGAAAGTCGGTGCTGCTCAACACCATCATCGGCCTCAAGGCGCCCGAGGGCGGCTCGGTGAAAATCTTCGGCCAGGACATCCGCTACGCCAAACGCCGCCAGTGGACGGCTATCGAGAGGCGGTGGGGCGTGCTCTTTCAGCAAGGAGCGCTGTGGTCGAACCTGACGGTCAAGGAAAATGTCGCGGCGCCGATGTACGAGCACACCGACATGCCCAAGAGCGAGGTCAGCGAACTGGCCGACCTGAAGATCGCGCTGGCCGGACTGCCGGGCGGCGCCGGAGCGCTGAAACCCTCGGAGCTGTCGGGCGGGATGATCAAGCGCGCCGGCCTGGCTCGCGCGCTGGCCCTGGATCCCGAGCTCTTATTTCTCGACGAGCCGACCTCCGGTCTCGACCCGATCAGCGCGGCGGCCTTCGACGAGCTGATCGCCGACCTGTCCGACAGCCTCGGCCTGACGGTGTTCATGATTACCCACGATCTCGACAGCCTCTACACCATCACCGACAAGGTCGCGGTGCTGGCCGACAAGAAGGTCGTGGCCATGGGACCGGTACATGAACTGGAAAAGTCCGATCATCCGTGGATAAAGAGCTACTTTCTAGGCGCCAGGGGCCGGGCGTCGGCTGAAGCGCGGGCGGCCGCGCACGCACGGGGGGCGAACTAAATGGAGCGAAACGCCAACTACGCCCTCGTGGGCCTGGCCTCGTCGATCCTGTTTATCGGGCTTCTGGTGTTCATTGTCTGGCTGACCGGCTCGGGGCTCAATCACAATTACGACCTCTACGACATCGTCTTCCAGGGGCCGGTGCGTGGCCTCTCGAAGGGGGGCGAAGTCCACTTCAACGGCATCAAGGTCGGCGACGTCACCGATATCCGGCTGGACAAGAAAGACCCCCGCCTTGTGATTGCCCGGGCCAGGGTGACTGGCGATGTACCGATCCGGCAGGATTCCTATGCCACCCTCGAGCCGCAGGGAATCACCGGCGTCAACTACGTGCAGATCACCGCCGGCACCGCGTCCAAGCCCCTGCTCAAGAACACGGTGCCCGAAGGCCAGGTGCCGCTGCTGCGCAGCGAGCGCGACGCGCTCTCCGATCTGCTGGCCGGCGGCGGGTTTGTCCTGCAAAAGACCGTCGATGCGCTCAACCGCGTCAATCGCATTCTCTCCGACGAGAATATCAAGACCATCTCGGCGACCTTCAGCGACGTTCAGGCGGTGACCGCCGAACTTCGCGAGCGCAAATCGATCATCGCCGACGCCCAGAAGACCATGCAGAGCGCCGATCAAGCGGCGCAGTCGATCCGGCAGCTGGCTGATTCCAGCAAGGGCCTGGTCAACGGCGACGCCAAGCGCGCGGTCAGCAAGCTGGCCGACGCGGCGACCGAACTCGAGGGCGCGACCAAGCAGGTCCATTCGATGGTCGCCAAGCTCGAAGGTCCGACCAGCGACTTCGCCACCAACGGCCTGCCCCAGCTGACCACCACCCTGGGCAGCCTGCAAAGGGCCACCGAGAATCTCGATCAGCTGCTGGCCGAGGTGCGCAACAACCCCCGCGGTCTGATCGGGAAACCGGCGGCCAGGCAAGTCGAGGTTAAACCATGATCCCGATCGCTAGCTTTGGTCGCGGCCTCTTCGTCGTCATTCTGGCCGGCCTGACGAGCGCATGCATCTCGCTGTTTCCCAAGGAAACCCCGGCCCAGCTCTATCGCTTCGGCGCCGCGCCGCCGGCTGCCGCGCCGGCCCCGGCCGGCCCCCGTTTCGCCGTCCTTGATCCAAGCGTCGCGTTCGACCGGGAAGCGGCGGGCGATGCCATTCTTACGGTGACCGGCGACCAGGCGGCGTACATCAAGGGCGCGCGCTGGGTGTCTTCGGCGTCGACCCTGTTCGAATCGGCGCTCGAGAACGCCTTTTTCGCCGACGGCGGTCCGGCCCGACTGATGGCCAGGGGCGAAGTCGGCCATGCCGACTATGCCTTGCACCTGGACGTCCGCGAGTTCGACGCGCGCTATGACCATGGCTCGGACGCCGCGCCGGAGATTGTAGTTCGCGTGCATGCCGGTCTCACTCGCCTCGAAGGGCGCAGCCTGGCCGGCGAGCGCATCTTCGAGGCCCGCATCGCCGCGAGCGACAATCGCGCCGGCGCCATCGCCCAGGCCTTCGACCAGGCCGTCGGCAAGGTGTTGGGCGAGCTAGTCGCCTGGGTCGACGCCGGGGGCGCGGGCTGAAGGCTTCGCCGCGCCCGCCTTGATCACCCGTTTGGCGTGTTTTCGGATAAGGCGCGAGAGCGCGCGTTCCTGAACCGCCGCGGCCGCGTCTTCCCAGGAAAACCAGGCCACGGTGCGCTGGCCTTTTTCACGCCAGACCTCCTTCTGGCCCGTGACTTTGAGGGCGAAGACCCTGACTTTGCAAGCGCGGCCCTCGCCGCTCTTCAGGAACTTCATATAGACGTAGGCCCCCAGCGGTCGCTTGCCGATCTCGCCCTGCAGCCCGGCTTCTTGCAGGGCCTCCTTCGCGGCCGTGACCGACGCCGACTTGCCCTTTATCGGCCAGCCTTTCGGGATCACCCAGCGCCCGGTCTCGCGCGAGGTTATCAACAGGATCTCGAGACCGTCGCCGGTGCGATAGGGCAATGCGCCATACTGCGGACGGGGCTTGGCGACAGGGCGCGCCTTTGGTGATGGCGCCTTCAAAGGATCAGCCACCGCAAGGCGTGGAAACACAGGGCCGCGGTCAAGGCCGCCATCGGCATGGTCAGAAACCAGGCGACGACAATATCCTTGGCGATGTTCCAGCGCACCGCCGAGGCGCGCCGCGCGGCGCCGACACCGACAATGGCCCCGGTGATGGTGTGGGTCGTCGACACCGGGACGCCGATCCAGGTGGCCAGAAAGATCGTCGCCGCGCCGCCGGTTTCGGCGCAGAACCCCTGCATGGGCGTAAGTCGGGTGATCTTCGAACCCATGGTTTTGACGATCCGCCACCCGCCGGCGAGGGTGCCGAGAGCCATGGCCGCCTGGCAGGCCAGCACCACCCACAGCGGCACATGGAAAGCCCCGTGCAGCCGACCGTGCGCATAAAGCAGCACGGCGATGACGCCCATGGTCTTCTGGGCATCGTTGCCACCGTGGCTGAGTGAGTAGAGTGAGGCCGACACGAACTGCATCCGCCGAAAAACCCCATCCACCGCGCCGGGCGTCGCCCTGACAAACAGCCACGAGACGGCGATCACCAGCAATACCGCGAGAATGAACCCGAGCGCCGGCGATACAATTATGCCCAGCGTGGTCGCGGTCAGCCCCTTGACCACGATTGCGTGAAGCCCCGCCTTGGCGACGCCGGCTCCGACCAGCCCCCCGATCAGCGCGTGGGAGCTGCTGGATGGCAAGCCCAGCATCCAGGTGAGCACGTTCCACACGATCGCGCCGGTCAGGGCGGCGAAGATCACCGCGTCGTCGATCAGCCGGGGCGCGATGATGCCGGTCCCCACCGTGTTGGCGACATGGAGGCCAAAAAACAGGAAGGCGATGAAGTTGAAGAACGCCGCCCACATCACCGCGAATCTCGGCGGCAAAACGCGCGTCGAAACCACCGTGGCGATGGAATTGGCCGAATCGTGCAGGCCATTGAGAAAGTCGAAAGCCAGCGCCACGCCGACCAGGCAGATCAGCAGCGGTCCAACGGCATGCAACAGCTCAGCTCCGGCTCTCAGGCGTTTTCGATCAGAATGCCGCTGATCCTGTTGGCGACGTCCTCAAAGCGATCGACCACCTTTTCGAGGTGGCTGTAGATGTCGGCGCCGACGATGAAGCTCATCACATCGGCCGTGCGATGCTCGACATAGAGAGCCTTGCGGCCCTCATCGTATAGCTGGTCGGCCCGTTCCTCGATGCGGGTGATTTCCTCGGCGATCGCATTCAAGCGCGGGCCGTTGGCCTTCATCTTGGCAAGCAGGTCGACGGCCTCGAGGGTCAACTGGGCTGCCTGGACGATGATATCGGCCATCTGGCGCATCGACGGCGCGAACAGCCGCACATCGAACAGCACGATGGTCTTGGCGGTATTTTCCATCTGGTCGATGGCGTCATCCAGGGAGGTGATCAGATCCTGGATGTCGCCGCGATCGAACGGCGTGATGAAGGTGCGCCGTACGGCCAGCAGGACCTCGCGCGAAATCAGGTCGGCCTGATGTTCCTGCAGGACGATCTCGCGGCACGCGCCTTCGACCCCTTCCCCGCCGTCCAGCAGCACCCGCAGCGCCTTGGCGCCGGCGACCAGCGTGAGGGCGTGGTCGTGGAACAGCCCAAAGAACTTTTCTTCGCGCGGGAGCAGCGCCTGGATCCAGTTCACCGTCTCAACCCTCGCTCACGTTCATGCCTGCGACCCTGCCGGGGTGGCCAGGCCCCGCCGGCGCATGGTCGCGGTCACGGTGTTTTGCAGCAGGCACGCGACCGTCATCAGGCCAACGCCGCCCGGCACCGGTGTGATCCATGCGGCCACTTTTCGGGCCCCGGCGAAGTCGACGTCGCCGACGACCTTGGTCTTGCCCGCGGCGGCCTTTAGCGGATCGCGGAAGGGAACGCGGTTGACGCCGACGTCGATCACGGTCGCGCCCGGCTTGATCCAGTCGCCGCGCACCATGGCGGGCCTGCCCATGGCCACGACCAGAATGTCCGCGGTGCGGCAGAGGCCGGCGAGATCACGGGTTTTCGAGTGGGCGACGGTCACCGTACAGTCGGCGGCGAGCAGCAGTTGCGCCACCGGCCGGCCGACGAGCACCGAGCGGCCGATGACCAGGGCGTTCAGTCCAGCGATATCGCCAAGCGTCTCTCGCAGCAGGATCATGCAGCCCAGCGGCGTGCAGGGGACAAGGCCCGGCCGGCCGCTGGCCAGGCGCCCGGCATTGATTACCGCCAACCCGTCAACATCCTTGTCCGGATCGAGCGCGGCCAGCACCTCGGCGGTGTCGATGTGCGGCGGAAGCGGTAATTGGACCAGAATGCCGTCAACGGCTTGGTCGGCGTTGAGGGTCCGGATCAGGCCGATCAGGTCGTCCTGAGACGTCTCCCGACCGAGACGATGGGTGACCGAATGCATGCCCGCGGCCAGGCTCTGCTCGCCCTTGCTTCGGACATAGATTTCGCTGGCGGGATCCTCGCCCACCAGGATGACGGCGAGACCAGGCTGGACACCATGCTCCGCCTTCAGCCTTGCGACGGCCTGGGCTACGCGCCCGCGCAGCGCCTCGGCATGCACTCTGCCATCGATGATCTGGGCGTCTGGCATGGTTCTCGGACTAGTCCACGCCATAGAGCGAATCGTAGGGATCGACCTTGCCGGCCTCGACATCGGCAACCGACACCGCCGGCCACCCGACATTGCCCGCAGCGCTGGCCCGCCACGCGGCGGCGACCAGGTCGCGAAGTTCCGAAGCGCCGGCCGCCAGGCGCTCGGCGGCGAAGACTTCGCCGCGCGGGTCGGGGCCAGAGAAGGCGTGGGCTTTGTAGAGATCGTAGAAGGGGGCAACGAAGCTGTTTGTGTGCGCCAGATAGGCCTCTGTCCGCGTCTCTATGGAGCAGCGGCAATCGAGCGGTGGCGACATCGCCCTGCGAACCGCGGCGGGGCTGACGAAGGCGCGCACGAAAGCGCCCTCGAAGGGTGCATGCACCCGATCCTGCGTGTAGCCGCGCGGATTGGGAAACGGCCCCCAGCCATTGAAGTGTTCGCTGACATGCAGCGGCTGGCTTCCGTCGCCGACGTAATGGGCCAGGGTTCCCAGGTCGCGCAGGGTCAGGGCCTCGCGTTCACGAGCGTCCGCCGTCAGCCAGGCGCGGTGCGCGCGGTCGGTCGCTCGGGCCGCGGCGGCGGTGTCCACCCGCCAATAGGCGAAATCCTTGGCCAGCTGCTGCCAGCCTTCGATGATCGAGTAGGGAAGGTAGCCGGCCTTCCAGCTGTCGGCTCCCGCGGCGCGCAGCGCCGTCTCATATTCCTCGCGCGTCGCCGGCAGAGCAGCCAGGACCGGTCCGCCAAGCACCCGGCCGTCATCGCCCAGGTCGAGGAAGTGGCCCGGGTCACGGTCGGAATCGTGCGCCTTGCCGGCCGCCTTCCAACGGTCCGGCTCCCGCGCCAGTTCGCCGAGGGCTTCCGTGGCCGCCGGCGTGCGCAGGAAAGCTGGAACGTCCGGCGGCAGGCTCGCCATCGCCAGGCGGCCAATGATCCGATGGCCGGTCGAGCCCCAGGCGAAGGCATGACCGGCCAGCGCGGCGGCCGCGGCCATGACAACCGCCGCAACGGCTTTTCGGATGCGGACTTTCATTCAAGGCGCCTCCCGTTCGATCACGGTGAGTTGAACAGCTTGGATTGGGGCGAAACATTCAGCGCGCGAGCAGCGTGTTTGGACGGTGGTAACGCCTTCGGATTATTAGCCAACGCGTGGGATTCGCGCCATCCATTAAACCCGCTCCGCCCTGCGCCATTCGGTCGGCGACGCTTCGCCGAGTGTCGCCGCGGCTTGCCCGAACGGCCGGCGGACTGTACGAATCGCCTCGCAGACGACGAGAAGCAACCAGGGGGGGCGCATGAAGCGCATCCTGACATGCCTCGCCGCGATGTCGCTGGCCCTGTCCGCCACCGGCGCCCGCGCCGAATCCAATGATCCATTGGGCGACATCATCGCCCAGGTTGTCGCCAAGGCCGAACCGATACTGGCGACATTCGGCCTCAAGGCGACGCTCTATCACGGCGGCCGTGGCATGAACGACCGCGATTCGCTCGGCTGCAAGGTGGTCGCCATGCGCACCGCGGCCGTGGATGGCATCGCCGTGCCCCGCCACTCGATCCTGTTCATCAAGGAGACCGTCGGCCTGCCGATGCCGGACGGTCGGCTTCATGACGGCTACTGGTATGCCTCCGATATCGGCGGCGCCATCCACAAGGGCCGCATCGACCTCTTTACCGGCCAGGGCGCCGGCTCGATGCGCCCGCTGATGGCCCTCAACCTGGCAACCCTGACCGTGGCCAAGGTCGGTGAGTTCGCCGGCTGTCCCAAAGCCTGATTTCCGGGGCCGAAACCCCTTAGCGCAGCATCGCCGCGACGTTGCCGCCATCGACCGGGATGACCGCCCCAGTGGTGCTCCGAAGAAGGGCGGCGAAGACGAAGGCCTGGGCCACATCGTCGGCCGTCACTTCCCTGGAAAGCAGGTTGCCGGACATGTAGGCCCGCGGCGTGACATTCCTGGCCTTCGCGCGTGAGACGACCATCTCGCTGGTCAAGAGGCCCGAGCGGATGCGGTCCGGATTGACCGCGTTGGCGCGAATGCCCTCGCCGCCCAGCTCGAGGGCATACTGGCGCACCAGCGCCAGCAGCCCGGCCTTCGCCGCGCCATAGGCGCCGAAATCAGGGCCCGGATTGACCGCCTGCTTGGAGACATTGAACAGCAGCACGCCGCCCATCGCCTGCAGCCGCATGATCCGCACCGCGGCCTGGGCGACAGCCTGATGGGCGAAAAAATTCAGCTCGAAGCTGGCGCGCAGCGTCTCGGGCGTCAGCTCGGCGATCATGCCGCGCTGTGCCGCGCCGGCGTTGGAGACAACGATGTCCAGGCCGCCGAAGCGGCGAACGGCGGCGTCAAACGCCGCTTCGACCTGAACCGGATCGGTCACGTCGCAGACCACAGCCAACGCCCGTGGGCCGATGGCCTCCGCCGTCCGACGGGCGGCCTCGCCATCGATGTCGAAAACGCAGACCTCCGCGCCCTCGGCGGCGAAAGCCTGGGCGCAAGCCGCCCCGATGGCGCCGCCGCCGCCGGTGACCACGACCACATGCCGCGCCAACGGCCGGTCAAGCGCCTTGCCGATCTTCGCCTGTTCGAGGGACCAGTACTCCATGTCGAAGGTATCGGCCTCGCCCAGAGGCCGGAACTCGCCGATCCGTTCGGCGGCGAGCAAGGTCTCGGCCCACGACTGGGCGATATCGGCCGCTACCGCCGCGTCGGCGGCGCTCTTGCCGATGCCGATCAGGCCGAGGCCCGCGATGGCCGCGACGCGAGGCAGCGGATCCAGCGGTGTCTTGGGCTGGGTCGAGCGCGCCGCGCCCGCGTCGAAGTAGGCCTGATAATCGGCCATGAACGCGTCCAACGCCACCCGCGCCGTATCCGTCCAGGCTTCCAGATCGGCCTCTGGCGCGGCCAGGACCAGCGGCCGGCGCTTGGTGCGGATGACATGATCGGGCGTGGCCACGCCACGGGCCGACCATTCGGTAAGCCGTGGATGCGCGGCAAGGAGCCTCGCGGGTCCGTGGTCGCGAAGGTCGAGAACCCAGCGGGACGGCCAGCGGTCCCCCGCCGCCTGGCTAAGGGCGCCGCGCAGGGCCGCCAGCGCCTCGGCAGTTCGGCCGGCGGGCGCGCAATCTGCCGCCTTGCTTGCAACAAGCTTGGGACGCTTTTCGATAAAGGCTTCGGCCGCGCTGACCAGCGAGATCATTCGCTCGTAGCTCTCGCGCGCACTTTGGCCGAAGGAAAAGATCCCATGGTTGAGCAGCACCAGGCCGAGGGCGCCCGGGCGCTCGTCGTAGAGTCGCGCCGCGAGCTTGGCCAGGTCGAACCCCGGCATCACGTAGGGCACGCAGGCGACCCGCTCGCCGTAGATCTCCCCGATCAGGGCGGCGGCGTTCGGCTGATTGGCCAGCGCCAGAACCGCGACCGCGTGGGTGTGGTCGATGAACTTTGCGCCGATAAAGGCGTGAAGCAGGGTTTCCACCGACGGATTGGGCGAAGAGGTGTCCAGCAGGTTTTGCCTGAGCGCGTTGACCATCGCCTCGTCGGATAGGCTCTCGAGCGAGCGCAGGCGCAAGAGAGGCGCGAGACGCACCGCGGGATGGCCGCGGGGCTCGATCGTGGCCAGGTCCCATCCGCTGCCCTTGACGCACAGAACCTCGACATCGTCGCCGAAAACGTCGCGCGCCTCGGTCTTGACCGATGTATTGCCGCCGCCGTGCAGGACGAGGGCCGGGTCCGCGCCCAGCAGGCGGGCGCTGTAGGTCCTAAGCGCCAGATCCTCGCCGACGCCCATTGCGCCATGGCGAGCGACCTCGGCGCGCGCGTCATCCGGACTCCAGAGGCTCCTCATCCAGGCCTCCATACACGCATCAGGCGACGCTCTGCGACAGCGCCGGGGCCCTTAGTTCGTGGGCCGTCGGCCTCTGCGGGTCCACAGAAACAGGGCGATTCCGAGCGCGGCCAGGATCGCGCCATAGATGGCCCATTGGATGTGGCCGGTCATGAAGCTGCCGGGTAGCACGTTCACTCCCTGCAAAATCCACACTGCGCCAAGCAAGATCAGGATGAGGCTGACGACATAAGAGACGATCTTCATTATTTGGCTCCCCAACGCCCGGGTCGATATTTCCCGCGCATGGCATTGTCGCGCCTCGTTCGCCCGTTGCAAGTCCGGACGTCCAGCGACCTCTTCACGCCGTCAGCGCCAGCAATGCGAAGCTGGCCAGCCAGTGTTCGCCCATGTAGTCGCCGGTCACGTGGGGCAGGCTGGCGCGAATGTGGCGCCGGGCCGCCGCCAATCCCCGGGCGCGGGCAGGTGAATCGGGCGCAAGCGCGCTGGCTATCCCCTTCCAGCACCACGCGCGGCTGAGATTGAGGCCGTCCAGATGGGCGATCTTGCCATCGGCCCGGTCACTGACCCTGGCGGGCCTGAACAGCGTGGCCGGCGCCGCGTCGCCCGCCAGCGGCAGAAAGCGGTTGAACCAGACTCCAAAGGCTTTGGGGGTCAGGACCCGGCGCATCAGTTCGGCTTCCATCAGCGCCGGAGATAGAAAGTCGTCGCCGGAAGGCTCCCACGCCTGGCAGTCGGCGTCCCTGGCATACCACTGCCGCGCCTTGGCCCTGATCGCGCCGGCCAGCGCGGCGTCGCCGGCGACCTGGGCATAGTCCAGCGCCAGGGCCAGGGCGAAGGCGGTGTTCGAATGCGCCCCTGCGCGGACCGGGTAGTCGGCCTTGGGTAGAAAATTTATCAGGCGGCCGGCGATCGCGGCGCTCAAGGGGCGCAGGACGGCCTCCCAGCGCTGGCGGTCCTCGACCCCGGGGCGGCGCAGTTCTGCGGCCAGCATCAACAGCCACGCCCAGCCATAAGGCCGCTCGAAGCCTTTGCTGGTCGGCCGCTCGATGAAGGCCAGCTCGCCGGCCATCGCCGAAGCTGTAAAGCGCCGCGTGAAGACCCCGGTGATGGCGCCGCTCTGCGGAAGGCCCGGATAAAGGCGCAGGATCCGCGCCAGGAGCCAGTAGCCGTGGACGCAGCTATGCCAGTCGAAGCTGCCGAAGAAGACCGGATGGAGCTTTCGCGGAAGGCCCAGGTCCGAAGGCCGTCCCAATACCTGGACCAGGGCGTAGGGATACTCGCGTTCGACATGATCCAGCGCCGCTTGCGACAGTCGCCCGGCCAGGCCGGCGTCGAGAGCAAGGACCCCGTTCATGGGCGCGAGGCCCGCGGGGGCATGTCGGCGTTGGCGTCCATCACCCGCGAGCCGCCAGGTCGCCATCGGGGCCTCGCAATGCCCAGCCCGCGCGCGACCGGAGCCAGAAACGATAGTAGCCCGCGAAGAGAAGCATCACCACCAGGCTCGCCGCAAGGCTCGGCAGGCCGACGGCAAGATCCTGCAAATCCGCCCAGAGAACGCCGCACAAGGCGATGAGGGCCAGGATCGGGGTCAGCGGAAACAAGGGCATGCGATAGGCGCCCATGGCGGTCGAGCCGCGCAGCCGCCCGACGATCGCCGCCAGGCAAACGCCGAAATAGAGCACGACCACCCCGTTGGCGGTCAACACGATCAGGGTGTCGAGCCTGAGAAAACATGCCGCCGCCGACACCGCCCCGGTGATCGCGGTCGCCACCCAGGGCGAGCGAAAGCGCGGGTGGGTGCGCTCGATGGCGCGACTGATCGGCCCTGGCCAGACCCGGTCGCGGCCGGTTGCGTAGAGCTGCCGCGCGTTGATCAGCGCCCCGGCGATGAGAGCGTTGAAAATGGCCAGGGCGACGCCGAGACTGATCGCCTTGGCGATGGCCGGACCGGCCGCGCTGGCGATGAAGGCCGGCATCGGCGCGGCTGCCGCGAAAATCGCGCGCGGATCCTTGACCCCGATCAGCACCGCGATCACCGGAGCGAACTCGACCACCACGGCGATCAGCAGCGAGACGATCACCACCGTGGCGATGCGGCTGCGCGCATGGTGCAGTTCTTCGCCGAGGGAGACCGCGTTGCCATAACCGTTGTAGGCGAATATCGCGCTCGCGGTCGCCAGGCCGATCACCCGCCAGCTCGCCGGCTTCAGTACGCCGGCGGCAAGCATCATCGGATGCAGGACGATCCGCGTCAGCGACTGATGGGGATGGAAAAACCCGAGCGCGGCCATGACCGCGAGGGCTATGAGTTCGAGCGCCAGAAAGGCGCCGGTGACCTTGGCATTGGCCCGGATGTTCAAGACCGCCAAGCCGCTGGCGACGATGACCGCAACGAGCGCGATCGGCAGCGAAGAGGCCCCGGGGACGATAACCGCGAGGTAGAGCGCCAGTCCGCGCGCGGTCAGCGCCTGCCCGAGGCCCGCCCCGACCAGATTGAGGCCAAGCGCCATGAATCCCCACGACGGTCCCAAGACGGATCCGAGGATTGAATACTCCGCTCCGGTGACCGGAAATGCCGAGGCGAGCTCGGCATAGACGAACGCGACGAGCAGGCTGATCGCCGCCGCCGCCGCGAAGCAGATGAACGCGCCCGTTCCCGCCCGGGCGATGACATCGGAGCCGACGATGAACACCGACGCCGCCGGCGTGATCGCCGAGAGCGTGATCAAGAGGGCGCCGGCGCCGCCCATGCTCCTTTCGAGCGGCCGGGCGGCGTCGCCCTGATCGGAAGCGCTCAAGGCCGGGGCTGGAAGCGGGGATCGCCGGTCTGCCAAAGGATGAAGGCGTAGGTGTCGGCGCTCTCGTCATCGCGCTGCTTGCGGGTTGAGCCCAGGCCGTGGCCGGCGTCGGTCTCGACGCGCAGAATGACCGGTCTGCCCGACGACGTGGCCGTCTGCAGGCGGGCGGCGAACTTGCCCGGCTCCCAGGAGGCGACGCGGGGATCGGTGATTCCGGTGGTCAGCATCACCGCCGGATAGGCCACGCCGTCCTTGACGTGCTGGTAGGCGTCCATCTCCAGCAGACCCTTGAACCCTTCGGGCGTCTTGATGGAGCCGAACTCAGGAATATTGGCCGGACCCGCTTCCATGAACTCAAAGCGTGTCGCATTCGAATCGCCGACGCGAACCAACGCAACGGTCAGCAGATCGGGCCGCTCGGTCAGAAACCGCCCGACCATGATGCCGCCGGCCGAGGTGCCCTCGACCGCCAGCTTGCCCGGGCTCGTCCAGCGGTTGTCGATCAGCCACTGCGCGCAGTCGATGCAGTCGCGCCAGGTATTGGGCTTGGTCGCCTTCTCGCCGGCCTTGTGCCAGGCCTCGCCCAATTCGCCGCCGCCGCGCACATGGGCGACCGCATAGACGCCGCCCAGATCCAGCCAGGGCAGGAAGCGGGGGCTGAACCCCGGGTCGATATCGAGGCCGTAGGCGCCGTAGGCCTGCAGGTAGAGAGGCGCGGGGCCGCCTTGCCTCGCGCCCTTGGCATAGATGATCGACAGCGGAACCCGCGTCCCGTCGCGCACTGTGACCATCAGCTCCCGGCTCTCGTAGCGCGAGACATCGAACGGGGCCTTGGGCGCGATGTCGGTCACCGTCACCGAGCCGTCCGGCCCACCGCGACAGAGGACGGCCGGATGCACCCAGCCGTCGAGCAGGAACCAGCAGCCGTCCTGCAGCGGATCGGTGTAGAGGGCCGAAACCGAGCCGGCGAAGGGCAGGTTCAGCGGCGTCACGGCCCCGTCCTGGCCGAGCCGCAGGACCGCGCCCAGGCCCGCATCGAGCGCCTGAATGTAGAGGCCGTCCCGGGCGGCCGACATGCCCTTGAGCACACGCGGCCCCTCCGGCACCACCTCGCTCGCGCTGGCGAAGCTGGGCGCCGCGGCGCTGGTCCTCAGAATGCGAAAACGCGGCGCGCCCTTGTGGGTCAGCAGGAAGAGGTCGTCGCCGCGCAGGGCGAACCCGGTCACCCCATCGTCTGGGTCGCAGACCTTGCGCCACGCCGGTTTGCCCGCTTCGGCGGCGGACAGGGTGGTGGCGTAGGCGGTGACCTCGTTTTGCACCCCGCTGGCGACGATGCCGAGCGCGAGGGTCGAGCCGACCTGCGCGACGACGAACGGTGTGTCGATCGGCTGCATCGGCACGGACGGGTCGAGGCCGCGCGCCAGCACCTTGACGTCGGCGGCCGGATCGGCGCCAAGGCGATGAATCCAGGCGACGCTGTCGAGATAGTGATCGGGATCGCCGTGTTTGGTTCCAGCCTTGAGGCGGTTGAAAAACACCCCGCTGCTGTCGGGAAGCCAGGTCGGACCGCCGAACTGGGCCCGGTCGAGGCTGTCCGGCAGCACCCGGCCGCTGCCCGTCTCGATGAAGTGCAGCACGGAGTTTTCGGACCCCGCGGGCGACACCCCGTAAACCACCAGCCGCCCATCGGGAGACGCCTGCCAGTAGTCGAGCGAAAAGTGGGTGCCGGCGCTCGCCAGGCTATCCGGATCGATCAGCAGCCGATCGGGGCCGTCGACGCCTTCGCGCACCATCAGCTTGAAGGTGTTCGCTCCCGCGGGACGCAGCTCGGTGAAAACATAGGGGCCGGCTGCCTGCACCTGGGCGATTACCCCAAGGGCGCCGGTGACAGCCGCGATCCGCTCGGCGAGGGCCGCGCGGCCAGGAATGGCGGCAAGGACCTGTCGCGCATAGGCATTCTGGGCCAGCAGATAGGGCATCCATTCGGGGTCCGCGGCATCTTCCATCCACCGGTAGCGGTCGGTGATGGTCACCCCGTGCAGAACCTCGCTCACTGGTCGCAGAGACGCGACGGGGGGCCGCGATGGCGGCGCCGCAAACGTCCTGGCCGCGAGCGCCGAACTTCCCACAGCCGCCGCCGATACCATCAGCGTGCGTCGATCGATCGCCTTCAGCATTGGGCCCCGTCCCCTTAGCCGCGCCCGACCAGCACAACCGATCGGAGAGCTGAGGTCAATCAATCGTCCCTAGGGTTGCGCCGGCTTGTCATCGGCGGGCTTCTTCCGGGGCGGAGCCGGCGGCGCCGCCCGCTTCGCCTGAGCTTGTTGCTGGGCAGCGCGCTGCGCCTGCATGGCGGCCGCGCGTTGACCGGCCTGAGCCTGAGCCTGGGCCTGGGCCGCTCGCTGCGCCTGCATCGCCGCGGCGCGTTGACCGGCCTGGGCCTGAGCCTGGGCCTGGGCAGCCCTTTGCGCCTGCATGGCGGCCGCGCGTTGACCGGCCTGGGCCTGGCCCTGAGCCGCCCGCTGCGCCTGCATCGCCGCGGCGCGTTGACCGGCCTGGGCCTGGGCCGCTCGCTGCGCCTGCATGGCGGTCGCGCGTTGACCGGCCTGCGCCTGCGCCGCCTGCTGTTGCGCCGCCCGCTGGCCTTGCATGGCGGCGGCGCGCTGGGCGGCCTGGGCTTGCATCGCCTGCTGCTGGGCCGCGCGCTGGGCCTGCACGGCCGCGCCGCGCTGCGTCGCCTGCGCCTGGGACTGGGCCGCGCGCTGCTGCGCCTGCCGCTGGGCTTGGGCGCGAGCCAGAGCCGCGTTCTGCGCTGCATGTTGCGACGCCGCAGCGTTGATCGCCGCCTGTTGCTGGGTCTGTTGCGACTGTCCCAGAGCGGCGGCCCTTTGACGCGCTTGGGCTTGGGCCTGGGCGTTCGCCTGGGCGTTGGCCTGCGCCATGGCGCGCTGGTGAGGCTGGGCGGCGGCCTGTTGCGAAGCGAAGGCCCCGGCCTGGGGCTGTTGCGGCGGCGCGTTGGGGCTCATCGGACGCCCGGCCCGGTTGACCTGCGTCTGAGCGGCGGGGGGCATCTGCAGCGGCGGCGGCGGCGGGCCGTTGCGATCGCCGCCCGGGTGGGCCCGAGCCTGTTGCGCCCAGGCCTGTTCATCGTGGGCGGCCTGAAGGTCGCGGGCGGCCATCGCGGTGTCGTTGATCGCCTGGGCGAACTGCGCCGCCTCCGACTCGCGCCGGTAGTGCTCGTCCGACCAGTGGGAGCGCTCCTCCTGCGCATGCTGGTCATGGTAGGCGCGCCAGTCGGCATCCTGGTTCTGATCCTGAACCCACTGGTTCTGTTCGTCGTAATATTCCTGGCGCCGCGACTCCCAGTTGGCCCTGGCGACCGCTTCGCGCTGTTGGCGGCGTGAAGCGTCGTAAAGGGCCCTCGCGCGAGCGAGATAGCGGCCCGCGAAATCGGCCTGTTGGTCTACAGTGCTTTGCGGCAGCTCGCGGCCATACTGGTCATAGACCATCACCAGTTCGCCGTTGTCGTAGCCATAGGTGTGGTCACGATCGCGGACCAGGTAGGGATAGTCCGTACCGGCGTCATAGTAGTAATAGCGGTCGCCGTCCGAGGTCGGTTCGACCACGCGGGTCGAGCCGTCGTCGCCCTGCCATACCCAGGGGCGGACGCCATTGTAATCGTAAGCGTAATCGGGCGGCGCATCGCCAAGGGCGCCGCCCATGGCGTAGGCCCGGTCGAGATAGGCATAGCCTTGGGATGGGTCCCTCAGTTGCGCCACCCGGACAGGCGGTCCGGGCAGAAGAGCGCTGATCGGCGGCGCGGGCGCGATCGGCGGGGCGGCCGAGTCGGTCAGGGGAAGCGCGGCGAGCGGCGACGGCGCTGCGGCCGGCGCCTGCGCCGTTGGGGTCTTGTTGCAGGCGCTGAGCGCCAGGCCGGCCAGCGTGCCGGTGAAGACGAGGCCGAGCAGGCGGGGATGACTACGGTTCATGGCTTTACGACCCTTTTTGAGCGCCGGAATTGCCCTTGAGGGCGCCCGGCAGGTTGTAGGAACGATGGCCGGCGCTGGCTGAACGTCGGCCCACGGCGATGGTCATCTGAGGTTCAGGCATTCGGATTGCCTGGCGGCTAGTCGATCGGATTTGGCCCGCACCAGCCGGGCAGATAGCCGGCATCCTTGGTCTTGGCCAGAACCAGGGCCTTCCGCAGGGCGCCCGAAAAGCTGCGCGCCACCGCCTTGGGCTTGATCCGCTTGCGCAGGAAATCGGCCCACAGAAACTCGGCGAACGGCGTCGTATCCTTGGCGAATCCGCCGGCCCGGCGCAAATCGCCGGCCAGGCTGCGGTAGGGGTCGTCGTGCAGCTTGGCGATGGACGAAGGAATGGCGTCGAAGTCCCGACGCCGTCCTTCCGCGTCATAGGGATGGCACCAGTCGACGTTGTCCAGGTAGATCCAGAACGAGCCCTTGGAGAGCGCGCTCAGATCGGCCGCCACACTGACCAGCACGTCCTGGACGCCCTCTTCATGCAGCGCGCGGGCCAGGTGATGATTGTCGATGATGTAGTGATTGCCCTTTGGCCCGAGGACGGATGGGATCATGTGGCGGCCGAGGAAGACATCGCCATCCTTGTCAGCCCGAGCGCGCCACTGGCGCCGCTTCTGATCGACCTCGCGAAAGCCGAGCGTAATCTGCGTCGGGCGCAGGCAATCGATCGCCACGGGCTTGAGAAGCGGTTCGCGGTTAGTCATCAGCCGATTGTAAACCGCCGGTCGCTAGCTTGGCCACCGCGACTGAACCGCGGCCTCATCGTCCCCAGAAAAAGGCGATCAGCGGCGTGCCGAGTAGGAGCACCAGCAGGCTGAGTGGCGCGCCAAGGCGCGCGTAATCGCCGAACCGGTAGCCGCCGGGCTTCATCACCAGGGTGTTGCACTGGTGGCCCACGGGCGTCAGGAAATCGCAGCCGGCGCCGGTGGCCACCGCCATCAGGAAGGAATCCGGACTCAGCTTCAGCGCGTGGGCGAGGCTGACCGCCACCGGTCCCAGGATCAGCACCGTCGGGGCGTTGTGTAGAAACGGCGCGGCCAGCATCGCCGCCAGCATCATCAGGCCCAGCGACAACATCGGCGGCAGGCCGCCTAGCCCGGCTGAAAGTGCGGCGGCGATGACCGCCGTGCCGCCGGTATGCTGAACCGCCTCGCTGACCGGCACCAGGGCGGCGATGATCACCAGCACCTGACCGTCCAGGGAATCGTAGGCCTGGCGCATGGTCAGGGCCCCGACGGCGAGCATGGCCACGGCGGCGCCAAAAAAGGTGATCGCCACCGGGGCGATTTTCAAGGCGACGATGGCCATGGCCGCGACCAGGATCGCCACCGCCGCCGCGCCGCGGTTGGCGCTGCCCAGACGAACCGGCCGCGGCGCGAGCGGCAAGGCCCCCAGTTCCCGCAGGGCGGCGGGCAGCGCTCGCTCACCGGCCTGCAGCACCAGCATGTCGCCGACCTGCAGCGTCAGAGCCTTCAGCTGCTGGGTGACTCGGCCACTCGAACGACCGACGGCAAGCAGGTTGACTCCGAATTGGTGATGGAGGCCCACGCGGCCGGCGGACTTGCCCGCCAGCGGCGAGCCTGGCGCCACCACCGCTTCGACCACGCGCACCTCCTCGGTCCCCTCGACATCGTCGAGGGGACGGGCGGCCGGCGAGAGCTCGAAGCCCGCCTGGGCGATCAGCGCGTCCAGATGGGCCTGGTCGCCCTCAAGGATCAGCGTGTCGCCCGGCCGCAGTTCAGAGCTTGCGCCGGGCGACGTCCTGCGCCGCTTGCCCCGGATGAGGGCCACCACCTCGACCTCGCCGTGCGCAAGCTTTTCCAGGGCGCCGACCGTGCGGCGCCTTTCGCCCTGCCAGTCGTCGGGAATGTGGATTTCGGTAGCGTAGGCCCCATCCTGGGAACCCTCCTCGAAGGTCGCCGCGCCGGGCGCGCCGGCGGGAAGCAGCCGATAGGCGAAGCAGAGATAGATCAGGCTGATGGCGGTGATCGACAGTCCGACCGGGGCGAAGTCGAACATCTGGAATGGATGGCCGGTCGCCTGCTCGCGAACCTGCGAGGCGATGATGTTGCTGGACGTGCCGACCAGGGTGACCAGTCCGCCGACCAGGGAAGCGAACGCCATCGGCATCAGCAGCCTGCCCAGGCTGGTTCCGGTACGCGCGGCCAAGCGCTGCGCCGAGGGCATCATCACCGCCAGAGCCCCGACATTCTTGGTGGCCATCGACAACAGGGCCGTGGTCACCGTCAGCACCGGGGCCTGGGTCTGCTCGGTGTTCAGCCGAGAGAACAAGGGCGCCGTCACCGCCTCGACGACACCCGAACGGGCAATCGCCGCCGAGACGATCAGCGCGCAGGCGATGATGACCACAACATCGCTCTTGAAGCCGTCAAAGGCGGACGGTGCGGGGATCACCCCGACGATCAGTCCCGCGAACAGCGACAGCAGGGCGACAAGATCGTAGCGAACCCGACCCGACGCGAAACCGGCGACGGTCAAAATGACCAGCCCAAAAGCCAGGCCCTGATGCAGCGTCATCGTCCAGGCCCCCCGCTCATGCTGTTTGGACAGCGCACGCCGCCCGGCCCAGCTCTACTCTGTCCGCCAGTCTACGACTCTGCGCGCCTCGAGGGAGCGTCAGCGCTTCGCAGTGTGCTCGGGCTTACCCTTGCGCTTGGTCGAGGCCATTTTCTCCAGTTCCTTTTCGCTCATCGAACTGGCCATGGACCTGGAGGCGCCCTTGAGTTTGCTCGTGGGCGTATCGCCGCGTTTGGCTGATAGAGCGGCCCCGGCGGCCTTCTGCTGCGCTCCGGATCTAGCGGGCATGGGATGCTCCTTGGCTAAGAGCCTTTCAACGTCCCGCGCCCGCCGAACGATCCAGCGAAAAATCGACTAGGCGTCGTATCCGGGACTTTGGCGATCTAGGCGACGCAGGCAGCCGGGCCACGCCAGGGCGCCGCCGATGCCGCGGCTGACCTGGCCGGCGACTTCCGCCTGGCTGGCGGCAGGCGCGATAAGCACGTGCTCGCGGCCGACCGAGAGAGCCATGACCTGCTGCTTGCAGGCGCGCTCGAGGTAGAACATGCCGGTCCAGCAGTCGGCGGCTGTCTTGCCGACCGCCAGCGTGCCGTGGTTGCGCAGCAGCATCAGCGAGGCTGTCCCCAGATCTTGGACCAGCCGATCCTTCTCCTCGACGTTGAGGGCGATGCCCTCGTAGTCGTGATAGGCCAGGCGCGGCAGGACGATCAGGGCATGCTGGCTCAGCGGCAGCAGGCCTTCCTTCTGGGCCGAGACGGCGACGCCCTGGTCGGAGTGCAGGTGCATGACGTAATGGGCGTCGTCGCGGGCGGCGTGGACGGCCGAATGGATGGTGAATCCGGCCGGGTTGATGAAATAGTCGGTGTCCTGCAGCACGTTGCCCTCCAAGTCGATCTTGACCAGCGACGAAGCGGTCATCTCGTCGAAGAAGAGGCCATAGGGGTTGATCAGGAAATGGTGGTCGGGCCCGGGCAGGCGCGCCGAAATGTGGGTGTAGATCATATCGTCCCAGCCATAGAGGGCGACGAGCCGATAAAGCGCCGCCAGATCGACGCGCACCTTCCATTCCTCTTGCGAGACCTTGGACTTCAGCGAAGCTTGCCCGGCGAGCGATCCATCGGCCATGGCCATTTCTCCCGATCAATGATCTCTTTGACGAGCCTTAAGGGTCGCGCTACCGGCGGTCCAGGTCAAGGAGTCTCGTCCCTTCCCATGAGCTTCGCCATCGACCCCGAGGCGCTCGCCGCCCGCGCCGCGCGCCTTGGCGCGGACGACCGGCAAGTTCTGCTGGCGCGCATCGAAGCGGCGCGGCAGGCCGACGGGCTGGCGGGAAATCCGTGGACGCCGGCCGCGACCCGCCGCATCGCAACCCTTGTCAGGACGCTGGAATCCCAGGCCGCGGGCGAAGCCAACGAGATACTTCTGGTCGACAAGTTGGCCAACGCCGGCGAGCTCAAGGCGACCGTTCTCCTGCGCGCGCTCAACCAGAAACGGCTTTCCCTGTTCACCACCGCGCTGGCGCGGCTGGGCGGCTTCAGCCCCGCCCAGGTCCGCGAGGCGCTCGACGATCCGGCTCGCCCCGAACGCCTCGCCCTGGCCTGCGCGGCCATCGGCATCGACAAGGCCGCCTTTCCGACCCTGCTGGCCCAGGTGCGCGAACTCAACGCCGGCCAGCCCGGCGGCGGCGAGCCAGGCGCGCGCCGCGCCATGGACGTCTTTGGCCAGTTTTCCCCGGCCCAGGCCGCCGGCGTCTTTCATCAGGTCGCCGGCCAGGTTTGACAGGACCGCGGCCTTCGGCGTCTGCTCAGGCTCGCATGAACGATCGTCCCGCTCCCGCGCGCCAGCGCCTCGCGTTCGTGGCCAGCGATCGCCCCGAAGCGGCCGAAGCACGCGCGCGGCTGGTCGGCCTTTACGGCGATGCGCCCGAAGAGGACGCCGATGTCGTCGTCGCCCTGGGCGGCGATGGCTTCATGCTCGAGGTCCTGCACCGCAACCTGGCCACGCGCCGGCCGATCTACGGGATGAATCGCGGCTCGGTGGGCTTTCTGATGAACGACTATCGCGAGGACGGGCTCGCCGAGCGGATCGCGGCGGCCGAACAGGCGATCATTCATCCCCTCAGCATGACCGCCGTCGACGCGACTGGCGCGAAGCACCAGGCCCTGGCGATCAACGAGGTCAGCCTGCTGCGTGAAACCCGCCAGACCGCCAAGCTGCGCATTCTCATCGATGGGCGTCCGCGCATGGCCGAGTTGTTCTGCGACGGCGCACTGGTTTCGACCCCAGCCGGTTCGACCGCCTACAACCTCTCCGCGCACGGGCCGATCATCCCGATCAACGCCCAGGTCCTGGCCCTGACCCCGATCAGCGCCTTTCGTCCCAGGCGTTGGCGTGGCGCGCTGGTTTCGCACAAGGCGCGCGTGACCTTCGAGGTTCTCGAAGCCGATAAGCGGCCGGTGAGCGCCGTCGCCGACAACGTCGAGGTCCGCAACGTCATAGAGGTCGAGGTGGTCGAGGACCGCAGCATCACGCTCGCCATGCTGTTCGACGCCGGCCGCAGCCTCGAGGAACGCACTCTGGCGGAGCAATTCTCGGCCTGATCCGCGTGGCGGCGGAACACGCGTTGTTAAGCCTTTGCCGCCTACCATCGCCCCAGTACGCTAACAGGAGTGGTGCGTTGAGCGACGCCAATCAGGGGACGCAGGCGTCTGGCGGGCTTCGGCTGCGCATGGGGGCCGTCGATCCGGCGGCGATCGCCAGGGCCGAGGCGGCCCTGAAGAGCCTGTCTGGAAACTTCGCCGCGTGGCTGGCCGAGGAGATCGCCAAGCTGAAGGCGGCGCGGGCGCGTTTCGACAGCGAGGGCCGCTCCGAGGAAACCTGCGAGAGTCTCTATCTGCGCGCCCATGATCTGAAGGGCCTTGGCGCGACCTATGAGTATCCGCTGGTGACCCGGATCGCCGGATCCCTTTGCCGCCTGATCGGCAATCCGCAGGCGCGCGCGGTCGCGCCCTTGAGCCTGATCGACGCCCACATCGAGGCCATAGAGACGGCGGTCGCTGGCCGCATTCAAAGCGATCAGACCCCCGCCGGCGCCGCCCTGGCGCACGACCTCGAAACCCGCGTCGAAGCTTCACGGCGGCCGTGAGGCGTCCGTTCGACGGAGACGTTTTTGGTTCCGCGTTCGCATCGCCACCTAGGGCACACTCAGGTTTTCAGGCCTGAGGACCGCGCCGCAATAGCCCTCAGCTTGCGAGGTCGAGATCCGCAGCAACCGAATATCTGCGACGTTGGCGACGCCCTTTAAGACTCAGCCAAGCAGAGCGAACCAATGCCAACTGGTTCCGGGCCAGCCCTAAGCCCTTTCGCAGCGCAATTTCGTCAGAGTGATCCAAGGCTTTGATGAGATTACCTGCCCTCAGACACCTATCGACGTAGCCTTGATCGATGTTTTCGGCGTGCTCGTATGGTATCGGCAACTGTTCCGCCTCTCGCGGCTCAAGTTCCAACACGCCTCCGCCATAACTTCTACCGCACACCTCCGCCCATGCAAAGGTCAGTGAATTGACGGACGCCGCGCACAGGCGATCAACGTTTACGTCTGATTGCACGCGCACTCGGTGGATGGTGTCAGTTGAAGTCGCGCGAGCGTGATTCGCCACCAAGAGCGGCGCATTGTGAATTTGACGAAATAGGAACGCCTCGGGCGCATACACTGAGGGCACATCAAACCACCTATGCCGGATACGGCACTTATAGCCCTCGTTAATACGTGTTGTTTCTCCATCGTCGATGTATCTGGTCAGTTCCTCGGAGAATAGCGTCCGATCCCTCCCGGACAAGTTCAACAACTTCGACGGATGCTGACTTGCGAAAAACCTTAGGTCCTCTTCGCTAAATAAAATCGATCTGAGTGCGGAGGTCCTTCCCACCACATCGACCGATGCTTCACCAACTTTCATCGTGTCAGCATGCTCGTCGCGAATGACGAAAAAACTATTCCTTCCAGTAACTATGCCAACATCCACGCTCGCGTAGTCACCAAGCCGTCTAAGACCAATGAGGTCCGACGTACTATCTAAGGCAGAGAACTCACTGTCAGGCAAAAATAGGGAGGTCCACTTCATCGCGGAGTGTGCATGCCGTTCAGGAAGATGGGCCACTCGTAGACCGCCAGCGAAGTTCGAGATCAATTCACGTCCATTCGATAGTTGCATCGTATGCAATTTGCCTGCGGTTTCTCTTCTTTGACGGCGGCCTTCAGCGAGTAAAAGCACCACCTCCTGCTGGATTTCGGGAAATACGAGTTCATCAAAGCCGATTATGACTATTTCATCGAACATATATGGCAATCGCGATCTAAGTTCGGCAGCATATTGAACTTGCAACAATTCGGCTGGAAGCACCATGGCCAGACGGCCGCCGTCTCTGAGCAATTCCGCTGCCAACTGGACGAACGAGGCCCACGCATTGGCAAGACCGTTTGGTTTATATCCATGTTGGCGAAGCAGACTGAACGCTCTTTCACGCGCATGCACATCAAAGTGCTGAAACCGAATGAAAGGAGGGTTGCCAACAATGACGTCGAAAGGTTCTGCTTTGGCTAGAGCGGGAAATTCTTCGAAGAAATCTGAATTAACCCATGCAATTTGCTCGCGCCAAGCAGCCGTTCTGCGTTGTGCTTTTACTATTTCAATCTTGTCGACCTCTACTGCAGTGATCCTGCCCCTTCCAGACAAACGGGATGCCGCTTCGATGACGAAATTTCCGTCGCCGCAGCTGGGTTCGAGAATCCGTTCCGATCCCTCGCGAATGGCCCAGTCAGATAAAAATTCTGCAAGCGCGTGGGGGGTGTAGTAGCCCCCACGAAGTTTTTGAGCGGTCGGAGCAACTTTGTTCGAACCGAATTTGGTCATTGTGTGCTGATGATTAGTTCTGTCTTTGTTCCCACGCAACCCTTCAGATATCATGGGGCGGGAGATTTTTATAGCGGTCAAAATAGTGGGGCTGAATGCGCTCGTGCATCGTCTCGATTCGTAGGGGAGAACCTGGTTCTGGAAAGCCTGGCTCGGTTCCGCCTGTATGAGGATCCCACAGCACCAAGCTAATCGCCTCTGCCAAGTGGTTTTGGTCCAACTCGTCTTTGCGTGAGCCGAGGCGCTCGAGCGTTCGAGCCAATGAGCGTCTCTGGGGGGCCGCAACAGCTGGTGCTGGGAGCGCTACTATAAAAGCCACTAGGCAATACGGGAAACGCGTGTGCACCGTTGCTGCCTCTGTAGCCAAATCATTGACCATATTTTGCCAATTCTTACCGACGCTTTTCGCGTCGTTTAGCGTTTTGCTATCGAACACGATCCGCGGACCATCCGGTCGATAAGCGGCGTCGAAGTTTTGCGGTCGAATGCCGCCGACTATTCGTGTTGTTCCAACTTCTACGCAATCAGCGGCTATTGGAAGCAAGGAGCTTGGATTCGGAACTCTGATCGGAATGCCGCCAAGCATGACCGCGATGGCTTCGCCGAATGCACGGTCGAACGCATAACCGAAATCCATGCCCTGCTTCTTGTCAAAGCGGCTTGAGAGTTTGGCCTTCGCCTGTCCAGCTGAGAGACTGCCCTCCAGACCCAGCCATGTCCGCCCCCAAGTCGCGAGATGTTCCCGATCAACGACCAGCGGCGGCATATCCCTCAAATCGGCCAATGGCACTCCAATCGCTCAACAGCGGCTAAGAATCGCGGGGCATGATCAGCTTAACGGAGGGAAACACGATCAGCGACGACGTTCCGGCTGGCCCACGAAGCGGTCGGACCTAAGGCCAAGAATAGGCTTGGAAATGAGATTCGGCGGCTACATCACCTTTGAAACCAGTTCGCTGACCGCGCCGTAGCCGGCGTCCGGCGGCAGGACCAGCATGCGGCCGTCGGGACCGTCGGTGATCTTCGGCTCTACCGTGACCAGGGTGCGCGCCCGGGCCCGCGCGATGGCGTCGGCGGCGCCGGTCGCCTCGGCCAGCAGCCGCAGGTTCATCCTGGTCGGAAAGATCACCTTGCGCTCGCCGAGTTCGCCAAGTCGCAGCGCTTCGCGCGGTTCGATCCATTCGGCGTCGACCGTCTCCCAGCCATCGCAGAGCGCCAGTTGGTCGGGCGGGGCGACGGCCACATAGAACCAGGTATCGAAACGTTTGGGCGTCAGCGGCGGGGTGATCCAGCGGGCGAATACCGACAGGGCCTCCAGCTCGAGCCGCAGATCCAGCTCCCTGACCAGATCGACAAAGGCGCGCCGATCGGCGGCGACCTCGCCGCGCGCGGCGGCGGCCCGTTCGTCGCCGCGAAACGCCGTTCCATCGGCATGGCGAGCCAGCAGTATGCCAGTCTCCTCATAGGCTTCGCGAAGGGCGGCGATGCGAAGCGCGCGCTTGTGGGGCTGGCTGGCGGCCCAGCCGGTCACCCGGGTTTCCCAGGCGCCGTCGTGATCGCCGGCGTGGGTCTTGCCGCCCGGAAAGACCAGGGCGCCGGCGGCGAAATCGATCTGGTGGTGACGCTTGACCATCAGCACCTCGAAGGCCGGCGCGTCGCGCAGCAAGAGGATGGTGGCGGCCGGAAGGATCGGCGCGGCGGGGGTCTGGTCGGGCATGGGCGCGAGCGTGCCTGGAAAACCGCGCGCGGGGCAAGGTCAAAGCGCGCCGTTAACGATGCCCGGTAACCCAACCACAACCGGGCGCGGTGCAAGGTGGCGACTAATCTAGAGGAGCCAGACCGTTGACCAGCCTTCCTTCTCCCGGCCACCGACCGACATCGGCGGCGGCGCTGTCGCTCGATGCCCAGGCGGCCTTGCTGCCCCAGGCGCTGGGCCTGTTCGCCGTCAGCCTGCCGATCTTCGTCTGGGCCGGGTCATTCGCTCACAACGCGGTGTTCATGGCCCTGACCTTCGCGGTATTCGCGATCAACTGGGGCGCGTTTTACGTGGTGGTCAACTGGACGCGGCGCGAGGCGGCGGCCGACGTCGCCCTGCGCTTGCGCATCCACATCGCCAGCGGCCTCTTATGGGCTCTCGCCGTCGGCCAGATCGCCGCCTTCGGCGCCGGCGCCGGCGCGGCGCGCGAGCCGATCCTGATGACCGCGGTGGCGGCCGGCGTGATCTGCATCTTCTTCACGGCCCCCTGCCTGCCCTCGTTGCTGATTGTCGGCCCGGCGGCCATGGCGGGCCCGCTGCTGGCGCTGATGTCCCGGCCCGAGTCGCGCGGCGAGGGCGCTCTGGCGTGGGGGGCCTTCGCCCTGGCTTTCGCCCTCTGCCTGATCCTCAACCAGAACCTGCGACGCCAGTTCGCCATGACCGCCGAGCGGGAGGCTCTCGTCGAGGCGCGTGAGGAGTCGCTGCAAAGCGCCGAGCGCCTGGCGCGCTCGAAATCCGATCTGGTGGCGACGCTGTCGGACGAAATCCGCAACGGGCTGGCCGGGGTGATCAACGTCCTCGCCGCCGCCGGTCAGGGGCCGCGCGCGGCGCCATCGCGCGAGCAGATGGCCAGCGCGCTGGCCGCCGCCAGGGAGCTGGTCACCGTCCTCAACGCCACGCTGGACAGCGAAAACGCCGAGGCGGGACGTCTGCGGGTCGACGCCGCGCCGTTCGACCCGGTCGGACTGGTCCGCGACATCGTCCCGGCCACGCGCGCCCAGGCGATGGCCAAGGGCCTCGAGTTCTCGCTGTTCGTCGAGCCCGAGCTGGAGGCCGCCGGCGGGTCGGCCCGCGCCGATGGCGCGCGGGTCCGCCAGGTGCTGGCCAACCTCCTGGGCAACGCGGTCAAATACACCGTTCGCGGCCGCATCGAGGTGCGGATCGAGCGACGGGGCGACGACCGCGTCGCCATCGCCATCGCCGACACCGGCCCTGGACTGTCGACCGAGGAACTGGAGCGCGCCTTCCAGCCGTTCCGCCGGATCGAACGCACCAGCGCCGGCGTGCCCGGCGCGGGCCTCGGTCTTTCGCTGTCGCGCCAGCTAAGCGAGCTGATGCAGGCGCGGCTGGCCGCCCAGTCAGCCATCGGCGTCGGCAGCTGCTTTACGCTGGAGCTGCCCTACGAGGCGCGCACGGCGGCGGCGACGCACAATCCAGACGAGGCGGCGACGGCCTCGTTCTCGACGCGGGGCGGATTACGGGTGCTGGTCGCCGATCCCGACAGCCTCGGCGCGGCGATGCTGCGGGCCACCCTTGAACAGCTCGGCCATCAGGTCGTCCATGCCCAGAGCGCCCACCGCGCCCTCGACCTCGCCAAGGCCTGCGACTTCGACGTGGCGTTCGTCGGCGCCCGCCTGACGCAAGAAGCCGGCGTCAACCCCGTCGAGACCATCCGCGCCGCCGGCGGCCCGGCTGGAGCGACGCCCATCGTCGCGGTCATCGGCGGCGATCCGCAGGAAGCCCGCGACTGTCTGGACGCCGGCGCCGATTGCATCATGCGCATGCCGGCGAGCATCGGCGGCGTCGCCCGCGCCCTGGCCGAGGCGGCGGCGTCATCGCGCAATGTGGCGCCCGCCGCGCCGGCCCCCCTCGCCCTGGTGGCTTCCGCGCGGCGCTGACCGCGCGCGCCCCTTCTCTTATTCCGCCGGCGCCGCCACTATGGCTGGCGACGATAAAGCAGCGGGAGATCAGCGTGCTCGAAGGTGTGAAAGTGGTCGAGTTCTCGACCTATGTCGCCGGGCCCAGCGCCGCGATGGTCATGGCCGACTGGGGCGCTGAGGTGATCAAGATCGAGAGCAAGGGCGGCGATCCGACCCGCCACACCTTCGCCGGCCAGCCGCATCTCGAGGGCAACCCGGTGTTCGAGTTCGAAAACCGCGGCAAGCGCGGCGCGGTCATCGATATCTCGAAAGCCGCGGGGCGCGAGGCCCTGATCCGGATCCTGGCCGGCGCCGACATCTTCATCACCAACCTGCGGCCAAGCGCGCTCAAACGCGCCCGTCTCGACTACGACAGCGTCAAGGCCGCGCTGCCCGGCCTGATCTATTGCAGCGTCTCCGGCTACGGCCTTGAGGGCGAGGGCGCCAATGCTCCCGCCTTCGATATCGCCGCCTTCTGGACCCGCGCCGGGGTGGCCGCCGCCGGCCTTCCCCGGGACGTCGAACCGTTTCCCTGCCCAGCCGGCATGGGCGACGAGGTCTGCGCCCTGGCCACGGTGTCGGCGGTGCTGGCGGCGGTGGTCGAGAAGGCCAGGACCGGAACCGGCCGGCTGGTGGAAACCTCGCTGATCCGCGCCGGCGTTTTCGCCGTCGGCTGGCAGACCTCTATCCAGCTCAAATGGGGCAAGCTCGCCGCACCGAGATCTCGCAAGGCCGCGTTCAATCCCCTTTCCAACTACTTCGCCACCGCCGACGGCCGATGGCTATGCACCCTGACGCGCCACGGGGCCGACGACTGGACGGCCATCGCCACTGCCGCCGGCCGTCCCGAGCTGCTGGCCGACGAGCGGTTTTCTACGCCCAGGGCCCGATCGGCCAATGTCGAAGCCCTGGTCGAGGCCCTCGATGAAGGCTTTGGGGCCTTGACCCTTGCCCAGGCCGGCGAGCGGCTGACCAGGGCCGACGTCATCTGGGCGCCCCTGCAGGCGGCGCGCGATGTCGTCGAAGACCCCTGGGCCATCGCCGCGGGCTGTTTTGTCGACGTCGAGGATGGCGAGGGCCGGAAATTCCGCGCCCCCGCTTCGCCCGCCCGTTTTCCTGGCTCGAGCGATGGGCCAAGCCGTCCCGCCCCCGCCCTGGGCCAGCACACCCGAGAAGTCCTCGGGGAAGCCGGCTATGCCCCGGCCGAGATCGACGGCCTGATAGCGCAAGGCGCGGTGGTGTAGAGAGGCCCGGCACCGCCGTTCTCTTCCCCCTCTACCGCTAGGGGATGCATACATCGACACGGGCGCGCCCCAAGAAACCTTCTCCCAGAGGGAGAAGGAGGGCCCCGCCGCCCCCCGGGTCGCGCCGCTTTGCGCGGCCCGCCCGAGGGCAGGCTCAGGCGGTGGGAAGATGAGGGGTTAGACTGCCGCCCGCGTAACCCCTCACCGTCCCACGCCCTGACGGGCGCGGGCCCCTCCCTCTCCCTATGGGAGAGGTGTTTGGAGGGCCGGTCGTCGAGATGTGTGAATCGACTAGCCTCTACCTGAGGGAAACCATCCGCGGCGCTTTTGTTTGCGCCGTGACGAAGGGGGCCTTGCAGCGCCTGAAGAACAGGGGAGAAGGCTTGCCCCCTAGACCCGTCTGCGTGCGTGGGGCGTGTTGCTGGCCAACATCGGGGCGCCGTCGGCCTGTTCGCGGCCGCGCAGGGTGAACACCGGAGCGGGCTCGCTCCGCCGCAGGCCCTGGGAGCGCCTGGCCGCCGCATAACGCAGGAAGGTCGCGTCGCCGCCTTGGCTGGCGGGGGCCGGCGTCGTGGTCAGATCGGCGTAGAGCTCCGCCGCCGTCAGGCTCCTGCCGGCGCGACGAAAGATGGTCGGATTGGTGCGAGCGGGCGCGGGAAACAGCGCGGCGGCGTCGGCCTCGGGGTTCACGCGCACCGCCTCGATTAGCCGCGCCGTGCCGTCCTGGCCCAGGAAGTGCGCGACATAGAGCTCTCCCGGCGTCGGATTGCGGCCGATTTTCTGCCGCAGCCATGCGGCATGGTCGGCGGCCATCTCCCCGGCCATCAGGGCCGCCGCGTGCGGATCGAGGCGAAGAGCCATCACCGCCCTGCGCGCCTCGGCATCGACGGTGCGATAGCGGCCATCGGGCGCCCTGACGATCAGCTCGGCATAGCGGGCATAGCCGTGTTCGGCCCCGTGCCGTTTCAGCGTCGCCAGCCAAGTCTGTTCGACGAACTGGAACAGACCGACCGCCGAGGAGCTCTGGGCTCGCGCGGCGGGGTCGAAACCGCTCTCGCGCCTCGCCGCTCCGAGCAGGAAACCGAAATCAACGCCCGTCGCGTCGGCCGCGCGAAGTATAGCCACGTCGACGACGCCCTGGGGATGAAGAACCATGGCCCTTTCGTGGCCCCGTCAGGGTTAAGACCAGCTTAAACCTGTCTTATCTCAACTTAATCGCGCCAGCGCAGGAACAGCCGATCGCCCCTGATCTCGGTCGATTCTAGGCGGGCGAAAAACGGCTGGCCCAGCAATGAGCTGTCCATCGCTGCGCCGTTCACGGTAACGGCAATGTGTGAAAACGCGATCGGACCGATGTCCAGTTCGCCCAGGATCAGCGCGGCGCCGCGGCCGGTTCCGTTGGCCGTCTCGTAGGCGCGGTTGAAGTTGAGGGCGCTCACATCGACGCCCAGCCGCCTGGCGTCGGCGGGGCTGAGTACGATGTCGCTGGCGCCGGTATCGATCAGGAAACGCACCGGCGCGCCGTTGACGGTCCCGATGACATAGAAGGCGCCGTCGTCGCTCCTGGTGACGACCAGGGTGCGCGCCTTCGTGGCCACGGCATAGCCAGGGACCATCTCCGAGCGAACCCTCAGGGCGACCGCCTTGAGCTCGCCGCGGAAACTGACGGCCACGGCGAAAACCGCGACGATGCCAATCCAGATGACCGCGTTGCGCGCCGCCTCGCGGAGCCTGAGCCGCCGGCCAAAGACCAGGCCGCTCAGAACAAGCGCGAGGAAGCCCAGGTAATAGCCGGCCCGCGCCCACTCGTCGCCGCTGAACTGGCGTGGAAACAGTCGCCTCAGTTCCCAGAAACCGGCCGCCGCCGCGGCGACAAGCGCCAGCCAGACGATCAGGCGATAACGGCGCGGCCGGGTGCGGGGCCCTTGGCCGCCCCACGGCCCATCCTCATCGGACATCGCCCCTCCCGTTCGCGCTCACTTTACATCCGCCTCGCCCGGCAAGGCGACAGCGGCGCCGGCGAACGGGTCATCGTCGCGGCCCCGCCCGGTCAGGCGTGCGGCGAGCCCCTGCGCGATCAGGGGCGCGAGCAACCAGCCGTTGCGGCGCGCGCCGACGGCCAGCCACACCCCGGCCGCCTCGGATCGGCCAACCAGCGGCAGGCCGCCGGCGGTGGCGGCCCGCACGCCCGCGCGGGCGGTCACCGTCGCGCCGGCGAGGCAGGGCGCGAACGCGATCGCCTGGCCGATCAGCCGCTGGACGACCGCGGCGTCGATCTCGCGGTCGGCCCTGCCGATCTCCATGCTCGAGCCGATCAAGGCCCCGCCCGGCGATGGGCAGATGTAGCCGTCGTTCAGCCGCACGACCGGGCCGCTCAGCGGATGGCCCGGCGCGCGCAGGATGTGCCCCTTGACCGGCATCAGGCCGGCTAGCTCCGGCGCGACGTCGACGAGACTTCGCGAAGCGCCGGTCGCGACAACCAGGGCGTCGACCGCCAGCTCCCTGCCGTCGGCGAGCCGCGCGCGGCCGGGTTCGAAGCCGTTCACCGCCCGGGCGATGGTTCGCACGCCAAGCGCGTGGCCGGCGGCGCGCAGGGCGACAAGCGCGAGGTCGGCTTCGAGCCGCCAGTCCTCATCGGTCCATAACCCGCCCTGCCCTGCCGCCAGCCAGGGGAGGCGCCGCCGGGCCTCCGCCGGCGAAAGCGCCGTCAGGCTGATGCCGAGACTGCGTCCCGCGTCCGCCCAGGCGGCGAGATTGTCGGGCGCGCCGACAGCCATGGCGCCGGCGCGGTCGAGGACCAGGCCGATCGATCCGGCCAGCTTTGGCCACAGGTCCCTGGCCCGGCGCATCAGCGCCAGACGCGGGGCGGAGAGATCGTCGAAGATCGCCTCGAAGGCGGGGGCCAGCATCCCCGCGGCCAGGCCCGAGGCATTGTCGCCCAGCGCAGCCGGGTCGGCCAAGGTCACCTGCGCGCCCGCTCTGGCAAGCGCCAGCGCGGTGACTGAACCGACCGCTCCGCCTCCGGCGATCAGCACCCGCAAGGTCGGGCGACCGGTCATCGCCGGAGGCCGTGACCGGGGCCCCAGTCCAGCTGCTGGTCAAGGATCACAAGGCGGTGGCAGCGCTGTTCGATCAGTTTGAAGCCGCCTCGAGCGACCGCGCCGCACTCTCGGCCGGCGCCGGAGCGGCGCGGCCGAGGATCAGGTCGGCGGCCTTTTCGGCGATCATCATCGTCGCGGCGTTGGTGTTCCCGCCGATCAGGGTCGGCATCACCGAGGCGTCGACGACGCGCAGGCCGGCCAGGCCTCTTGCCTTGAGCGAACCGTCGACCACGGCCATGGCGTCATCCGCCATGCCCATGCGGCAGCTTCCGACCGGATGGTAGATGGTTTCGGCCGAACGGCGAATCCAGGCATCGATATCCTCGTCGCTCGAGATTTCATCGCCTGGCTCGATCTCGGCCCCCCTGATGGCGGTCAGGGCCTGTTGGCGGGCGACGTCGCGGACGATGGCGACGCCCGCCCGAAGCGCCCGGCGATCTTCCTGGGTGGCCAGGTAGCCGGCGAAGATAGCCGGATCGTCGAGGGGGTCGGACGAACGCAGGCCGATCCGGCCCCGGCTTTCCGGTCGCAACTGGCAGACGTGCACGGAAAAGCCGTCCTTGGCCACCGACTGCTTGCCGTGGTCCTTCATGATCGCCAGCACGCAGTGGAGCTGCAGGTCGGGCGTCTCCAGATCGGGCCGCGATTTCAGGAACGCGCCGGCCTCGAGGAAATTCTGCCGCCCAGAGCCCTGGCCGAACAGCATGTAGCCAAGGCCCGTGGTCAGGCGGTTGAGACCCTTGCTGTAGGAGTAGGCGGTCTTCACCCCCGGCGTCTCCCACGAAAGGATCACGTCGAGGTGGTCCTGCAGATTGGCCCCGACACCCTTGAGTTCGTGCGTCGGCTTGACCCCCGCAACGGTCAGGGCCGCCGGGTCGCCGATGCCCGAAAGCTGCAGTATATGCGGCGACTGGACCGCCCCGGCGCTGAGCAGCACCTCGCGCTCGGCCCGCGCCTGCTGCATCGATCCGGACTGGATGAACTCGACGCCGACGACGCGGCCCTTCTCGATCATCAGGCGCGTGGTGCGCGCGCCGGTCAGGGCGGTCAGGTTCGGCCGCGTCAGCGCCGGATGCAGATAGGCGCTGGCTGCGCTCCACCGCCGGCCGTTCTTGATGGTCAGTTGATAAGACCCGAAACCTTCCTGCTCCGCGCCGTTGAAATCGTCGGTGAGCGGATGGCCGGCCTGGGCGCCCGCCTTGATGAAACCCGAATAGATCGGACTGCGCGACGCGGCCCTGGAGACATGCAGCGGCCCCGATGCGCCATGATAGGCGTCGCCGCCGCCTTCCAGCCCCTCCGAGCGCATGAAGTAGGGCAACACGTCGGCATAGCCCCAGCCGGGAAGGCCCATCTGCCGCCACTGGTCGAAGTCGCGCGCGTGGCCGCGGATATAGACCATGCCGTTGATCGACGACGACCCGCCCCAGCCGCGGCCCCTCGGCCACCAGAGCCGCCGATTATCCAGGTGTGGCTCCGGCTCGGTCCAGAACCCCCAGTTGTAGTCGCCCTTGGCCGAGATCAGCGAACCGACCCCCGCCGGCATCCGAACCAGGATGGAACTGTCCTTGCCCCCGGCCTCGAGCAACAGGACCCGGCTGGTTGGATCGGCCGAAAGCCGATTGGCCAGCACGCACCCCGCCGATCCGGCGCCGATGATGATGAAGTCGTACGTCTCGCCGGCCATGGACATCCTTGCAGGTGTGACAGGCGGTCACCCTAGCAAGCCGCGGCGCGTTTGCCAGCGCAAGGCGCCTTCTCGATGACCGCTTGGCCCATCGCCGCAAGGGTCCGCAAGACCGTGGTCTTGCCGCACCCAGGCGCGCCAGTGAGGATGAAGCGTTGCATGGTCAGGATCCGATGGGGTCGAGGTGAAATACTCTTTCTTCCGTCCGCCCCCGCCTTCGCTAGGGGATGCACACGTCTCGACGAGTGCTCTATCGAACACCTCTCCCAAAGGGAGAGGGAGGGGCCCGCGCCCTGAAGGGCGTGGGACGGTGAGGGGTTACGCGGCGTGCATTCTAACCCCTCATCTTCCCACCGCTTTCAGCGGCGGGCCCCTCCTTCTCCCTATGGGAGAAGGGTTTTTGAAACTGGACCCCCGCCTTCGCGGGAGGAGCGGACTGGTCTATCCCAGCGGTTGCCTTCGACCGCCGCGGCGCAGACCGACGAACGCCACGTCGATCAGCCGCCGGGGGTGCAGGCCGTCTACCTGTCCAAGGAACGGCGGGTGGATCGAATAGCCGATCAAGGCCTGGACGGTCGGCGAAAGCGCGCCGGCGCCCTCACCCACCGACATCATCATGTTTTCCTGCTGGCGAAGCCAGGGCTGGCAGAACTGGGTGGTGACCCCGAGCCTGGGCGCCGCGCCGGCGTTGTCCGCCCCGCGATGGGTGAGATTGCCGGGAAACACCAGCAGCGATCCGGGCGGCGCCACCGCCTTGACCGCGCCCGCCTCGAAACCGGCCGGCCGCGGGGCGCCCCAGCGATGGCTGCCCGGGATCAGTTCGGTCGCGCCGTTGTCTTTCGTAAACCCATCGAGGCTCCAGACGGCGCTGACCCCGTTGGCCGCGCGCGGCATCGCTTGGCGATAGAAGCCGTCGTCGATGTGCCACGACTGGGCCGTCTCGCCGGCGAAGATCTGGATGGCGATGTGGGCCGAAAGCAGAAAGTTGGCCTCGAGCAGCCGTCCGGCCAATCCCAGGAACAGCGGGTGCTCGACCAGCACGGCGCTGGCCGGCGCGTGGGCGAGCAGCGCATAGACCCGCTTGGTGGTGAAGCCCTCGAAATCGTTGCGCCCGCGCGGCGTCGCCTCGAGCACCGGATCGAGCTCCTCTCTGATCGCGGCGATCTCGCCGGCGCCGATCAGGGCCGGAAACAGCAGATAGCCCTCCCGATCCATCTGCGCGCCCAGCGCGTCGAGGGGCTCAGCGGCGTCGGCGAAGGTCGCCTCGCGCATCATCGGCCCTTCCAGTTCGGCGGCCGCTTTTGCGAAAACGCCCGGGGTCCCTCGACGAAGTCTTCCGAGGCGAACAGGGCCGCGACCGGCTCATAGCGGTTCTGGCCCCTGATCGCGGCCTCGAGGCTCGGCTCGTCGAGACCGCGGAGGACCGCAGCCTTCGAGGCGCGAACCGACATCGGGCTGCACTCGGCGATCAGCGCCGCCCAGCGCCGCGCCGCCGCCATCAGCTCGGCTGGGGCGACCACCTCATTGACGAATCCCAGTTCAAGGCCTTCCCGCGCGCCGACCCGCCGGCCGGTGAGGATCATGCCCATGGCCCGCTTCAGCCCGATCGTCCTTGGCAGGCGGTGCATGCCACCGGCCAGCGCCGCCAGGCCCACCCGGGGTTCCGGCAGGGCGAAGACGGCGGTTTCGGCGGCGATGATGATGTCGCAGGCCAGCGCGACCTCGAAGCCGCCGCCCATGGCCACGCCGTTCACCGCCGCGATCAGTGGCTTGGTCAGGTCGAAGCGCGAGGTGATCCCGGCGAAGCCCGAAGGTGGCGAGCGCATCTCCCCGCCGGCCGCCTGGTGCTTGAGGTCGTTGCCGGCCGAAAAAGCCCGCTCGCCCGCGCCGGTGACGATCCCAACCCACTGCTCCGGGTCGGCGGCGAAGGCGTTCAGCGCCTCGTCCATCTCGAAGTGCATCGGCGAGTGGACCGCGTTCATCACCTCCGGGCGATTGAGGGTGATGACCGTCACCGGTCCGTCCCGCTCGACGTTTATGAACTGGTAGGCCATTCTCGCCTCCTTGCCGCGTCGCCGTCAGGGAGCGGCTTTCAATTCGACCCGCACGACGTTGCGCACGCTGCGGAAGGGCTTGCGGTCGCCATCGACGACCAGCCGGTAGGCGCCTTCCTTGGCGGCCAGGGGCCCGCCCTCGGCCCTGTCGGCGATGATCGCCGCGCCCCTGTGCAGTTCGCTGTCGGTCTCGGCCAGGGACATCAGGCCGCTGAACCCGTCGGCCCCGGTGACCAGTACATAGTCCTTGACCGGCTTGCCGTGCAGCCGCGCGCCGGCCGGCGCATCGATGAGGCGCAGGATCGAGGTCAGGGTTGCGCCTTCATAGCTTTTGGCCGTGGCGCCTTCACCGAGTGTCGCCTTGGCGCGCGGCAGGTCGGCGAAGTCCTTCGGCGTCAGGGTGACCGTGTGGCCGTCCAGCCCGACCACGGCGATGTCCTGCGCCGCGCAGGCCAGGGGCGCGCCGATCAGCGCCACGGCGATGATGGAGGCAATGGCGAGGTTCATCGTTTCAGGTTCCAGCCGCCGCAGAGGCGCGCTCACGCATCGCGCCAAGCCACCGGGTGAGATGGACCAGATCCTCGGGAACCTGGAAGCGCACCATGCGCGCGAAATCCATGCCGATAAAGAGTACGCCGTCGGCCATGGTCACCCGGTCCGCCGCGATCCAGCGGCTCTCGCCAAGCTGGCGATCGAAAATCTTCAGCGACCGTTCGGCGCTGGCGCGGTTGCTGGCGGCCGTTTCCGGGACCTGGGTCTCCAGCGCGGCAAGCGCCGGATGACCGTGCCGCACCGCCATCATCAGCGGCGTGGCGGCCATCATCTCGCAGCGGCGCAACCACATCTCGATCACCGCCGTCTCCTTGGGCCCATCGCCGAACAGGTTCGGCGTCGGATAGAGCGCTTCGAGATAGCGGCAGATGGCCACCGACTCGGTGATCGTCGTGCCATCGTCCATGGTCAGGGCCGGCACGTTCGGCAGCCCGGTCCGCGCCAAATATTCCGCTGTCCTGTGGGCTCCCCCGAACAGGTCGACATCGATGATCTCGATGTCCTCGATGCCCTTTTCCGCCATCAGCCAGCGAACGCGCCGGGGGTTGGGCGCGCGGCGGCTGTCGTAGAGCTTCATTTCGGAGCCCTCTTATCTTTCCCCGGCGCATGGAAGCCGGTGTAAGGCTAAGACCTATCCTGGGCTAAGGCGGCGGAGCGATGCAAGACGTCGGAGTCGATACGGCCCCCAGCGCCCCCCGCGACAGTCTTTCGGCTCTGCTGTGCCTCGGCGTGCTGGCCTATGTCGGCGAGACGTTGCTGCACGAGGCGGTTGGCCACGGCGGCATGTGCCTGGCGACCGGCGGCCGCGTCACCGCTCTGGCGCCGCTTTGGATGCGTTGCAGCGTCGTCACCCCGGTCATGATCCTTTGCGGCCCGGCGATCAACTTTTTCGCTGGCGGACTGCTCTTCGCCGTGCTGCGCTACGCCCCTCCAAGCGGTGCGGCGGCGCGCGAGTTTCTCTGGCTGAGCTTTGCCTTCAACCTGCTGGTGGCCTTCGGCTATCTGGTCGTCGGCGGCGCGTCGGGATTTGGCGACTGGGGCGTGCTCCTCGCCGGCGTTCGCCCGGCGATCCTTTGGCGCCTTCCGGCGGTTCTGGTCGGCGCAGCCGGCTATTACGCCGCCCTGATCGTGGCCGCGCGCCTCTATGGGCGGCTGAATGGAGCGGGAGCGTTTGCCCAGGGGCGACTGCTCGGCAGGACTCTGGTTGCGTCGGCGGGCGCGGCGATCGTCGCCTGCGCGGCGGAGATCGCCGGCGGCCGCCTGGCGGCGGGCCCCCTTGTCCTGGCTCTCGGCTGCACCCTGGCCGTCGGCGCCAGCCTTACGAGAATTGGCGGCTTTACCAGGGCGCGGAATCCTGGCCAGGCGACCTTGACCCCCATCCGCGCCTCGCCTTGGCTGCTGGCGGCAGGGGTTGCTGTCGCCCTGGTGTTCATCTTCGTAGTCGGTCCAGGGTTCGACGCCAGCAGCGCCGCCGCTGGGGTCACCCCGACAGGGGTCGCATGGCCACACCGCAGATGAGCACGGTCCCGTCATCGCGCGCCAGCCCAAGCTTTCGGCCGCGATCAAGGACGGCGTCGACGTCGTCGACGACCAGATCCAGGCCGACGACGCCGGTTGCATCGGCGTCGACCGGCGGCACGAAGCGAATCGCCTCGCCGTCCAGGGCGATTTCGAACACCTCGCCATCATGGGCCAGCGGCCTTTCCAGCAGCATCGCCCACCGCTCGGCAGCGGCCATCGGATCGCGGTGCTGCAAGGTGACGGCGGTCAGGCCGAGCGTGGTTTCGCTTTCGAAGCCGCGCCAGTTCGCTCCGGCGGGGGGCCAGTCGCTGAGCGGTTCGCGCCAGCCGGCGTCGCCCTCGACGCTGTCGATCGACAGCAGCACGCCGGCGCAATCGGCCGGGTGAAAATGGGTGAAGCGATAGCGCCCCTCGCCACGGTTGCGGGCGATGGCCCTCACCCCTGCGCGGGCCAGCCGCTCTGCGTGGAGGCCGGCGTCGGCGTCTTGAAGGATGACCATGTAGCCGGCGTCGCCGCCACGCCGGGCGAGGTACCTGGCGCCCGAAGCGTCATCGCGCAGCGGTTCGAGCACCTCGATGAACTCTC
>DATCCB010000034.1:0-28152 GCA_036511515.1 Caulobacteraceae bacterium | reverse complement strand
CCACCACCCGCTTGCGCGGGCGGTCCCCCTCCCCCGCAAAGGGACGGGGGAGGAGTTTTTTTTCACTCCTGCCCCGCGAAGCGGGGAAGGGGGACCGCCGCGCTTAGGCGCGGGGGTGGAAGGGGCGCAAAGGCCGATTCAACTTGACGAGATCAGGCTCTAGCCGCGAGTGATGCGCCGCGCCAACCGTTTTTGTCGAGGTCCGCTCTAGATGACCGATGCTTCCACCGCCAACCCCAAGGCCAAGCCAAAGGCCAAGGCCCCTCGCAAGTCACCCAGGCTCAAGCTCTCAGCGCCCGATGCGTCCGATCTCTCCGGCCCCCAGGCGCCGGCCCCGCTGAGCGCGGAAACGCCGCCGTCCGCCCAGCCGCCGATGGTCGCCACCACGCCGGCGCCTGCCGCCGAAGCGCCCGCGCCGCCGGCCAGCACCCCGCAGGCGCCGCCGCCTTCCCAGCCCTCGGCCACCGAGAGCACGGTCAATTTCTCCCGCGGCCTGCACGACTGGTTGAGCACCCAGAACTGTTCGCTGGCCTTCAGCTGCTACCAGTCGGGGCACCTGTTCATGGTCGGACGCGGCGGCGGCGCGGCGATCAACCTCAACGGCCAGAACTTCGGCCGCACCATGGGCATCCATGCGCTTGGCAACCGGCTCTATGTCGGAACGCTGTTCCAGATCTGGCGGCTGGAGAACGCCCTGGCCGCGCACGAGCGGGCCAACACCATCCACGACCGGCTCTATCTGCCGCGCACCGCCCAGACCATCGGCGACGTCGACATCCATGAGATGGCCACCGATCGCGCCGGACGCCTCGTCTTCGTCAATACCAAGTTCTCGTGCCTGGCGATCACCAGCCCGACGCGCGGCTTCACGCCGATCTGGAAACCGACCTTCATCTCCAAGCTGGCGGCCGAGGACCGCTGCCACCTGAACGGCCTGGCGATGGATGGCGGCGTGCCGCGCTATGTCACCGCTGTCTCGCGCAGCGACGTGACCATGGGCTGGCGCAACCGCCGCCACGAGGGCGGCGTGCTGATCGATGTCCAGTCCGACCGCATCATAACCGACCAGCTTTCCATGCCCCACAGCCCGCGCGTTCATGCCGGGGCGGTGTGGGCGCTCGATTCCGGACGTGGCCAATTGATCCGCATCGATCCTGAGACCGGCGCGCGCGAGGACATCGCCTTCTGCCCAGGCTTCATGCGCGGCCTGGCGTTCAGCGGCAAGTTCGCCATTGTCACCCTGTCGCTGCCGCGCGGCGACCAGGCCTTCGCCGGCCTGCAGCTCGCCGACGAGATCAAGAAGCGCGACGGCGAGCCGTGGTGCGGGCTGATGATCATCGACACCACCACCGGCGACACGGTCGAGTGGGTCAAGGTCGAGGGCTCGATCACCGAGCTGTTCGATGTCGCCGTTCTGCCGGGGGTGATGAGCCCGATCTCGATGAGCCCCGAGGCGCCGGGCCTTCGCACTCTGTACAGCTACGACGCCGACTTCGGCCCGCTCAGCCCGCCCGCATAACGGCGCGCGCGCACCTACGCCGCGCCTTTTCGCTCGCCGCCGACGCCTTGCCTTGAAAGAGCCGGTGTTTTGGGCTTTGTGCGCATCGACAACGATCAAGGAGATCAGCATGCGCAAGGCAGCCATGGCCGCCGTTCTTCTGGCGGCTACAGCAGGGGGCGCTCTCGCCCAGACGCCGTCCCCGCCTCCGCCTCCGGCCCAGACCATTCCACTGGGACCGCCCCGAGCCTTCCCCGGTTATTCCCAACCGCAGATCACCGCGGCCAGTTGCCGGGCGATCAATTCCGCCGAGACCCAGTGCACCATCCCGGCGATGACTGCGGGGCGCTACCTCATCGAAGCGGCCGGGACATCGACATGGGCCGCGGCCGATCCCGTTCAGGCCCTGGGCATCCAGGTCGGCCCGACGCCCTGCGGCCGCGCGCAGGACAAGCAAGCCTGGACCAAGGGCCCGCGCACCTTCCGCATGGACTGCGTGGTCAGCGTGCTCACCGATCGTCCGCTGACGGTGTTCGCCGTCTACCAGGACAGCCACGCGACCAAGGACCCTCGCGGGCCATCCTTGACCTTCCGGCAGTTGCCCTGGGACGGCCTTCTCGCCGCCGCCCCGTTCGTTCCGAAGCAACAATAGTCGGCCACATCGCGAGGGTTAAGCCATGCGCGAAATCGGCCATTTCGTGAACGGGGCCCTCGTCGCCGGGGGGTCAGGCCATTTGGGCGAGGTCTTCGACCCCAACACCGGCGAAGTCCAGGCCCGCGTGGCGCTGGCCTCGGCCGAGGAGGTCGACGGCGCCGTTCAGGCCGCGGCGGCGGCGCAGGTCGGCTGGGCGGCGATCAACCCCCAGCGGCGCGCGCGGGTGATGTTCGATTTCAAGCGCCTGGTCGAAGCCAGGATGGATGAACTCGCGGCCTTGCTCTCGTGCGAGCACGGCAAGGTTATCGCCGATTCGCGCGGCGATATTCAGCGCGGATTGGAAGTGATCGAATTCGCCTGCGGCATTCCGCACGCTTTGAAGGGTGAATACACCCACGGCGCCGGCCCCGGCATCGACGTCTATTCGCTGCGCCAGCCGCTGGGTGTCGTCGCCGGGATCACGCCGTTCAACTTTCCAGCGATGATCCCGATGTGGATGTTCGGCATCGCGGTGGCTGTCGGCAACAGTTTCATCCTCAAGCCATCGGAGAAGGACCCGAGCCTGCCGATCAGGCTGGCCGAACTGATGATGGAGGCCGGCGCCCCCGCGGGCGTGCTCAACGTCATCAACGGCGACAAGGCGGCGGTAGACGCGATACTGACCCACCCGGTCATTCGCGCTGTGAGTTTCGTCGGTTCATCGGACGTCGCCGCCCATGTCTACGCCACCGGCGCCGCGCACGGAAAACGCGTGCAGGCGATGGGTGGGGCCAAGAACCACGGCGTTGTCCTCCCCGACGCCGACCTCGACCAAGCGGTCAAGGATATCCTGGGCGCCGCTTACGGTTCGGCAGGCGAGCGTTGCATGGCGTTGCCCGTCGTCGTACCCGTGGGAGAGGCGACGGCCGAGGCTTTGCGCGCAAGGCTTCTGGAGGGCATCGAATCGTTGCGGATCGGCGTCTCTACCGACGACGAGGCGCAATACGGCCCTGTGGTCTCCGCCGCTCACAAGCAGCGGGTCGAGGACTATATCCAGATGGGCGCGGACGAGGGCGCCGAACTGGTGGTCGACGGCCGCGGGTTTTCGCTGCAGGGGCATGAGCGAGGGTTTTTCGTCGGCCCGACCCTGTTCGATCATGTCACCGAGGACATGAAGACCTACCGGGAAGAAATTTTCGGACCGGTGCTGCAGATTGTCCGCGCCAAGACGTTCGATGAGGCTATTGGGCTGCCGTCCCGCCACGCCTACGGCAATGGCGTGGCCATCTTCACCCGCAACGGCGCCGCCGCCCGCGAGTTCGCCTCGCGCGTCGAGGTCGGCATGGTGGGCGTCAATGTGCCGATCCCGGTGCCGGTCGCCTATCATACTTTCGGGGGCTGGAAACGCTCGGCCTTTGGAGACACCAACCAGCACGGCATGGACGGCGTGCGCTTCTACACCAAGGTCAAGACCGTCACCGCCCGCTGGCCGGAGGGCCTGCCAGACCAAAGTGCCTTCGTCATTCCGACCATGAACTAGAATCCTGGCAACCATGGACTTCGATCTGACGCCGGAGCAACGCGCGATCGAGGACGCGGCGCGGGCGTTCGCGGCCGAGGAACTGGCCCCCAATTCCGCCCGCTGGGACGAACAGGCGCACTTTCCGCTCGACGTTCTGCGCGCGGCGGCGGGGCTCGGTTTCGCCGGTATCTATGTGTCGGAGGACGTTGGCGGTTCGGCGCTCAGCCGCCTGGACGCCACCCTGGTTTTCGAAGCGCTCGCCCACGGCGACGTTTCGACGGCGGCCTTCCTTTCCATCCACAACATGGCTTCGTGGATGATCGACCGGTTCGGCTCGGCAGCCTTGCGGACACGGTATCTGCCTGGGCTGGCTTCGATGAGGCTCGTCGCCTCCTATTGCCTCACCGAGCCGGGGTCGGGGTCCGACGCGGCGTCGCTTACCACCCGTGCGATCCGTGAGGGTGAAGACTACGTACTGAACGGGGCCAAGGCGTTCATATCGGGCGCCGGCGTCTCAGATATCTACGTTGTCATGGCGCGCAGCGGTGGGGAGGGCGCCGGCGGGGTTTCCACCTTCGTCGTCGAGGCCGGCGCGCCCGGCCTTTCCTTCGGCGCGCCCGAACGTAAGATGGGCTGGAAAAGCCAGCCTACGGCGGCGGTTCATTTCGATAACGTCCGCGTACCCCTGGCCAACCGGGTTGGCGACGAGGAGCAGGGCTTTCGCATCGCCATGTCGGGACTGGACGGCGGTCGGCTGAATATCGCCGCCTGTTCGCTGGGCGGCGCCAGTCTGGCGCTGGAGACGGCCAAGGCTTATCTGGAGACGCGGCGGCAATTTGGTCGCCCCCTGAAGGACTTCCAGGCTCTCGGCTTCCGGCTCGCCGACATGGCGACCGAACTTGAGGCCGCCCGCCTGATGGTGCGCCGCGCCGCCGCGGCCCTCGATGCCGGCGACCCGGACGCCACGCGGCTTTGCGCCATGGCCAAGCGCTTCGCCACCGACGCGGGTTTCGAGATCGCCAACCAGGCTCTGCAACTACACGGCGGCTACGGGTATCTTAGGGATTACCCCCTCGAGCGGATAGTCCGTGATCTGAGGGTTCATCAGATTCTCGAAGGAACCAACGAGATCATGCGGGTGATTATCGCCCGCGAGATGTTCAGGTAATGAGCGAAGCCGAAGTCCTCATCCGCACGGACGGCCCGGTGGGACGGCTGACGTTGAACCGGCCGGAGGCGTTGGGGGCCCTGACGACGGGCATGTGCGCCGCGATGATCGAGGCCCTGCTGGCCTGGCGCGAGGATCGGCGCGTCGAAGCGGTGCTCATCGACCATGCCGGCGAGCGGGGCTTCTGCGCGGGCGGTGATATCCGCGCCCTGGCCGACAGCGTCGCCGGCGATGGGACGGCCGCGCGGGCCTTTTTTCGTACCGAATATCGTCTCGATCACCTGCTGTTTGGCTATCCGAAGCCCGTCATCACCATCATGGATGGGGTGACCATGGGCGGCGGCGTGGGCATTTCGTGGACGGCCCGCTATCGCATCGCCACCGAGCGCACGGTGTTCGCCATGCCGGAGACCGGCATCGGCCTGTTTCCAGACGTCGGGGCAAGCTGGTTTCTGCCCCGTCTGCACGGGGCGACCGGGGCCTGGATGGCGATGACCGGAGCGCGGCTGAGAGCGGCGGGGTGCGAGATCCTGGGCATCGCCACCGATGTCGTTCCGGCAACGCGGCTGCTGGATCTGAAGGCCAGGTTCGTCGCCGATCCAAGCGCCATCGAGACCATTCTGGCCGAATTCGAATCCGACCCGGGTCATTCGGCGATGATCGAACACCACGACCAGATCGACCGCCTGTTCGGCGGTGAAACGGTGGAGGCGATCGTCGATGCGCTCGAGGGGGACGACTCGGAGTGGTCCCGGTCCCAGTTGGCCGCCGTGGCGGCGAAATCGCCGCTCAGTCTGAAGACCGCCCTGCGCCAGCTTCAGGCCGGACGGGCGATGACCGATTTTGGCCAGGCGATGGTTCTGGAAATGCGCATCGCCGCCCGCCTGGTCGCCGCCCACGATTTCAGCGAAGGGGTGCGCGCGGTGATCGTCGACAAGGATGGCGCGCCGCGATGGGACCCCCCCACGCTGGAGGCGGTGACCTCCGGCATGGTCGACGCCGTGTTTTCTCCCCTCCCCAGTGACCAGGAGTGGTCGCCTTTACCGGCCGCCCAAGGACATCCCCATGACCTATGAAACCCTGACCGTCGAAATCGAAGACGCGATCGTTCTCATCCGGCTCAATCGGCCGACGGCGCTGAACGCACTCAACGACATGCTGATGAACGAGCTCACGGCGGCGCTCGACTTGGCCGAAGCGGACGGCGCGGTGCGCGCCATCGTCATCACCGGTTCGGATCGGGCTTTCGCCGCCGGGGCCGACATCAAGGAAATGGCGACCAAGAGCTATGCCGATGTCTATGGCGAGGACTTCATCACCCGCAACTGGGAGCGCGTCGCCCGCTGCCGAAAGCCGGTGATCGCGGCAGTGGCGGGCTATGCCCTGGGCGGGGGATGCGAACTGGCGATGATGTGCGATTTCATCATCGCCGCCGACACCGCGAAGTTCGGCCAGCCGGAGATCACCCTTGGCGTCTCGCCAGGGGCCGGCGGCACTCAGCGGCTGACCCGCTTCGCCGGCAAGTCGAAGGCCATGGACATGGTCTTGACCGGCCGGATGATGGACGCCGCGGAGGCCGAACGCTGCGGCCTGGTCAGCCGCATCACCAGTGCGGCGGAGTTGCTGCCGACGGCCATGGAAGCGGCCCGGAAGATCGCGGCCCTTTCGCCCAACGCGGTGATGCTGACCAAGGAGATGGTCAATGCCGCGTATGAGACGCCCCTTTCGCAAGGGGTAAGGCTGGAGCGTCGGCTGTTCCATTCCCTGTTCGCCTTCGACGACCAGAAGGAAGGCATGGCCGCGTTCATCGAAAAGCGTCCCGCGAAGTTCACGGGCCGGTAAGGAGAGAGCGATGACCACACGCGCATTGGTTCTGGGCGGCGGAGGGCCGGTCGGGATCGCCTGGGAGGCGGGCCTGCTGGCAGGCCTGGCGCAAGGCGGCGTCGATCTGGCGGGCGCCGATTTCATCGTCGGCACCTCGGCTGGCTCGTTTGTCGGCGCGCAGCTGGCCATGGGCCGAAGCGCGGCCGATATCGCCGCGACCATCATCGCCGAGGCGGACCGGCCGGCCACCGCGCGCGAAGGGCCCGTCCGGCCGGCGCCCGACCTTCGGGTGCTGTTCCAGAAGATGCAGGAAGCGGCCGCCGGCGTACGCGATCCGGTCGAGGTGCGCCGGGAGATCGGCCAGTTCGCGCTGGCGGCGGAGACCGTCGACGAGCAGACCTTCATCAACAGCTTTGGCCGCTCGCTCAGCGGACTGGCCGATGACGCATGGCCAAAGCGGCCTTTCGCCTGCACGGCGGTCGATACGAGGAGCGGCGAATTCGTAGTCTGGGACGCCGCCGCCAAGGTCGGGCTGGCGCGGGCGGTGGCTTCCAGCTGCAGCGTTCCGGGCATCTTTCCGGCGATCACCATCAACGGACGGCGGTATATGGACGGGGGCATGCGCTCGGGGACCAACGCGGACCTCGCCAAGGGCTATGACCTCACCGTCGTCGTCGCCCTGCGGCTTCCCGAGGATGCCAACGCCGCCGCCGCGCGCCGCCAGGCAGCTCTGGACGCGGAGATCCAAACCCTGCGCGACGCCGGCGGCCGGGTCGAACTGATCGTTCCCGACTCCGCCAGCCAGCAGGCCTTCGGCAGCAATCTGATGGACGCCCGCAAGCGGCCCGGCGCGGCCCGCGCGGGTCTGGCGCAGGGTGCGGCGATGGCCGAGGGGCTGAAGTCGATTTGGGAAATCTGACCCGCGACCCTGTTACAGCGCCGCGAATTCTTTTTTCCGCGGGCCCATGTACCCGAAGAGAAAGGCGGCCACCTTGCGGATCTGCATCTCTTCCGAGCCCTCGGTGATGCGATAGCGGCGGTGATGGCGGTAGATGTGTTCGAAGGGTTTGTGGCGCGAATAGCCGATGCCGCCGTGAACCTGCATGGCGCGGTCGGCCGCGTCGCAGACCAGTCGGTTCGCCTGGTAGTTGCACATTGAAACCTTGTCCGAGATTTCGCGCTCGACCTCGCGGTGTGGCATGTGGTCCATCTGCCAGGCGGTCTTGCGGATCAGAAGGCGCAGCATTTCAGCCTGGGTGGCCAGCTCGACCAGCGGCCACTGGATGGCCTGGTTGTCGGACAGCGGCTTGCCGAACGGCTTGCGCATGCGGGCGTAGCGCACGCTTTCCTCGATGCAATAGACCGCGGCGCCCAGCGACGAGGCGGCCTGGCGGATGCGGTTCTGGTGGACGAAGCTCTGCCCAAGGCCAAGTCCGCGACCCTCTACGCCCCAGATGGCGTCGTCGGAAACCCAGATGTCGGTCAGGCTTATCCGGGGGTGATCGGTGGGCATGTTGAAGGTCCACAGCCACTCCTCGATCTTCACGCCCGGATCGTCGGCCGGAACCAGGAATACGGTGATCCCGCCCGCGTCGCCGTCCGCGCCGCTGGTGCGCGCGAAGACCATGACGTGGGTGGCGACATGCATGCCAGTGGTCCACATCTTCTCGCCGTTGATCCGCCAGCCGGGTCGGCCGTCCTTTTCCTCGCGCACGGCGCGGGTTTCCATGAAGGTGGCGTCGGATCCATGGTTGGGTTCGGTCAGGCCGAAGCCAGAACGGATTTCACCTTTCAACAACCGCTCGCCGTACATGGCGAACTGGGCCGGGGTGGCGAATTCCTTGAACATCAGGATGAACGGGTTGTTGCCGACGATCGAGTGTTCGTTCTGAAGGTCGTTGTGCAGGCCAAGTCCCTTGGCGGCCAGGTGCTCGCGGATCACCGCCATGGCAAGGTTCGTGCCGCCCTTGCCGCCCATTTCGACAGGCCATGCATACCGAAGATGGCCGGCGGCGTCGGCGCGTCGCCGGGCTTCCCCCAGCAGCGCCTCCCACTCTGGCCGGGGCAGGCCATTGTTGTCCCAGTCGGTGCGCGCGTGCTCGCGGCGGTGGTCGAAAAAGCGGACGTTGTCGTTGGCCTGCTCCAGCGGCTTGATCTCCGCTTCGATGAAGGCGTCGAGTTCCGCTAGATAGTCGGTGAGTTCGGGGGGCAGGGAGAAGTCCATCAGCGTGTTTCCTTCTCGTCGTTCGGCGCCGACCGTTCGGCCAGGGCGGTGCGATAGCCGGAGTAGGTCGGCTGGTCGACAGCCAGCTTGTCCAGGGTGACCGTCCACAAGTGATCGGCAAGCCCTGGCGTGGCCAGGGTCATCTCACCGTCACGGATTCGGCGGGCGAGTTCACCATTGAGGGCGGCCAGATCGCCATCATCGCCGAGCAGAACGGTCAGGCGTTGGTGTTCGGCCGCTTCCCGCGCTTGGGCCACTTCGATCTGGCGGCGTGTCATCTCGACGGCATTGGCGGCGACGCGCGCCTGGAAGGCGACGGCGCCGGTGGCCTCGCCGGCCATCGCGGTGCGCAGAAACCGCGCGACGGCGCCGAGGATTTCGCCAGGGGTCGGCGGGTCCTGCATCGCTAGGCCGCCAGCAGCCGCATCAGATCGATCTCGCTCTCCGAGGTCCGCCTGGCGATCACCGCGCGCTCGACGGAGGGATCGGCGCCGCGGAAAGCGGCGGCCATCCCCGCGCACATCACCCCCCAACGCATGGCGCCATAGACCTCCCAGAAGCGTGCGTGGTCACGGTTCACCGGCGCGCCGCCCGCCGCTTCATAGCCCGCGTAGAGGTCCTCCCGCTCGCCAAAGCCGCCCACCGGCTTGTCCTCAACCCCGAACCGCCAGGAGTTGACGCAGATCCAGCCAAGATCCTCCATCGGGTCGCCGACATGGGCGAGCTCCCAGTCGAGCACCGCGCGCACGCCGTCCTCGCCGACCATCAGATTGCCGTTGCGAAAGTCCCCGTGAACCAGAAGCGGCCGTGGCGGCGACGGGGGGCAGTTGTCGCCCAGCCAGCGGAAGGTCAGTTCAAACACCGGTCTTGGCAGGTCGGATGCGCGATAGGCGCCTTCCGATGAAGCCACCAGTTCAGCGGGCGTTGAGCGGCGCAGGGTCGGGAAGGCGCGTGGGTCGATGCTGTGAATGCGCGCCAGAATCTCTCCGCACTGGCGGGCCAGGACCGGCCTTGCGCCGGCAAGCGAATCGCCCTTGGCGATTCGACCGCCCAGCGTCTCGCCTTCGACGAAACCCATGATGAAGCCGTGTCCAAGACCGTCGCCCGGTTCCAGGACGTGACGGACCGGCGGCGCAGGCGCCCCGGCCAGAGCGGCCGCTTCGATCAGCCGCGCTTCGATCTCCAGTCCGATGGCGTTGGGCGAAACGCGATCGCCCCCTGGCGCGCGGCGGAGGATCAGCGGTGTTTCGACACCGTCGGTGAGAAGGTCGAACCGCCAGATTTCCTGAGTCGCGCCGGCCGTGAGCCGTCGCAGGCCCCTGATCCCCTGCCCGCCCAGACGCCGACGCGCGAGTTCGCTCAAGGCGTCGGCGATCTCGTTCAACGACGGGCGTCCTCGGGCGGCCGATAGTTCAGTTCGATGGTGACGCCGTTGAGATCCTCGATGAACATCTGGCGGATCCTGGAGCCAGGAACGTCAAAGCTCTGAAAGGCGACGCCGTGGGCGGCCAGCTTGGTCGCCGCGTCCTCGAAATCGTCGATGGCGAAGGCGAAGTGATCGAGGGCCCCCTGGCGTGACGGCGTGCGAGGTGCATCCCGCTCGACCAGGTGGACGACCGCGCGCTCGCCGCTGTAAAGCCACGCGCCCGGGACGCCGAAGTCCGGGCGCCAGCCGTCGCTGAGGCCAAGCACATCGATGAAGAACGCCCGTGTCTGCGCCAGCTTGTCGGTGCTGATGTTGATATGATCCAGGCCGCAGATCATGGCAGGTCCCCGTCGACGGTTTTCGTCTGTACAAGCCTATCCCAGCGAAGGGGCGGCTCCAATGCTCAAGGGCGCCCAGCCATGTGGGCGCGCGCCCCCGGCCATCGCCGCCCGCCCCCTTTTCGTGAGGCGTCCGTAACGTTGATGACATCCATCCCTTGGGCAAAGCCGCTCACTACCCTTCTGCTGGTCGAGTATGCCGCCGAGCCGATAAGACCGGGGCGCTTTCGCAAACTGAGCGTGTTTCGGATCGGCGCGACCTATCTGGGGGCCAATTGCGTGCACGAGGATAAATGGTGGTCAAATACGGCGCCGACGGCATCGCCCCGCGCGAGCTTTACCAGGAGGACCTGGCCATCGTGCGGGACAATCCGTTCGAGGCGGCGATCAAGCCGGTCTTTGAACTGGCCGCAATCGAATATGGTCGCGCGGACTTTGGCCTGATCGGCGGCAGGGCGCAGACCTACGAGATCAACAGCAATCCGCATGTCGAATTTCCGACCAAACACCCGTCGGAATTCCGCCTCGAGAGCTATCGGCTGTTCAAGGAGAATTTCTTCAATGCGCTATCGAAAATTGATTCCACTGAATAATACCTGATGAAACGAGCATAGATGTCCGATGACATCCGCCTGGAAGTATCGAAATCACAGCCCATCCCGGATGGGGTTGTTGTCTTCACAATAATTAGAGACGAACGCTATCTGCTTCCGTTCTTCTTCGAACACTATCGCGCCTTGGGCGTAGTCCAGTTCGTGGTCTATGACGACCGTTCTGGTCGGGACACGGTGGATTTTCTGATGGCCCAGGCCGATTGCGTGGTCGTGCGTTCCGACCATGGATTCGGCGACAGTTTCGGGACCGACTCTGTCGGCGTGCAAAGACGCTTGCCGATGGTCCTGAAGGAGGTCGTGCCCGATAACCTGTTCCCAGGCCGCTGGGTGCTCACCGTGGACGCCGATGAGTTCCTGATCCTTCCTCCGCCCTTCGTCGACCTTGCCGCTTTCGTCAGCTTCCTGGACCGCATCGGTCAGCCCTACGCCACCGCCCCGATGGTCGACTTCTACGGCGAGAGCCTCGACGCCAGAAACTATAGCCACAGCCTGGGGCCGTTCGCCGGCAATCCCTATTTCGACGCCGGACCCTACTATTACTGGACCGGCTATCTGGCGCCTGTGCCGTTCATGGGCGGGATTCGGCACCGAATGCTCAAGATGCTTTGCCAGAGACGACCCGACCTGTTGAAGAGCATCTATGGCGATCTCATCCCAGGCCCGGCCAAGTCGTGGAAGGTCCCGTTGCTCAAGCACGGTTGCGGGGTAAGGCGCCTGGGGGATCACGAGATCAGCGTCGCCCCCGCGACGAGCGGGGCGACCGCCCTGGCGCACTTCAAATTCTGCCCCGATCTCGACGGCAAGATCGAGCGCGCGCTGAGTGAACGGCAGTATTACAACGCCTCGGCCGAGTACGCTTTTCTCAAGACGGCCATCGAGGAACTGGGGTCAGACAGCCTCGTCGGCGCGGAAACCAGGCGTTTCGAGGGCGCAGCGTCGCTGGGCACCGCGGGTCTGCTGGAAACAGCGTCCGCCTGATCAGGCGGGTTGGGGGGTTCGTGCTGCGTCATACCGGGCCCACATCGGCGCGCAGTCGATCATCGCCGCCTGGCTCATCGCCTGATCGATGGCCATCACCGTCAATCCCGCCTCGAGCGACTCATATGGGGTCACCGGAAACGGCGCTCGGCCCTCCAAGGTCGCCAGCAGATCGAGCGCCATGGCCTGGTCTGCGCCGTTGTGGTTGTCGTCGGTCCGATTGGCATAGTCGATCCGCTCCGGCTTGCGGCGGCTGAGCGCGGGGCGGATCATCAACTTGTTGCGCACCAGATCGGCGATCAGGGTCCCGTCCGTGCCGGCGACATACCAGCGGCGTTCCTGCAACGAGACATGGCTGTTGGAATGGAAGGCGAGGCAAAGGCCGCCTTCATATTCGACCAGCGCGGTCTGGTGGTCGGCGAGATCCATGTCCGACTGAAAGGCGTCGTTGGCCGCCGACCAGCCGGCGTCGCGCAGGACATAGGCCGGCGAGCCGTCGTCATAGGACCTGCGAACCTCGCCGCGCTCGCCGTGGAAAATGCGCCGGCCGCCGAAGCTCGCCACCCGGGCCGCCCGGCTCCCGGCGATCCGGCCGAAGATATCGAAGTCGTGGCAGACCTTGTCGAGCAGGTATGAGCCGCCCCAGGCCGCCTTGCGTCGCCAGTTGCGCGCCAGATAGGCGCCGTGTTCGGGATGCAGATGCTCTGTGGCGTCCATCGATATCAGTTCGCCCAGTTCGCCGGCGTCCACGCGGGCGATGACTTCGCGCACGATCGGCATCGAGCGCATGACCAGGCCGATGTAGAGCGGCGCTTGCGCCCGGGCGGCAAGCATCCTGGCCAGGGCGAACGACTCGTCCTCTGTCCGCACGATGGGTTTTTCCGCGAAGATCGGAAAGCCAGCGCTGAGAGCGGCGGTAAGATGCTGGAAATGGAGGTGGTTGGGGGCGCCCATCATCACAAGGTCGAAGGGACCGTCGGCGAGAAGGGCGGTTTCGTCCGCATAGGCGCGTCCGGGAGCGATTGCCGCTTCCCGAAGGATCGACAGGCCAACCGGAGAGGGATCGGAATAGCCGGCGAGGTCCAGCGGCCAACCCACCTCCTTCATCGCGCCAAGAACGTGGGCGATCCTCTGGCCAAGGCCGATGACGCCGATCCTGTATGCGTTCACGCGGCCGCCTCCGCCTCCTCGGCTACAAAGCCCTTCCAGCCGTTCATGTATTCGACGAAGGCGGGGCCCAGCCCCTCGCGACGCAAATGATCGCGGCTGACGGGCAGGGCGATAGGCTGGAAATCGGCGTCGGCGGCCACGCGCGCGGGGAAGTCGTGGTGCAGCACCGCCGCGCGGCCGATGATCGCAAAGTCGGCGCCGTGACCCAGGAGGCGGCGCACAGTCTGAGCGCTCGTGATCTTGCCGGCCGCCCCCAGGCGCGTGGCGCCGCGGGGCAGGTCGGTGAACCAATCGATCAGCGGACGGGCGGCGAAGGCGTCGTCGACCGGGGCCTTGAAGGCATCCCACAGCGACATGTCGAGGAAGTCGAGATCGCCAGAAAGCAGGAGATCCGCCGCCAGGTCGCGAATTTCTCCCATGACCAGTCCGAAGCGCTCGGGCGACAGGCGCAGGCCAAGCTGGAAATCCGGGCGGCAGCGCGCGCGGATGCCGGCGATGATCTGCCTGACGACCCGCGCGCGGTTTTCGGGCGAGCCTCCGTAAGCGTCTGTGCGGCGGTTGGTCTGCGGCGACAGGAACGCACACAGAATGTAGCCATGCGCGCCGTGGATCTCGACGCCATCGAAACCGGCCTTTTGGGCGCGCGCCGCCGCGGCGACGAAGTCGTCGATCAGCGTTTCGACCTCTGCGGTTGTCAGGGCCCGGGCGCAGGTCTCCGCGTCGTCGGATGGGCCGACCGGCGTTTCACCGATCAGCTCGCGCGGCGATCGGATGCCCGCATGGTGGAGCTGCAGGGACGCGACGGCGCCCTGCGCCTTGATCGCCGCCGCCAGCCGCGTCAGGCCGGGGAGGTGGTCGTCGCTATAGACCCCAAGCTGACCCGGGAACCCCTGACCCTGACGCTGCACATGCGATGCGCAGGTCATCACCAGGCCAAAGCCGCCCTCCGCGCGCATGGTCAGCCAGCGAAACTCGTCGTCTGAGAGCCGCCCGTCCGGGTAGCTCTGAAGATTGGTCAGCGGGGCCAGCATCAAACGGTTCTTCCACGCCGGTCCGCGGGCGAGAGACAAGGGCGAGAACGGATCGGTCAAGCGGCGGCCTCTTAAGGTTTCGTCGAGGGTGCGCCATAACCCAGGATCGCCGCCGCGTCATGCACCGGTTTTGCAAATCCGCGCCGACGGCGAGCATTGCGCGCCTCATCCTTCCTGTCTTACGGTCCATCCGACAGTGAACGCCGATCAGGAAGCGGGACGGCGGCGCGGGATGGAAGGATAGCCGACGATGAAATTCACCTGGTTCAACCTGATGCCGTGGCCGTTTCTGCCGGACGATTTTCGCGAGAAAAACCATTCGGTCTGGGTCGATATCGACCAGCGCCTGTTCGATCCGGTGAAAAGCAACGCGGTCTACAACACCTACATGGACCTCTTGGAATACGCCGACACGCTGGGCTTCGACGGCATTGGCGTGAACGAGCATCACCAGAACGGCTATGGCATCATGCCGTCGCCCAACATCATCGCCGCCGGCCTCGCGCGCCGGACCAAGAACGCCGCCATCGTCGTGCTGGGCAACTCCATCGCCCTCTACAATCCGCCGGTTCGCGTGGCCGAGGAATTCGCCATGCTCGACTGCATCTCCGGCGGTCGGCTGGTGGCCGGTTTTCCGGTCGGCACCTCGATGGACACCAACTATTGCTACGGCCAGATACCGGCGCTCACCCGGGAGAAATATGCCGAGGCCCACGAACTGATCATCCGCGCCTGGACCGAGCGCGATCCCTTCGCCTTCAATGGCCGCTACAACAAGCTTCGGCACGTCAACATCTGGCCAAGGCCCATCCAACAACCGCATCCGCCGGTGCACATTCCAGGCGGCGGTTCGGTCGAGACCTATGACTTCTGCATCGACAACACCTATTCCTATTCGTACCTCAGCTTCACCGGCTATCTGAGAGCCAAGGCGCTGCTGCAGGGCTACTGGAACCGGGTGGAGGAGCGGGGCGCGCCGGACAAGTCGCCCTATCGCGCCGGTTTCGCCCAGACCATCTGCGTGGCCGAGACCGACGAGGAAGCCGAGCGGCTCTATTGGCCGCATATCCATTATTTCTATAACCGGTGCCTGCACGTCTACCCTGGCTTCGCCGACGCGCCGGGCTATCGGACGATCAAGACCATCCAGGCCGGGGCGCTCTCGCAATATGCGCCGCCCAGGGGCTTTGGCGAGCTGACCTGGAAGGACCTGACCGAAGGCGGCCACGTCATCGCCGGGTCCCCAGAGACCGTGCGCCAGCGCATGGAAGAGCTGATCAAGGGCCTCAACGTCGGCAACATCTTCTGCCTGATGCACGTGGGCGACATGCCGGCCGAGAAGTGCATGTATTCCTCCAAGCTGTTCGCCGAGAAGGTGATGCCGAAGCTGCGCGGCCTGTTCCCGGAGTGGGAGAGCGACGAGCGCTTCTGGTGCCATCCGATCGCCGACCGCGCGGTCCCGGGCTCCCTTCCGGCCGCGCCGACCACCGCGCCGGGCGCGACGCCGCGCGCCACTGTCCCGGCCGAGTAGACGGGCGTGAGCGCGATGCAATCAAAGACCGTGGAAACACGCCATGCGACCGTTCGTTATCTCGAGGGCGGCGCCGGCGAGCCGCTGGTATACCTGCATGGCGCGGGCGGCATGACCGACGGCGACCCGCTGTTGGCGGAGCTCGCCAAGACCTACCACGTCCACGCGCCGTTCCTGCCGGGCTACGGCGACGCCGCCGAATGCGCCACCCTGCGCGACATGCTCGACTTCACCCTGCACGGCTGGGATGTCGTCGAAGCCCTGGGCCTGAAGAACCCGATCCTCGTCGGCCACTCGATGGGCGGGATGATCGCGGCGGAAATGGCGGCGCTGGCGCCCAACGATGTCTCACGCCTGGTGCTGATCTGCCCCGCCGGCCTGTGGCTCGATGACACGCCGATCCCGGATATGTTTTCCCTGCTGCCTTTCGAGCTGCCCAAATTCCTGTTCCACGATCCCGAGGCGGGGGCGAAGCTGATGACCTCGGGCCTCGACATCAGCGATCCGAAATTCCTCCAGGACTATCTGGTCCGCAATGCCCGCCAGATGGGCATGGCCGGGAAGATCCTGTTCCCGGTGCCGGAGCGGGGGCTCGCCGAGCGGCTCTATCGGGTCAAGGCAAAGACGGTGATCGTCTGGGGGGCGAGCGACAGGATGATACCGCCGGCTTACGGCCCCGCGTTCCAATCCGCCATCGCCGGCTCGACGCTGGTCAGCGTGCCTAAGGCCGGTCACATGGTGATCCTCGAGCAGCCGGCCAAGGTCGCCCGGGCCATAGCATCCGTGGCCTGAGGCGATGAAGACGGGGGACCTGGGTCCGGTCCAAAACGTCAGCCGCCTCACCCTGGGCGGTGGCGGAATCGGCCAGGGCTGGGGCGCCACCAGCCGCGAAGAAGCGATGGCCACGGTTCGCATGGCCGTCGACAAAGGCATTACCTTCATCGACACCGCGCCGCTCTATCGAAACTGCGAACAGATCATTGGGGAGACCTTCCAAGGAGCGCCGCCGCCTCAGGTGCGGTTCACCAGCAAGTGCCGCCTGGGCACGCCGCCGCCCGGTGAAACCTCTTCGCGCCTCACCCAGTCGCTGGAGGCCAGCCTGGCCGCCATGCGGCTTGACCATATTGATTTGTTTTTTCTGCACACCAATCTGTGCGCGGACCATTATGTCTTTGCAGTTCGCCCCGACCGACAGGATGTCTTCGCCACCCGCTGGCGCACCTATGCCGAAGAGTTCATCCCGGCGATGGAAGCCTTGCGGACATCGGGCAAGATCGGCCACTGGGGGATCACCGGCGTCGGCGTCCCGGCCACCGTCTTGCGGGCCATGGCCCACACCCCGCCGCCCGCGGCGGTCCAGGCGATCACCAATCTGCTCGACAGCGCCGGGAGCATGAAGAACTTCGCCGAGCCGGAAGGCCCCCACGAGATCATCGCCGAGGCCAAGGTGCGGGGTATAGGCGTCATGGGCATCCGCGCCGTCCAGGCCGGCGCCCTGACCGACCGCATCGATCGCGATCTGCCGGACGGTCATGCAGAGCGCCGCGATTTCGATCGGGCCGCGCCGTTCCGCGCACTTTGCCGCGAGCTTGGCGAGGACCCGGCGGTCCTCGCGCATCGTTACGCCCTCTCCATGCCAGGGGTCGATACGGTGATCCTGGGCGTCAAGAACCGTGAAGAGCTGGGCCAGTGTCTCGCCGCCGAGGCGGCCGGCCCGCTGGACGCGGCGGTGACCGCCCGGATCGATGGGTTGGGTTTGCGGGGCTAAATGCGGACACTCCCTCCCCATGAGGGGAGGGAGCAGTCCTAAATCTGCCTCGCCCTGCCGGCCCAGTAGGGGGCGCGGACCTTGCCCCTCTGGATTTTGCCGGCCGGGCTGCGGGGCAGTTCGCTGGCGAACTCTATCGAACGGGGCGCCTTGAAGCCCGCGAGACGGCCCCGGGCGAACGCCAGTATGTCGGCGCCGAGGGTCTCGCTCGGCTGGTGGCCGGGGTGAAGGGTGACCACCACCTTGACCTCTTCGCCCCACTCATCGTTGGGAACCCCGATGGCGCAGCTGTCCTCGACGCTGGCGTGCTTGATCACCTCATTGTCGATTTCCTGGGGGTAGATGTTGACGCCGCCGGAGATGATGCACTCGGCGGTGCGCCCGGTGAGGAACAGATAGTCGTCCTCGTCCAGATAGCCGACGTCCCCCAGGGTGAAGTAGTCGCCCCTGTGCGCCGCGGCGGTCTTGTCGGGGTCCTTGAAATATTCGAACGGCGCGATCGGCGAAACCTTGAAGTAGATGGTCCCCGAGCGATTGGGCTCGGTGATCTCGACGCCTTCCTCATCGACCAGCTTGGCGGCGCCCGGCGCCGGCAGTTTGCCGACCGTACCCGGCTTGGCGAGCCACTCCTGCGAGGTGATGACGAACCCCGCGCCGCCTTCGGAGCCGGCATAGTATTCGTTGAGGATCGGCCCCCACCAGTCGATCATCGCCTTCTTCACCTCGGGCGGGCAGGGCGCGGCGCCGTGGATGATGAAGTTGAGGCTGGTCAGATCGTACTTGGCCTTGACCGCTTCGGGCAGGGCCAGGAGCCGCTGGAACATGATCGGCACCAGATGGGCGCGGGTCACCTTGTACCGCTCGATGGTGCGCAGGACGTGTTCGCTGTCCCAGCGATCCAGAAACACCAGGGGATTGCCCTGGGCCATGGCCGAGCGGACATCGAAGGCCAGCGGCGCGGCGTGGTAGGCGGGTCCCGCGCACAGCTGCACATCGTTGGGCGCGCCGGGTCCCGGGACCAGCACCGCCGGACTGTTCCTGCGGTAGACGCCCTTGGGCCTGCCGGTGGTTCCCGAGGTGTAGAGCATGCCGCCGCCCAAAATCGGGTCGTCGATGTCGGCGCCGTCCAGCGGCGCGATGCCGGCGGCATAGGGCGTGAAGCCCGGCGCATCCTCCCCGATCGATATCTTGATCCGGACATCGGGGGTCTTGGCCTGCAACGCGGCGGGATACCGCGTCTCGGCGATCAGGGCCTTGGCCTCGCAATCGTTGATGATGTACTCGACCTCGTCGACGGTCAGGTGCCAGTTCACCGGCGTGATCCGATAGCCGCCGCGCAGCGCGGCGCTGAGCACCTCGACGAACTCGGCGCGGTTGCTGCACATCAGGGCCACCGCGTCGCCCTGGCGAACGCCGTTGGCGCGCAGCAGCCGGACAACGCGATTGGCGTTGGCGTTGACCTCGAAGAAAGTGCGCGCGCCAATCGGGTCGTAGATGGCGACGGCGTCCGGCTTATGGCTGGCCCAGACGCTGGCGGTCATGCCCTTTGTGGCGGCCTCGATGAGGCGCTCCGATAGCTCCGGCATCGCCAGCGCTCCTTGAAAAAATCGCGCCTCGTCGGCGTCTGTAGGACAATCCCTCCATTGATTGCCTTGCCGCGCGTCCGTCAAGGCCCCGCTGGCGACCGGCCACGCGGCGGCGCCCAAGCCTCTGAAAGTAAGCTCCAATTTACCCTGTCGCTTAACGACAGTGAAACAGCGGACGGCGCATCGTCCCGGCGTAATCGCGCGGCAAACGGCGCGAAAAAACGATAAAAAAAAGTGGGTGGGCGAAATGCGAACTGCGACCCTCGTCAGCCTGGGCGCCTCCGCGGTGCTCGGCGTCGGCGCCCTGCTGGTGGCCAAGGTCTGGCTGCCGCAGTCGTCGGCACAGCACGGAAATCGCGTGACCGCGAACTCTGAAGCCACGGTGCCAGTAGTGGTGGCGCGCGGGGAGATTCCCTATGGGACCAAACTCGATGCCGGCCGGCTGCAGGTTACGCGCGTACCGCTGAGCGCCGCGCCGCAAGGCGCGTACGCGACAATCTCCCAGGTCATCGCCCAGCCCGGCGGCGCGCCCCTGGTGCTGGTGCCGATCTCCGCCAGGGAGGCGGTGCTGCCGACCAAGCTGAGCGGCGGCGGCGCCAAGCCGACCCTCGCCGCGGTGATCTCTGAGGGCATGCGCGGCTTCACCATCGGCGTCACCGAGGTGGCCGGCGGCGGCGGCCATGTCCTACCCGGCGACCGGATTGATGTGGTCCTGACCCGTGATCTCTCAACACTGGCCGGAGCGCCCGCGGGAGGCGGCAAGCGTCTGGTTTCCAACGTGGTCATCCAGGACGTGCGGGTTCTCGGCATGGATCTCAATGCCGATCCGACGTCGACCGCGGCGGCCATCGCCCACACGGCGACACTGGAGGTTTCGGTCGAAGACGCCGAGAAGCTGGCGCTGGCCGCCCAGGCCGGCACGCTTTCTCTGGCGCTGCGGCGAACCGGATCAACCGATATCGCGGTCGTTCGCCCGGTCGGTAACGGCGACCTTGGCGCCGGCGTCGGGGGGGTTACCGCTATCGCGAGACCGGTCCTGATCCAGGTTCGTCATCGCGCTCCCAGGGCCGCGCCTCCGATGGACCATCACGAGATCATCGTCGTCCACGGCGAAACCAAGTCCAGCGTCGATGTTCCCTACGAATTGCGGTCCGGCCTCTAAAGTCCCGACCGCTGGAGAATTCCGCCATGCATCGTTTCCTCACCCTTGCCGCCTGCGCGGTCGCCCTCGGCGGCGCGGTCGCCGCCTCGCCGGCCCGAGCCCAGGTTTCCGCCGATGAAGGCAGCCTCCGTACGATCTCGGTGCCCAAGGACAAGTCGGCCGCGTTTCACCTCGACTATCCGGCCAGTGAGATCGTCGTCGCCCAGCCCGACACCCTGCAGCTGGTGGCGACCACCGACCGCAGTTTTTATGTTCGGGGCAAGCAGATCGGGGTGACCAACATCCTCATCTATGACGCCCAGCACCACCTGGCGCAGGTCGTCGACGCCCGCGTCGGCTATGACACCGACAATCTGCAGACCGATCTCGCCGCCGCCCTGCCGGGCGAGCCGGTGAAGGCGGCCAATTTCGCCGGCGGCATTCTGCTGACCGGAGAGGTTTCGACCAGCAACGTTGCCGCCAGGGCCGACGCCATCGCCGAACGCTATGCGCCCAAGGCGGTGCAATCGGCGCTCACCGTCCGCATGGCCCAGCAGGTGATGGTCGAGGTGCGGATCATCGAGGCCTCGCGCACGGCGCTGAAGGATCTCGGCATCAATCTCAACGTCCAGAACATCTCCGGATTCACCCTGAACACCGGCAACGGCCTGCTCAACAACAACACCCCTCAGGGCGCCCTTAACGTGGGGGGCCGTATCGGCTCGGTGTCGATCAACGCCACCCTCGACGCGCTGGAGACCAAGGGCATCATTCACACGCTGGCCAAGCCCAATCTGGTCGCCATGTCCGGCGAGGAAGCCAGCTTTCTGGCCGGCGGCGAGTTCCCCTTTCCGATCCCCAACGGCAACAACGGCGTGACCATCGAGTTCCGCACCTTCGGCGTGAAGCTCAACGTCGTTCCCACCGTGCAGGATTCGGGTGAGATCCGCCTGAAGATCGCCCCCGAGGTCAGCCAGCTCGATCCCGCCAACGGCGTCACCCTGCAAGGCTTCAAGGTCCCGGCGATCACCGAACGCCGCGCGGCCACGTCGGTCGAGCTGCGCGATGGCCAGAGCTTCGCCATCGCCGGCCTGTTCCAGAAGGACATGATCCGCTCGGTCAGTCAGGTCCCGTGGCTGGGCGACGTTCCGGTGCTGGGGGCGCTGTTCAAGTCTTCGGACTGGCAGCACAACGAGACCGAGCTGGTGATCATTGTCACCCCGCACCTGACCACGCCGGTCGACCATCTGGCCCAGCTTCCCGACCCGCTGAGAGGCGTCGACGAGCCAAGCCCGATCGACCAGATCCTGCTTGGCAAGGGCTACGACGGCGCCCCGGCGGCGCAGACCGCGCCGGCCCCGCAGGTCGTCGCCACGGCCAAGCCCTGAGCCCGCCATGATGGGTGACCCCAATCTGGAAGGCCGCCACGTCCTGGTCATTGGCCAGCGGCTGGGACCGATCGCCAGCGAAGCGATGCCCGGCGCCAGGGTCGAGGTTGGCGCCGCCGCGGACCTCGACCTCGCTCAGGGCGTGCACCTGGCGCTGGAACTGATCGTCATCGATGTCGAGGCGGCCGAGGCGGCCGTGCTGGCCGGCCTGATCGACACACTGGGCCGGCGCCCATCGCCCCCGGCGGTGCTGCTCACCGGCGGCCACATGCCGACAGTGCTGATCAAGGCTCTGATGCGCCTGCCGAGGAGCGATGTGCTCGAGGCGCCGTTCGCCGCATCCGATCTGGCCCGCGCGGCCGTTGCTCTCCTCGCCGAAGCGTCGGCGGTCGTCCCGGCCCACCGTCGCTCCAGTTGCTGGAGCGTCACCGGGGCCGTGGGCGGCTGCGGAGCGACCACGGTCGCCGTCGAGGTCGCCGCCAACCTTGCCCAGCGCTACGGCAAGGATCGGAGGGTGGCCCTCGTCGATCTCAATCTCAGCGGCGGGGCGGCGAGCGCCTATTTGGGCGCCAGCGCCAACATGCAGCTGGCCGAGGCCTCGAGCGCGCCCGAACGCATCGACGCGGCGTTGCTCGAAGCCTTCGCGGTCAAGGTGTTTCCGGGCCTCGACCTGCTCGCCTGTCCGCGCGATTCCCGCGGCTACACCAAGATCGCGCCGCTGGCTGTCTGCCGGGTGCTCGAGGTCGCCTGCCAAGTCTATGATTTCGTGGTCGTCGATCTGCCCCGCCATCACCAGCCATGGACGATGGACGTCCTCGCCGGTTCTGACGAAATCCTGGTGGTGTCCGAGCTGACCGTGCCGGCGCTGCTGGCCGCCCGCGATCTGGCTTGCGAAATCGAAACCGACATGGCCGACGGCGCGCGGCCGCGGATCATCCTCAATCGCGTTGCGGCCCGTGTGTTTGGCCCCGCCCCGTCCCTGGCGGAAGCTGAAAAGGCGCTGCAGCGCAGGGCCGATGGCGGCATCACTTCCGACTGGGAGGCGGCGGCCACGTCCGCCAACCTGGGCGGCTCGATCGCCAGGCACAGACCGCGGTCGAAGATCGTTCGCGACATCGATGTCCTGGTGCAGCGCCTGGCGGCGCCGGCCGACGCACACGCAAAGAAGGTCGCCTGATGAGCCGTTTTGCCTTCCGCCGCGAGGCCGTCCCGGCCCCGGCGCCCACGCCGCTGGTCGACGTTGAACCCGCCGCTCCTGTCGCGGCGCCCCAGCCGGCGGCCCAGGTCAGCGACGGTCTGCTGGACATGCGCCTCAAGCTGCACGCCTGGCTGATCGACGAGATCGATCTTTCCAAGCTGGAAAAGATGGAAGATAGCGAAATTCGCCGCCAGGTTCGCAAGCTGGTCGGGGATTTCGCGCGCAGCGAGCGGCTGGCCTACAACGCCGCCGAACTCGATCGCCTGAGCAACGAGGTTTTCGACGAGATGGTCGGCCTGGGGCCGATCGAACCCCTGCTGCAGGACGAGTCGATTGCGGACATCCTGATCAACGGGCCGTTCCAGGTCTACGTCGAGCGTCGCGGCGAACTGGAAGCGACCCCGGTTCGGTTTCGCGACAACGAGCATCTCTTACGCATCGTCAACCGCATCGTCGCCAAGGTCGGCCGGCGGATCGACGAATCCCAGCCGATGGTCGACGCTCGGCTGCCGGACGGGAGCCGGGTGAACGCCGCCATCTCCCCGGTGGCCATCGACGGCGCGGCGGTCTCGATCCGCAAATTTTCGAAAAAGCCATTCGACCTCGAGCGGCTGGTCGAGTTTGGGGCCATGCCCGCGTGCGTGGCCGAATTTCTTCACGGCGCCGTGCGCTCGCGAATTTCGACGGTGATTTCGGGCGGGACGGGATCTGGCAAGACCACCCTGCTCAACGCGCTTTCCTCGGCCATCAGCGTCAAGGAGCGGCTGATCACCATCGAGGACGCCGCAGAGCTGCAGCTTCAGCAGCCGCACGTCGTGCGCCTGGAAACCCGTCCGCCCAACATCGAGGGCAAGGGCGAGATCCGCCAGCGCGAACTGGTCAAGAACGCGCTGCGCATGCGCCCCGACCGGGTGATCCTGGGCGAGGTGCGGGGCGAGGAAGCCTTCGACATGCTGCAGGCGATGAACACCGGCCACGAAGGCTCGATGGCCACCATCCACGCCAATACGCCAAGGGACGCGATCACCCGGCTAGAACAGATGGTCGCCATGTCGGGCATGGCCCTGACGCCGGAGTCGATCCGCGGCCAGATCGGCTCGGCGGTGCAGTTGATCATTCAGGTGATGCGCCTTTCCGACGGCAAGCGGCGCCTGACCAGCGTCACCGAGATCACCGGCATGGAAGGCCAGGTGGTGCAGATGCAGGAAATCTTCGCCTTTCATCGCATCGCCACCGACGCCGACGGAACGGTACAGGGCGAGTTTCGCGCCACCGGCCTTCGCCCCAAGAGCATGGACGAAATGCTCCGGCGCGGCATCCGCTACGATACCGCCAACTTCGATCCCGGCCGGCCGCTCGGCTGAACGCGCGATGGCCGGCTTTCACCTCAACGTCGACCCGCGCCTGGCCTTTCTGGTGCTGGTGTTCGCCGCCGTGTTCTCGGTCGGCCAGGCGATCCATGGCCTGTTCAGCGTCGGCAAGAACAAGCTGGCGGTCAATCGCCGCCTGGCGGTGGCCGAACGCACCGGCTCGCTCGGCGACCTGGTGGTCGAGCTGCGCAAACAGCGTGGACTCAACGAGGGCGGCGAGCGGATCATCTCTTGGCAATGGCTGTCGGACCTGATCATCCGCTCGGGCGTTCCCTTCCAGGCCAGGCGATGGGCGATGATGATCGCCGCTGTCGGCATTGGCGCCGGCGTCGCCGTGTTCGCGGTCTCCCATAGCCCGCCGGTGGCGCTGGCGGGTGGCGCCGCCATGGCGGTGATGGTCCCCATCTTCTATCTGAAATTCAAGGCTGGCGACCGGGCCAAGAAACTTGGCCTGCAACTGCCCAACGCCCTTGAGGTGATCGTCCGCAGCCTCGAGACGGGCCACCCGGTTCCCACGGCCGTCGCCCTGGTCGGTCGCGAGATGCCCGATCCCATCGGCTCCGAATTCGGCATGGCTGGCGATGAGATCGCCTATGGCGCGACCTTGGAGCAGGCCGTGGCCCGCATCGCCGAACGCTGCCGCCACGCCGACATCGACCTCTTCGCCGCCACCATTCGCCTGCAGGAGCGGGCCGGCGGCAATCTCACCGGGCTTCTGAAGATGCTGGCCCGAACGGTTCGGGAACGCCAGAAGATGCGCCTGAAGATCAAGGCGGCCTCATCGGAGGGCCGCGCCTCGGCGATCATTCTCACCGCGGCGCCGATCTGCGTTCTGGTGCTTCTGACCTTCGCCAGCCCGCATTTTTATGGCGACGTGATCAATGAGCGGCCGGTGCGGATGGGGCTGGCCATCCTCGGGGGCTGGATGTTCCTGGGCAATCTGGTGATGCGCAAAATGATCGATATGAGGATTTAGGCGCGCCATGGACACGGGCCTTCTGCAGACCGTTCTGACTTTCGCGTCCGCCGCTCTGATCGTCACCGGGGTCGGCGGGGCGGGGTTTGTCATCCTGCGCAGCGCCGCCGCCGGAACCCGCCGTCGCGCTCGGCTGGGCGGGGACGCCATGATCGCCGGCAGGCCGGCCATGGGCCCGCCGCCGGGCGCCGGCGCCGTGGCCGGAGTGGTGAGGGGCATGCGCCGCCTTGGCGACCGCGTGGCCATCAAGGATCCGGCCCAGCTTTCCGCCCTGCGCAGCCGCCTTGTCCAGGCCGGGTTTTTCAATCGCGAGGCGGTGACCGTCTATCTGGGCGCCCGCGCGGTCGCCATGATCGCGGCGATCGCCGCCACTGCCGCCTTGATCCCCTGGGCCCTCAGCGGGGCTGGCGGCATGGGTGCGGTGGCCATGGCCGGCGCCTTCGCCGTCGCGGCGATGCTCGGCCCAGACCAGGTAATCAAGGCGCGCCGCGCCAAGCGCGAACGCGAATACCGCGACGGCTTCCCAGACCTGCTGGACCTGCTGGTCGCTTCCGTCCAGGCGGGCCTGAGCCTCGATGCGGCGGTCAGCCGGGTCACCGACGAGCTGGTCAGGCGCTATCCACATCTGGCCGAGCACCTGAAGTTCCTGACCCTCGAACTGCGCGCCGGCCGCTCGCGCAAGGAGGCCTGGGGGGCCTTCGCCGAGCGCCTCGGCATCGAGGAGGCGAAGTCCCTGGCGACCATGCTGCGCCAGGCCGAGGAGATGGGCACCAGCCTGGGAGAAACCCTGGCCATCTTCTCTGAAGACATGCGCGCCAAGCGCATGCTGCGGGCCGAGGAAAAGGCCATGGCCTTGCCGGCCAAGCTGATGATCCCGCTGATCCTGTTCATTTTCCCCTGCCTGCTCGGGGTGCTGATCCTGCCAGCCGCCTTCCGGATCTCCCAGACCCTGCTCAACCATTGAGGCGCGTCGGCCGGCCGCATCCGGCCGGTGGCGTTTTGGCGCCAACGAAGGCAAGCTGAGCCCGACTCGTTCGCGGGTGAGCGGCAAGGCGCGGGAGGCGGGGATGGGGATGCGGTTGGCGGCGGCTCTGGGGGCCTGCCTTGCGCTGGCGGCAGGCGCCGCAAGCGCGGACGATCGGGTGACCCTCTCGCAAGGCGCCCTGCAGGGCGTGACCTTAGGGGTGGTGACGAGCTTCAAGGACATACCCTACGCCGCGCCGCCGATCGGGCCGTTGCGCTGGCGGCCCCCGGCTGCACCAGAGGCATGGAGCGGGGTGCGCAAGGCCGACGCCTACGGGCCGCAGTGCATCCAGCCGGCGCGGCCCGGCTCGACGACGCCGATGAGCGAAGACTGCCTGAGCCTGAACATCTGGACCCCCGCGGGCCGCACGCCGTCTTCGAAAATGCCGGTGATGGTATGGATCCACGGCGGCGTCTTTGTCTTCGGCTCGGGCGCCACGCCCTTCTATGACGGCGGCCACTTCGCTGAACGCGGCGTTGTGCTGGTGACGATCAACTATCGCCTGGGCCGCATCGGCTTTTTCGCGCACCCGGCCCTGACCCGCGCGGAGCCGGGGGGACTGCTTGGCAACTATGGCCTGATGGACCAGATCGCCGCGCTTCAATGGGTGAAGGCCAACATCGCCGCGTTCGGCGGCGACCCGGCCAACGTCACCGTCTTCGGGGAAAGCGCCGGCGCCATTTCGGTCAACTATCTGCTCACCAGCCCGATGGGCGGGGGTCTCTTCTCCAAGGCCATCGCCGAGTCCCGCTTTGGCCGCGTGGAGGCCGCGCCGGTCCGCGGCGGCGCCCGCTCGGCCGAGGCGATCGGAACCGGCGTCGCCCGCGGCCTCGGCGTCAAGGGCGACGACGCCGCCGCGCTGGCGGCCCTGCGCGCCCTGCCGGCGGAGAAGCTGAACGCGCCGATCAGCGGCCTTTCAGACCCGACCATTCCCGCGCCGATGATCGATGGGCGGCTGGTCACCGAAACCATTGCGGCGGCCTTCGCGGCCGGCCGTGAGATCAAGATTCCGATGCTGGAGGGCGGCAACAGCTGGGAGGCCAGCCTGATCCCCGCCATCGCCAAGGACCCCGAAGCGACCCTGAAGCGCGCGGGGCCAGATCGCGCCAAGGTCATGGCTTTGTGGGGCGCGTCCGGCGACCTGGTGAAGACGGCCATGGACCTGACCACCGACAGCATGATCACCGAGCCGGATCGCTTCCTCGCCCGCCAGATGACCCGGGCTGGAGAGCCCGTGTTCGTCTATCGCTTCAGCCACGTGCCGGCCGTCCTTCGCGGCAAGACCCCGGGCGCCCCGCACGGCGGGGAAGTCGCCTACGTGTTCGACAACCTGCCAGACCATGACCTGACGCTCGGCTTCATGGAAATTCCGGCGGCGACGCCAGAGGACCGCAAGCTCGCCGACGCGATGATCGCCTATTGGGTCGCGTTCGCTAGCAGCGGCGAGCCAGGCAGCGCCGGCGGAGTCCCCTGGCCGGCGGTCAGCGCCGGCGACGACGTGGTCATGGAGTTCGGCGATGACGGCCCCGTGGTCCGCCACGATTTCGAAAAGGCGCGCCTCGACCTGCTGGCAGCTAAGGCCCACACGGCGCCGACCGCGCCTGTCGATAGCAAATGAAGATGTCCGCCTTTCGTAGCACATCAAATGTCCGCTTCTTGGTTGTAGCTGTGCCTGTGGGATTGTGGTCGAGACGTAGGCTCGTCCACAAATCCACAGGCTGGCCGCCGAGCGGGCTTAGGCGG